>DATGQT010000162.1:0-8459 GCA_035304085.1 Rubricoccaceae bacterium
TTCGGGTTCGCGCCCGCCGGGGGCTTCGGCCTCCGGTCGGAGTACGACGCGCCGCCGGAGGCCTTCATGGCGCTGGCCCTCGTGCCCGGCGCGCTCGACGGCGCGGCGGGGGTCGTCCGGTACCACGCGGCCTTCGCGGGCTGAGGCCCCGAGCGCGGAATCCCGGTACCGCACCGGGGCGTCTGTACCGCCGTACCCACTCCCCGACCCCATGCCGAAGCTGCCCCCGGGGCTCCTCGCCCCCCTCCCCGACGCGGCCCGCCTCTGGCTCTTCGCCGCCGACCGCGACCTCGACGCCGCCGAGGCCGCCGCCCTCCTCGACCGCGTCCGCGCCTTCACGGCCGGGTGGACCTCCCACGCCCGCCCCGTCCCCGCCGCCGCGGACCTCCTGCTCAGCCGCGTCCTCGCCGTCGGCGCCGCCATCGACGAGAGCGAGGTGAACGCCGGCGTCTCGGGGTGCGGGATCGACGCGATGCAGCACGCCGTCGAGGCGGCGGCCGAGGCCGGCGGGTTCGCGTGGCTGCCGCCGCTGGCCGTGCTCTACCGCGACGACGAGGGCGCCCTCCAGGCCGTGCCGCGCCCGGACTTCCGCCGGCTCGTCCGCGACGGCGTCGTCAACGCCGGCACGCCCGTCCTCGACCTCACCCCCACGACCGTCGGCGCGCTGCGGGCCGGGGGCGTCGAGCGGGCGGCCGGGCGGAGCTGGCACGGCCGCGTGTTCGGCCTCGGCGAACCCGTCGCGGCCGGCGCCTGAGCCGCCGATTCCGGCAGGGAGGTTGCTCTGAGCCCGCGCGGGCGGCGGCACACCACGGGCCGCGCCTGCCGCGTTCGAGGGCTCGGTGAAGGAGCCGCCCCCGTCCGACATCGTATACTCCTACCGTCCGAACGAACCCACAGCACCGCCCGATCATGTCGAAGTCGAAGATCCCGTTTACGGGCATCCCGCTCGCGGGCCGTGTGCCCGTCCGCCTCGCCCTCCTCGCCCTCGCCCTGGCCGCGGCCTCCGGCGCCGCCCGCGCGCAGGGCGCCCTGGCCGCCGACGCCCTCATCTCGCAGGACCTCGAGGAGAGCGCCCGCCGCGGCGAGGTGACCTACTTCAGCGAGGCCTGGCTCATCGACACGATGGAGCGGCGGACGGGCAGCCTCGACGAGGTGCCCCGCGTCTACTACCGCTACCACGTCGTGCCCGAGGGGATGAACCGGCTCCAGGCCCGCCTCGACGTCTACAACCGCTACGGCGACCGCGACGTCGTCAAGCCGCTGCTGTGGCTGCTCAACCGGAACGACCTCGAGGACCTCCACCCCGGCGACACCCTCGTCGTGCCGAGCGAGTTCGGCCTCGACTTCCGCGCCTACTCCCCGTTACCCCACTACTACCCCGGCGCGCGGAACATCGACAAGGTGGTCATCCTCGAGAAGAACATCCAGGCGTGGGCGGCCTACGAGTGGGGCGAGCTCCAGCGCTGGGGGATCATCTCGACCGGCGCCGAGAGCAACCGGACGCCCTCGGGCCGCTTCAACATCAACTGGAAGCAGGACTACCGCGTCTCGACGCTCAGCCCCGGCGTCATCAACCCGGCCGCGTCGAACGAGCTGTGGGAGATGTACTGGGTGATGAACTTCCACGAGACGCGCGGCATCCACATGCACCAGTACGCCCTCCCGACGAGCGGCCCCGCCAGCCACGGCTGCGTCCGCCTCCTCGAGCCCGACGCGAAGTGGCTCTACAACTGGACCGACGCCTGGCAGAAGACCGGCGGCGACGAGATCTCGTCCGTCGGCGCGACGATCCACCGCCAGGGCACGATGGTCCTCGTCATCGGGCGGGACATCTCGGGGCCGCCGAGCCCGTTCGTCTTCCGTGAGGACTACCCCGCCATCCGGATGGTGCACCTCCCGCCGGACCCGTGGGCCGTCCCCGCCGGCTCCCCGCAGCAGGAGCAGTTCGACCGCCGCCGCGGCGGTTGATTCGAGGGGCGTGTGACGTTGAACGTTCAACGTCGCACGCCCTCATGCTTCTCGCATCTCCGGGAACGGGCGGCGCGAGTCCCCGGCGCGGCGGCGGACCGCGCTCGCCAGCATCATCAGCTCCCCGACGTTCTCCAGCGTGAGGATGCCGACGAGGCGGCCGGCGTGCGTGACGGGGAGGATCGGGCACTCCGCCTCCTGCATCGCCTCGAGCGCCTCGTCGAGCGGCGCGCCGGCGTCGACGGGGCGGCAGGCCGGCTGCATCACGTCGTAGACGCGGGCCGTCCGGTCCCGCTCGGAGAGCGCCTGGACGAGCCGCTTCCGCGTGAGCACGCCGGCGACCTGCCCGTCCACCCCCAGCACGGGGAACTCCTGCTCGCTCCCGGAGAGGAGGAGGTCCACGGCGTCGGCGAGCGTGGAGGCGGGGCCGAGCGTGGAGAACTGCGTCACCATCGCCTGCCGTACGGGCACGCCGCGGATCACCGTCCGCATCAGCGCCGCGTGCGCCTCCTGCTGCGCGCCGAGGTAGACGAACAGCGCGATGAAGAGGAGGAACCAGTTCCCGCCGACGATGGCGGCGAACCCGAAGAGGATCGCCATCCCCTGCCCCACCGCCGCGGCGATCTGCGTCGCCCGCGCGTAGTCGAGCCGGTAGGCGAGGAGGGCGCGGAGGACGCGGCCCCCGTCCATCGGGAACGCCGGCAGCATGTTGAAGACGACGAGGACGACGTTGATCCAGAACAGGTTGGGCCAGAAGTGCCCCGCGGGGTCGGCCAGCCCCGTCGGCATCCCGAGCGGCGCGCCGAGGGCGACGGCGCCGACCCAGATCAGCGCGGCGATGACGACGTTGACGGCCGGGCCGGCCACCGCGATGAGGAGCTCCTGCGTGGGGTGCTCCGGGATCCGCTGCAGCCGCGCCACCCCGCCGATGGGGTAGAGCGTGATGTCCTTCGTCGGGACGCCGTAGCGGCGGGCCATGAGGGCGTGGCCGAACTCGTGGAGGACGACGCAGGCGAAGACGGCGAGGATGAGGAGGATGCCCGCCACGGCCGTCTGCACGGTCGCCCCGCCGAGGAGGTAGAACGCGAACGCCCCGGCCAGCAGCAGGCCGAACGTCCAGTGGAGGTACACGTCGATGCCGGCGATGCGGCCGATGCGAAGGGAGCTGCCCATGCGACGGAGGTGGCGGGTTCAGGCGTCCTTACCCGCGAACCCCGCCGTGGCTCCCCGGGACGTGACACGCTGAACGTTCAACGTTGAACGCGCGACGCTACCGCTCCAGCTCCACCAGCACCGGGAGGTGGTCCGAGACGTTGCGCGCCTCGCGGAGGTCAGCGTAGCGCGCGGCGAAGTCGAGCACCTCGGCGCGGCGGACGGCGAGTTCGTCGGTCTCGTAGAAGACGTGGTCGTAGGGGTTGGCGCGGTGCTCGCCGGCGGGGGTGCGCACGGCCTTCAGCGTCGTGAGGGCGTCGCCGAGGGCGTCCTCGAAGCCCCGTGCGCGGAGGGCGTCGAAGGCGCTGTGGCGCGCGGGGAGGTTGAAGTCGCCCACGATGACGAGGTCGGCGGCGTCGTAGCGGCGGTCGAGGCCGTCGAGGAGGGCGTTCTCGCGCTCGGGGTCCTTGCTGCTCGGGACGGCGTGGAAGGAGGCGACGAGGACGGGCTCGCCGCCGGTGGTGAAGGCGCAGAGGAACGGCTCGCGGTCCACCTGCGGGGCGAGAACGTCATCGAGGCGGCAGGGGCCGTCGAGGCGGACGCGGTCGGTGCGCCAGAGGAAGGCGTAGCGCTCGCTCCCCCGCCCGCTCGTCGGCTCGGAGATCACCCAGTCCCACGTCCCCCCGCGCTGCCGGAGCGCCGTCGCCAGCCGGACCACCGCGTCCTGCCCGGGCTCGGACGTGATGACCTCCTGGATCGCCACGACGTCGGCGGCGGGGGCGAGGACGTCGGCCATCACGGCGATCTCGGCGGCGTCCTTCGAGCCACCCATGTTGGCGATGTTCCAGGAGACGAGGCGGAGGGTGCCGTCGCCGGCCGGGCCGGGTACCTGGGGGCCTTCCCCTTCCGGTTCGTCCGGGCGCGGCGCCGGCTCGCGGCCCGTCAGCAGCTCGTAGACCGGGCCGAGGTCGATCCACCCGGCCTCGTGGGCCTGAACCGCCGCCCACCCCAGCGCCACCAACGCGACGACGATGACGAGGGCCTTCCCGCGCAGCTGCGGGGGGCGCGACGACGAGGAGCGGCGAGAGGAGGAGCGGCGGCGGGGCATGGAGGGGCGGGCGTGGGGCCGGAAGATACCCGGCTGAGCCTCCAGCCGCGCCCCTCCACGCCCGCCTCAGCGGGGCCGCGCGAAGACCTGCGTCCAGTACCGGTCTTCCTCGGCCGCGCCGAACTCGACGTAGGACGGGTTCATGAGGTTGGCGCAGTGCCCCGGGCTCGCCGCCCAGTCCGACACCACCTCCTCGACCGAGTCCTGGTACCGCGCGATGTTCTCCCCGACGCGGCGCCACGCGTACCCCGTCCGGCTGACGCGGTCGCCGACGGTGCTGCCGTCGGTGCCGACGTGGGCGAAGTGGCCGTGCGCGGCCATGTCGCGCGTGTGCGCGGTCGCGGCCGATTCGAGGCGGCCGTTCCAGACCAGCGGCGGGGCCGGGCCGTAGTGCTCGCCGCCGCAGTCGCGCCCCTCGGCGCGGAGGCGGTTGACGGCGGCGAGCATCGCGCCCCACTCGGCCGAGGGCGGCTCGGCGGGCGTGTCGGGGAGGAGGCCGACGACGCCGTCGCAGCCGAGGAGGAGGGCGCAGGCGGCGAGGGGGAGGAGCTTCATCGTCCCACCGGGATAGGTCCGGTGGGCGGTCTCGCCGGGCGCGGCGGGCGCTTAAATCCTCCCTAGCCTCGTCAAGCGGCCGTTCCGCCGACGGGCGCGCGTCCTACTGCACCACGAGGCGGACGCTGAAGGCCTCCTCGCGCGGGGGGAGGCAGATGCTGTCGTTGCAGGCGGCGTAGCGCACGCGGCCGGAGACCTCCAGCGGCCCGCGCTGCGCCCGCTCGGACACCCGCAGCCCCTGCCAGACGCGCGCGCGCCCGGCGTGGTAGCGGTAGGCCTCGCCGAGCGCCTCGTCGTAGCCGTCTCGGGGCGAGTCCTCGCCGGGCGTCCCTTCGAGGCGGAGGCCGTCGGGGAGCGGGTCGAGGGTGAGCTGGAGGGGCCGCCCGCCGGGGGAGCGGAGCGCGTAGAGGCGCCAGCCCGGCGCCACCTCGGCCGTGAGCGTGAGGAAGACGTGGTCGCCGCGCCGGAAGACGCCGGTGTCGGCGGGGGCCGTGGCGCCGGCCGTGGCGGGGGGCCGCACGCGCGCCGTCCACGCCACGACCGTCTCGGGGACGGCCGGGCCGATGGAGCCCTCGAACTGCGCGCGCGCCGGGAGGGCGAGCGCGGCGGCGAGGAGGACGAGCAGGCTTCGCATGAGCGTAAGGGGATATGAGCGCAGGAGCGTGAGCGGCCCCACGTTCCTACGTTCCTACGTTCTTGCGTTCCCAAGGTCGCTCAGCCCGGCGGGTGGCTCCGAAAGATACGTCGGCCCCCGGCCGGCGCGAGAGCCGTCAGGCGGCCGGCTCCTCGGCCTCGGGCGCGCTGTCCTCGGGTGCGCTGGCCTCGGGGGTGCTGCGCTCGGGCTCGCCGCCCTCGGGCACCACCTTCACCTTCACCTCGGCCGCGTGCTCGGGGTGCAGCTTCACCACGGCGGTGTAGACGCCGGTGTAGCGGATCTCCTCGGCGAGCGTGATCTTCCGGCGGTCCACCTCGACCCCCTTCGCCTGGAGGGCGTCGGCGACCTGCTGCGTGGTGACGGTGCCGAAGAGGCGGTTCTCCTCGCCCGTCGGCATGGGGATCGTGAGCTCGAAGCCGCCGAGGCGGCGGGCGAGCGCCTCGGCGTCCTTCCGCTGCGCCTCGATCTTGTGCTGGCGCTGGCGGGTCTCCTCCTCGAACCGGCGGCGGTTCGAGTCGTTGGCGACGACGGCGAGCCCGCGCGGGATGAGGAAGTTCCGCCCGTAGCCCGGCTTGACCTCGACGACGTCGCCGGCGAGGCCGAGGTTGTCGAGGTCCTCCTTCAGGATGACTTTCATGGGGGTGGTCGGTTGTCAGTGGTCCGTGGTCCGTGGTCCGTGGTGGGGTCGTCAACTGACCACTGACCACGGACGACGGACGACCACCTACTTCACGTTGTCGGCGATGAAGGGGAGGAGCGCGACGTGGCGGGCGCGCTTGACGGCGGTGGTGAGCTGGCGCTGGAACTTCGCCGAGACGCCGGTGAGCCGGCGCGGGAGGAGCTTGCCCTGGTCGTTGAGGTAGCGCTTGAGCGTCTCGACGTCCTTGTAGTCGATGTACTCGACGCCGGCCGCCTTGAAGGGGCACTTCGGCTGGACGTTCTTCGCGCCCGGCGCGGCCGTCCGCGCGATGGGCTCGTTGCTGCTGGTGACTTCGGCCATGGTCGGGTTCGGTTAGGGGAGCGGGGGTGCGGGGGCGGCGCGGGCTCAGGCCTCGGCGCCGGCGCGCTGCTTCCGCTCGGTCGCCTGCTGCTGGTAGTGGCGCTCCATCTTCGCGTCGTAGCGGAGGACGAGGTGCCGCATGATCTCGTCGTTGATGCGGAGCGCGCGGTCGAACCGCGCGATGAAGTCGCCGTCGGCGTGGCGGAACCACAGGTTGACGTAGTACCCGTTCCGCTTCTTCTGGATGGGGTAGGCGAGCCGCTGGCTCCCCATCTCGTTGACCTCGACGACGTCGCCGCCGTTCTCGTGGATGTACTTCGTGACGCGCTCGACGATGTCCCGCGTCTGCTCGTCGTTGAGGACGGGGTTGATGACGTACATCAACTCGTACATCGGGGCCGCCTTCGCGGCCGCAGCCTGCTCGGCCATGGGGTTCCCTCCGGAATACGTGGGGTGGACGTATGCCCGCGGTCGGGGAGCGGACGCTCCGTGCCGCGGGCAGGGCAGACCGGGAAGTTACCGAGCCGGACTACCCGACCGGAAGCGCGGCCGTGAGTTATGATTGAAGAGCACGCCCGCAGGAGCGCAAGCGCGCGAGCTTGCACGCCCGCCCACTTACGCGCCTGCGCTCATTCCCGAGCGGCCATCCGCTCGGCGTGGTCGGCCACGCGGAGGGCGGTGACGATGGGGTCGAGGTCGCCGGCGAGCACGCGCTGGAGCGGGTGGTTCTTGTCGTCCCCTTCGAGGCGGTGGTCGGTCACGCGGCCCTGCGGCCAGTTGTACGTGCGGATCTTGGCCGAGCGGTCGCCGCTGCCGACCATGGCGCGGCGGGCGTCGGCGCGCTCGGCGTGGAGCCGCTCCTGCTCCATCTGGTAGAGCCGGGCGCGGAGCACCCGCAGCGCCTTGTCCTTGTTCTTGTGCTGGCTCTTCTCGTCCTGGCACGTCACGACGAGCCCCGTCGGCTTGTGCGTGATGCGGACGGCGGAGTCGGTGGTGTTGACGCTCTGGCCGCCGGGGCCGGAGGAGCGGTAGACGTCGACCTCGAGGTCCTGCGGCCGGATCTGGACGTCGACCTCCTCGGCCTCGGGGAGGACGGCGACGGTCGCGGCGGAGGTGTGGATGCGGCCCTGGCTCTCGGTGGCGGGCACGCGCTGGACGCGGTGGACCCCGCTCTCGTACTTCATCTGCCCGAACACGTCGGAGGCACCGCCGTGCCCCTTCAGCGCGAAGATGATTTCGCGGAAGCCACCCGCGGCGCCGGGGCTCGCGTCCATCACCTCGACGCGCCACTTCTTGTGCGCCGCGTAGCGCTGGTAGACCTCGAAGAGGTCGCCCGCGAAGAGGGCCGCCTCGTCGCCGCCGGTGCCGGCGCGGATCTCGACGATGGCGTCGCGGGCGTCCTCGGGATCCTTCGGGAGGAGGAGCTGCTCGAGGTGGGCCTCGGCGGCGGGGAGCTGCTCTTCGACGCCCTCCAGTTCGGCCTCGGCCATCTCGGCCAGCTCGCCCTCCTCGCTCCGCACGAGCGCGCGCAGCTCGTCGCGCTCCTTCAGCAGCGCCCGGTACCGCTCGACGGCGCCGACGACGGCGTCGAGCTCGGCGCGCTCGCGGCCTAGGGCGGCCAGCCGCTCGGGGTCCGTCGCCACCTCCGGCCGGGAGAGCAGCGCGTTGACCTCGTTGTAGCGGTCGAGGATCTCGTCGAGGACGCGGGGGTCGATCATGGAAGATGGCGGATGGGGGATGGAAGATGGGGTGCGCGGAAGCCGTCCGCAATCTTCCATCCTCCATCTTCAAATGGACGCGGCCGGACGGCCCGGCACACACGCACGGAGGGGGCTCCCGCGTTGCCCGAACACCGGCCCCGGCTTTTCGTTTCTTACGGTATGCGCACGCTCCTCGCCCTCCTCTTCGCGGCCGCCGCGCTCCCCGCCGCGGCCCAGCAGCCGGCGATCCGCGTCAACGGCGCCGCCGCGGAGGCCGCCGACGCCCGCCTCCAGCTCGCCGAGCAGTACCTCCGCGCCGGC
>DATGQT010000163.1:0-11649 GCA_035304085.1 Rubricoccaceae bacterium
CCGGGCAGGCCGGCGAGGGCGGCCTCGGTGGCGGCGGCGTCCGTGACGTCGAGGGGAAGGGCGCGGGCGGTGTCCGGGCCGTGGGCGGCGTTCAGCTCCTCGGTGAGGGCGCGGAGCCGGTCTTCGGAGCGGGCGGCGAGGAGGACGCGGTCGCCCTCGGCGGCGAAGCGGCGGGCCGCCGCCGCGCCGATGCCGGCCGAGGCGCCGGTGATGAGGATGGTAAGGGGAGGAGCCACTGGGGACTGGGCACTGGCGCGGGCAATTGCCTCCCCAGTGCCTCCTGGCTAGTGCCTATTGCCCGTACTCGTAGAATCCCTGGCCGGACTTCCGGCCGAGGCGGCCGGCGGCGACCATCTTCCGCAGGAGCGGGCACGGCCGGTACTTGCTGTCGCCCAGCTCGCGGTGGAGCACCTCCATGATCGAGAGGCACACGTCGAGCCCGATGAAGTCGGCCAGCGTGAGCGGCCCCATCGGGTGCGCCATCCCGAGGCGCATGACCGTGTCGATGGCCTCCGGCTCGGCCACCCCCTCCATCACGCAGTAGACGGCCTCGTTGATCATCGGCATGAGGACGCGGTTCGAGACGAAGCCGGGGTAGTCGTTGACCTCGACGGGCGTCTTGCCGAGGGCCTCGGCGAGGTCGCGCACGGCCGCGAACGTCTCGTCGGAGGTCGCGAGGCCGCGGACGACCTCGACCAGCTTCATCACCGGGACCGGGTTGAAGAAGTGCATCCCGACGACCTGCGCCGGCCGCGTCGTCGCCGCGGCGATCTCGGTGATCGAGATGGACGACGTGTTCGAGGCGAGGATCGCGCCGCGGGGCGCGGCCTCGTCCATCCGGCGGAAGATCTCCGCCTTCACCTTCGGGTTCTCCGTGGCCGCCTCCACGACGAGGTCGGCCTCGGCGACGCCCGTGGCGAGGTCGGTGCCGCCGGTGATGCGGGCGAGCGTGGCCTCCCGCTCCTCCTCCGTCAGCAGCTCCTTCTTGACCTGCCGGTCGAGGTTCCGGGCGATGGTGGCGAGGGCGCCGTCGAGGCGGGCCTCGTCGACGTCGACGAGGGTGACCTCGTGGCCGTGCTGCGCGAAGACGTGGGCGATCCCGTTGCCCATCGTGCCCGCGCCGATGACGGATACGTTCATGGGGGTGAGCGATTGGTGATTAGCGATTGGCGATGAGCGGGTGCGTGGCGGATCCCTAATCGCTAATCGCCATTCGCCCATCGCTCCACGACGATGGCCGTGGCCTCGCCGCCGCCGATGCAGATGGCGGCGAGCCCGCGCTTCGCGCCGCGCTCGGCCATCGCGTAGAGGAGCGTCGTGAGGATGCGCGCGCCGGAGGCGCCGATGGGGTGGCCGACGGCCACGGCGCCGCCGCGCACGTTGAGCTTGTCGTGCGGGATGCCGAGCTGGTCGCGCGCCGCGAGGGCGACGACGGCGAAGGCCTCGTTGATCTCGAAGAGGTCGATGTCGTCGAGCGTGAGGCCGGCCTTCTCGAGCACCCGGTTGATGGCGCCGATGGGGGCCGTCGTGAACTCGACGGGCTTCTGGCTGTGCTGCGCCGTCGCGACGATCCGCGCCAGCGGCTGCTTCCCGTTGGCCCGCGCCCACTCCTCCGAGGCCACCACCAGCGCGGCGGCGCCGTCGTTGATGGTGCTCGCGTTGGCGGCCGTGACGGTGCCCTCCTTCGTGAACACCGGCCGGAGCGTCGGGATCTTCTCGAAGTTGGTGTTGAACGGCTCCTCGTCCCGCTCGACGACGGTGTCGCCCTTGCGGCCCTTGACCGTCACCGGTACGATCTCCTCGGCGAACGCGCCGCCCTCGACGGAGGCCTGCGCGCGGCGGTAGCTCTCGATGCTGAACGCGTCCTGCGCCTCGCGCGGGACGTTGCAGGTGTCGGCGCAGAGGTCGGCCGCCACGCCCATCGCGCTGCCGTCGTAGGCGTCGCGGAGGCCGTCGTGGAAGAGGGCATCGACGAGGGTGGCGTTGCCGTAGCCGTAGCCGTAGCGGGCCTTGTCGAGGAGGAACGGCGCCTGGCTCATGTTCTCCATGCCGCCGGCCACCACGACCGCATTGTCGCCCGCGCGGATGGACTGGTCGGCGAGGAGGACCGTCTTCATGCCGCTGCCGCAGACCTTGTTGACGGTCACGCAGGGGACGGACTCCGGCAGGCCGGCGTGGAGGGCGGCCTGCCGCGCCGGCGCCTGACCGACGCCGGCCGTGACGACGCACCCCATCATCACCTCGTCCACCTGCTCGGGTGCCACGCCCGCGCGGTCGAGGGCGCCGCGGATGGCGGCGGCGCCGAGGTGGGGGGCGGCGACGTCTTTGAGCGCGCCGCCGAAGGAGCCTACGGGCGTGCGCGCGGCGGAGAGGATGACGGAGGGCATGGGGGATCGGGGGATCGGGGGATCGAAGCTAGCAGGCGGCGCGGGGCGAGGGGTTTAGCCGGAATGAAAAAGGACGCGGCCGGGGCACGCGTCCTCATTCGGGGCTCCCGCCACGGCGGATCAGCGGCGGCGGGAGAGGCGGCGGGTCGTGGGGCGGCGGCGCCAGCGGGGGGCCCAGACGGCGTGGTCGAGCTCGCGGATGTCCACGGCGTCGGTCACGCCCGGCTGGTTCGGCTCGTGGATCGGCGTGCCGTCGAGGTCCAGCAGCTCTTTCGGGTTGTTGGCCTTGTCCACGAGGACGACGCGCGGGCGGTGCGCGCGTGCCTCCTCGGGCGTCATGTCGGCGTAGGCGATGACGATGATCTCGTCGCCGGGGGCGCAGAGCCGGGCGGCGGGGCCGTTGAGGCAGACGACGCGGCTCCCCTGCTCGCCGGGGATCGTGTACGTCTCCAGCCGCGCGCCGTTGTTGACGTTGACCACCTGCACCTTCTCGTACGGGAGGATGTTCGCCGCCGCGAGCAGCTCCACGTCGAGCGTGATCGAGCCCTCGTAGTAGAGGTCGGCCTCGGTGACGGTGAGGCGGTGGAGCTTCCCCTTGAAGAGCGTAACGGTCATGAGGTGGGGGCTGGGGATTGGGGACCGGGGACTGAGGATTTCCTCCCAGTGCCCAGTGGCTAGTCCCCAATGGCTATCGTCACGTTGTCGATCAGGCGGGTGCTGCCGAAGAAGACGG
Organism: Rubricoccaceae bacterium; assembly: GCA_035304085.1. Lineage (GTDB taxonomy): Bacteria > Bacteroidota > Rhodothermia > Rhodothermales > Rubricoccaceae > DATGQT01. The sequence continues at coordinate 3,121 of DATGQT010000163.1, forward strand.
CGAGGGCGGCGAGGTAGCGGCCGGGCACCAGGGCTTCGACGGGCTGGAGCGTCTCGGCGTCGACGACCTCGGCGTACTGGAGCCGCGCCAGCGGCGCCCGCGCCACCGCCCGGCGCATCGCGTCAACGAGGGCCGGGGCGCGCCGTTCCCCCGCCTCGGCCGCCGCCCGGGCGGCCGCTACGGCCTCCGAGAGCACGACGGCCTGCCGCCGCTCCTCGTCGCTCAGGTAGCGGTTGCGCGAGGAGAGCGCGAGCCCGTCGGCCTCCCGCACGATGGGATGGCCGACGACCTCGACGCCGAACCCCAGCTCGGCCGTCATCCGGCGGACGATGGCGAGCTGCTGCGCGTCCTTCTCGCCGAAGACGGCGACGTGCGGCCGGCACGCAAGAAACAGCTTGGCGACGACCGTCGTGACGCCCTCGAAGTGGCCCGGCCGGAAAGCCCCGCAGAGGTGGCGGTCGAGGTCGCGCACGCGCACCGTCGTGAAGGGCGGGAGGCCGAACGGGTACATCGCCGCCGCGTCCGGCGCGAAGACGACGTCGACGCCGCCGGCGGCCTCCAGCGCGGCGACGTCGGCGTCGAGGGTGCGAGGGTAGCGCGCGTAGTCCTCGCCCGGCGCGAACTGCGTGGGGTTGACGAAGACCGAGACGGTCACGTGGTCGGCCCGCCGCTTCGCCTCCTCGACGAGCGCGAGGTGCCCCTCGTGGAGGGCGCCCATCGTGGGGACGAGGGCGAGGCGGCGGCCCGCCGCCCGCGCGGCGTCGGCGCGGGCCTGCATGGCGGCGACGGCGTGGACCCGCTCCATCGGCTCAGGCGGCGGAGCGCTCGGGCGCCCGCTCGGCCGGCCGCTCGGCGCGGCGGCCGAGCAGCGCGATGAACAGGATCACGAGGAAGAACAGGAGCAGCGCCCACACCACGCTCTCCAGCGCCCCGACGGCCGCGCGGTAGACCTCCAGCAGCCACTCCGCCCCGTTCAGGCGCGGCGCCCGGCCCTCCTCGGCGTAGCGCTCCAGCTCGTAGAGCCGCACCCCGCTCGACACCCCGACGACGAGGACGGCGAAGCGGACGAGCCACCGCCACCCCCGCCCCACCTCCTCGCCGAAGGCGCGCACGAACACGGCGCCCGTCGCGCGGTCGAACAGCACCGCCGCGGCGAGCGACGCCGCGAGGGCGACGCCGAGCTGGACGAAGAAGAGGGCGTAGAACACCGGCGGTGAGAGAGGCCGGTCGAATATCGCCCCTGCGCCGCGAACGGCCACGGGAAATCCCGATGGATCCGCCCCACCGCCGTAGCCGTGGGGTTCCTCCGAACGGATCTTCCATTCTCTCTCCCCCATTCCCCCTTTCCTCCAGATGGCCGACTACCGCATCGAGACCGACTCCCTCGGCGAGGTCCGCGTCCCCGCCGACGCCCTCTACGGCGCCCAGACGCAGCGCGCGAAGGAGAACTTCCCCATCTCCGGCCAGCCGTTCCCGCGCCGGTTCATCGAGGCGCTCGGCACCGTCAAGGCCGCCTGCGCCCGCGCCAACCGCGACCTCGGCCTCCTCGACGCCGCCGTCGCCGAGGCCGTCGCCGCCGCCGCCGAGCGCGTCCGCGCAGGCGCCCTCGACGCCCACTTCCCCCTCGACGTCTACCAGACCGGCAGCGGGACCTCGACGAACATGAACGCGAACGAGGTCATCGCCCGCCTCGCCGCCGAGGCCGCAGGCCGGAAGGTCCACCCCAACGACGACGTCAACATGGGGCAGTCGTCGAACGACGTGATCCCGACGGCGATGCACGTCGCCGCGCGGGTCGCGATGGAGGCGGAGCTGATCCCGGCGCTCGACCGGCTCGCCGGGGCGCTGGAGGCGAAGGCGGAGGCGTTCGACGACGTGCTCAAGAGCGGGCGGACGCACCTCATGGACGCCACGCCCGTCCGCCTCGGGCAGGAGTTCGGCGGCTACGCGGCGCAGGTGCGCAAGGGCGCCGCGCGCGTGCGCGCCGCGAGCGCCGAGCTGGCCGAGCTCGCCCTCGGCGGCACCGCCGTCGGCACCGGCATCAACCGGCACCCCGGCTTCCCGGCGAAGGCCATCGCCTACATCGCGGAGATGACGGGCGTCTCGTTCCGTGAGGCCGAGGACCACTTCGAGGCGCAGGGGGCGAAGGACGCCTACGTGAGCGCGGCCGGCGCGCTCAACACCGTCGCCGTCTCGCTCATGAAGATCGCCAACGACGTCCGCTGGATGGGCTCGGGCCCGACGAGCGGGCTGGCCGAGATCCGGCTCCCGTCGCTCCAGCCGGGCTCCTCCATCATGCCGGGGAAGGTGAACCCCGTGATGAGCGAGGCGCTGATGATGGTGTGCGCCCGCGTGATGGGGAACGCCGTCACGGTGACGGTCGGCGGGCAGCACGGCAACTTCGAGCTCAACGTGATGATGCCGGTGATGGCGCACGCGATGCTCGAGAGCGTGACGATCCTGGCCAACGCCTGCGACGCCTTCCGCGCGAGGGCCGTCGAGGGGATCGAGGCGAACCGGGAGCGGTGCCGCGAGCTGCTCGAGAAGAACCCCGCCATCGCGACGGCGCTCAACGCGGAAATCGGGTACGACCAGGCGGCGAAGGTGGCGAAGCGGGCGGCGGCCGAGGGCCGGAGCGTGCGCGACGTCCTCCGCGAGATGGCCCTCGTCCCCGAGGACCGCCTCGACGCCGTGCTCGACGTGCGGAGCATGACCGAGCCGGGGATCCCCGGCAGGGACTGAAGGAGCGAAGGAGCGAGGGAGCGGATCCCCCTTCACTCCCCCACCCCATCAGTCCCTCGCTCCCTGCCCCGAAGGGCACTCGGGGATGCCCTTAAACTCCCTCCGCGGCGGGCGCCGAAGAAACTTTTTGGCGCCCACGCACGAAAGCGAGACGTGCCTGCGTTGGTGCAGGTGCTATCTCCAGGCAAAATCCCGTGCTGGTGGTCGCGGGTCGTGCAGGGCCTCCTCGTGAGGCCCTGCATGCTTTTTTAGCAGCGGCCCCGCACGAACGCCGCGGCCCTTCCCGTTGCAACGAGGCTGCAACCGTAGACCCCCACCACGCGTGCCACCGGGCGCGCACATCCACGGAACCACCACCCCTCACTGCGATGAGCACTGGAACACAGAAGAAGCTGTCCGTCGCCGTCCTGCTGGTGACCGCCTTCCTCGCCGGCATCTTCTTCGTCACCTCGGCCGCGAACCTCTTCGGCGACGGCGCCCTCTCGAGCCCCGCCGCCCGGGCGCAGACGTCGGCCCTCGCGTCGGCCGACGAGCTGAGCGCGGCGTTCGCGGAGGTGGCCGAGATGGTGAACCCCGCCGTCGTCCAGATCCGCTCGACGCGGCTGATCCAGCCGAGCCAGCGGCAGGACCCCTTCCAGGGCACCCCCTTCGAGGACTTCTTCCGCTTCCCCGGCCCCGGCACGCCCGGGCAGCCGTTCGAGCAGGACGGCCTCGGCAGCGGCGCCTTCATCCGCGCCGACGGCTACATCGTCACGAACAACCACGTCGTCGAGCAGGCCGACGAGCTCGAGGTCGTCCTCTTCGACGGGCGCACGCTCCGCGCCGAGGTCGTCGGCGCCGACCCGTTCAGCGACATCGCCGTCCTCAAGGTCGAGGGCGACGGGTACCCCCACCTCGGCTTCGGGGAGAGCAGCGAGCTGCGCGTCGGGCAGTGGGTGCTCGCCTTCGGGAGCCCCCTCGACGCCGAGCTCTCGAACACCGTCACGGCCGGGATCATCTCGGCGCTCGGGCGCCGCCAGGGCCCCGGCATCGCGAACTACATCCAGACCGACGCCGCCATCAACCCCGGCAACTCCGGCGGCCCCCTCGTCAACCTCGACGGCGAGATCGTCGGGATCAACTCCGCCATCGCCACGCGCACGGGCGGGTTCCAGGGCGTCGGCTTCGCCGTCCCCGTCGACGTCGTCCGCAACACCGTCGACCAGCTCGTCGCGAGCGGCACCGTCGAGCGCGGCTACCTCGGCATCGGGATCGGCCCGGTGACGCCGAGCCTCGCCCGCGCCATCGACGTCCCCCTCGGCGCGGCGCAGGTGGGCACGATCAACGAGGACGCCGAGGGCCGGCGGCCCGCCGCCGAGGCCGGCCTCGAGACCGGCGACGTGATCGTCTCCGTCGACGGCCGTGCGCTCACGGACTACCGCGAGCTCATCTCGCTCATCTCGAACAAGCGCCCCGGCGACGAGGTCACCGTCGTCTACAACCGCAACGGCGACACCCACACGGCCACCGTCAAGCTCGGCCGCCGCCCCGGCGACCCCGCGGCCTCGAACGCCGCGCCGAGCCGGCCGCAGAACGGGTCGAACGCGCCCGAGCCGACGGCGCTGGAGGACCTCGGCCTCACGCTCCAGAACGTCACGCCCGCCGCCGCCCAGCAGTACCGCCTGGGCGACGACGCGGCCGGCGCCCTCGTCACCGACGTCGAGCGCGACAGCGAGGCCTACCGCGACGCCGAGCTCCGCCCCGGCGACGTGATCACGGAGGTGGACCGCGAGCCCGTCGCCTCGGTGTCGGACTTCGAGGAGGCCTACCGTGGCGTCCGCCCCGGCGACACGTTCCTCATCCGCGTCCAGCGCGGCCAGAACACGTTCCTGACGGCGCTCACGAAGCCGAGCTGACGAGGGCTCGGAACGACGTCCTCCGTAGGGGCGGCCGGCCGGTCGCCCCTACTCTTTTGCGTGGAGGGCGCCTCACGCGCCCTCGGCGCGCACGCGCTCGGCGAACCGCGCGATCCGGCGCACGGCCTCGGTCACGTTCTCCAGGCTGTTGGCGTAGGAGCAGCGGAGGTACCCCGCCCCGCTCGGGCCGAAGGCGTCGCCCGGCACGCAGGCGACGTGCTCCTCCTTCAAGAGCCGCTGCGCGAACTCCTCGGACGAGAGGCCGGTCGAGGTGATGTCCGGGAAGCAGTAGAAGGCGCCCTCGGGCTCGAACGTCGGGAGGCCGGCCGCGTTGAGGCCGTCCACGATCACGCGGCGGCGCTGGTCGTAGGCCTGCCGCATCGCCTCCACGTCGTTCTGCGCTTCGCGGATGCCGGCGACGGCGCCGTACTGCCCCACCGTCGGCGCGCTCATGACCACGTACTGGTGCGCCTTGTACATCTGGCGCAGCATCGGCTCCGGCGCGCACGCGTACCCGATGCGCCACCCCGTCATCGCGTACCCCTTCGAGAACCCGCCCAGCAGGACGGTCCGCTCCCACATCCCGTCGAGGCTGGGGACGCAGACGTGCCCGCGCTCGTACGCCTCGCCGTAGACGAGCCGGTCGTAGATCTCGTCCGAGATCACGAAGAGGTCGTGCCGCTCGACGACCTCGGCGATCTCGGCCATCGTCTCGCGGCGGAGGACGGCGCCCGTGGGGTTGTTGGGATAGCCGAGGAAGAGCGCCTTCGTCCGGTCCGTGATCCGGCTCTCGATGTCCGCGGCCGTCACCTGGAAGTCGGTCTCGACGCGGGTGGGCACGTAGACGACCCTCCCGCCGGCGAACTGCGCCGTGGGGCCGTAGGAGACGAAGCACGGCTCGGGGATGAGGATCTCGTCGCCGGGGTCGAGCAGCGCCAGCATCGCGATCATCATGGCCTCGCTGGCCCCGATGGTCACGACGATCTCGTTCTTGGGGTTGTAGCGGACGCCGTAGAGCCGGTGCAGCTCGTCGGCGATGGCCTCGCGGAGCTCCATCAGCCCGAGGTTGGCCGTGTACCCGGTCTTCCCCGCCTCCAGCGACGCCACGGCCGCCTCGACGACGGGGGCGGGCGAGACGAAGTCGGGCTCGCCGATGCCGAGCGAGATCACGTCCTCCATCGTGGCGGCGATCTCGAAGAAGCGGCGGATGCCCGAGGGGGGGACGGTGCGGATGCGCTCGGAGAGGCGGCCGGCGAGGCGCTCGGCGGCCTGGAGGCGGTCGGCGGTGACGGTTTCCATGAATGCGGAGTGCGGAAGGGGGAACGCGGAAGGAGGGGCGGCGGCTCGCAGTAAGTTAGGACCAGTCGCCGAAGGTGGCATCGTAGCTCCCCTCCTGGACAGGAGGGGCCGGGGGTGGTCGATCCGAGGCTGCCGGGCACTCCGGGTCCACCCCCTCCCCCTCCGGGGACTCCCCCTGTCCGGGGGAGCGCTGCGCTTCAGGCCTTCGACGCCCCCCCGCCACTCCGCGATCCGCAATCCGAACTCCGCAATGGTCGAGACCGACGTACAGACCTTCCAGAACCTCATCGGCGGCCAGTGGCGCGACGCCCGCTCCGGCGAGACGTTCGAGAGCCGCAACCCCGCCCGGACGTCCGACGTCGTCGGGCGCTTCCCGGCCTCCGGGCCCGAGGACGTGGCCGACGCCGTCGCCGCCGCGAAGGCCGCGTTCGAGACGTGGCGGCTCGTCCCGGCGCCCAAGCGCGGCGAGATCCTCAAACGCATCGGCGACCTGCTCACCGAGCGGAAGGCCGAGATCGCCCGCGCGATGACGCGCGAGATGGGCAAGCCGTTCTTCGAGACGAAGGGCGACGTGCAGGAGGCCATCGACACGGCCTACTACGCCATGACGATGGGCCGCCAGCTCTTCGGCCACACCGTCCCGAGCGAGCTGAACAACAAGTTCAACATGACCGTCCGCCGCCCCCTCGGCGTGTGCGGCCTCATCACCGCCTGGAACTTCCCCGTGGCCGTGCCGACGTGGAAGATGTTCCCGGCCATCCTCTCGGGCAACACCGTCGTCTTCAAGCCCTCCGAGGAGGCGCCCCACTCGGGCATGCTCCTCGTCAAGGTGATGGAGGACGCGGGCGTGCCGCCGGGCGTGGTCAACCTCGTGCAGGGCGCGGCGGCGACGGGCCAGGCGCTCGTCGAGCACCCGGACGTGGCGGCCATCTCGTTCACCGGCTCCTCGGAGACGGGCGCGGCGATCGCCCAGCGCGCCGCGGCCGACCACAAGCGCGTCAGCCTGGAGATGGGCGGGAAGAACCCCGTCATCGTGATGGAGGACGCCGACCTCGACCTCGCGCTGGAGGGGCTCCTGTGGGGCGCCTACGGCACCACCGGCCAGCGCTGCACGGCCTCCTCGCGGCTGATCGTCCACACGGACGTCCACGACGAGCTGGTGGAGCGGATCAAGGCGAGGGCCTCGGCGCTCCGGCTCGGCTACGGCAACGACGACGACACCGAGGTGGGCCCGCTCATCAACCAGAAGGCGCTCGACAAGGTGGCGTACTACGTGGGCGTGGCCCGGGAGGAGGGCGCGACGATCGCCCTCGGCGGCGAGCGGGCAACCGGCCCCGGCCTCGACGACGGCTTCTTCTTCCAGCCCACGCTGCTCACCGGCGTCACGCGGGACATGCGCGTGGCCCGCGAGGAGATCTTCGGCCCCGTCCTCTCCGTCATCGAGGTCGGCTCCTTCGATGAGGCCATCGAGGTCGCCAACGACGTCAAGTACGGGCTCTCCTCGGCCGTCTACACCAACGACGTCGCCCGCGCCTTCCGCGCCATGCGCGACATCGACGCCGGCATCACGTACATCAACGGCCCGACCATCGGGGCCGAGGCGCACATGTCCTTCGGCGGCGTCAAGGCCACCGGCAACGGCCACCGCGAGGGCGGCTGGGAGGTCTACGACTTCTACACCGAGACCAAGACCGTCTACGTGGACTTCTCCGGCGGCCTCCAGCGCGCCCAGATCGACAACGTCGAGGACTGAATGAGCGGCATCATGGATTCGGTAGAATTACGAGCACATTCGCCCTGAACCTACCCCAGCGGCGGCGCTCCGGATCCGCTCGCCGTTGCCGCCGGCCGCCATCAGCCGCTCGGCCGCGCAGTCGCGCAGTCGCGCCCCGATCCCGAACGCGGCTGTGAGGTACGGCCCGCCCGCCTCGGTGATCCGCTCGAGGTGACGGGTGCGCCCCTTGATCTCCTCGTGGAGTGCGAGCCAGCGCCCCGCCGGCGAGCGGAGCACGTAGCGGCCGCGCTCGTCGGCACCGACGGCTCCCCGCCCGTCGGTGCGACGCACGCCGTGATCAACTCGAACTCGCGGGCGAGCACGTCCCCAAACAGCCTCTGAGCCCCTCCCCGGCGTCGCCGAGTGCGAGGCGACGGCCCTCCTTCGGCGTTGCCCCCGAAGGAATACGCCGTATCGAAGCCGGGAGACCGGCGCCTCGCCGGGTGGGAGCCCGTACGGATTTTCCGGGCCGTCGCCTATCTCGGCAGGAATGGTTGAATCGTAACCGCGCGCCTAATACCTTCTGGATCTCCACTCCGGCAATCAGGCCGGCTGCTCTTCTCCCTAATCCACCCATCCTCATCATGAACCGATTTTCTACGACAAGGCGACTGCTCACCGCGCTCCTCCTCGTGGTGGGAGTGACGGCGGCTCAGGCCCAGACCAGCCAGACGCACGACACGGGCACCGTCACGCTCCAGGTCTTCAACAACGGCATCCTCGGCTCCGGCGCCTCCTTCGCCGGCACGGGCTTCACCTACGAAGGCGAGAACGGCCTCTTCGAAGGCCAGCTCCTCGTCGGTCTGAGCGCGACCCAGG
>DATGQT010000164.1:0-10942 GCA_035304085.1 Rubricoccaceae bacterium
GCGGGAGTATAACGGCGGGCGGATGCAGGGGACAGAGGTCAGGGGACAGAAGTCAGGGGAACTTCTCCAGCCATGTCCTCGCCCCACTGACCACTGACCACTGACCACTGACCACTGACCACTGACCACTGACCACTGACCCCCGTGACCCTCGACGTCTTCGCCGACCTCGCCTGCCCGTGGTGCTACATCGGCGATGCGCGGCTGCAGCGGGCGCTCGACGCGCGGCCCCACCTCCAGGTCGAGCGCCGCTGGCGGCCGTTCCAGCTCCAGCCCGACCTCCCGCCGTGGCAGCCCTGGCAGGCGTTCGCCGCGCGGAAGTTCGGCAGCGCCGAGCGCGCCCGCGCCCTCTTCGCCACCGTCACCGAGATCGGGCGGCGGGAGGGGCTCACGTTCGCCTTCGACGCCATGCCGACGGCCCCGAACACGGCCGACGCCCACCGCCTCGTCCTCCTCGGCGAGGCCCACGGCCGCGCCTTCGAGACGGCCCGCGCCTTCTTCCGCGGCTACTTCGCCGAGGGCCGCAACCTCAACGACCCCGCCGACCTCGTCGCGCTCGCCGAGGCCGCCGGCCTCCCGGGCGCCGAGGCGCGCGAGGTCCTCGCGGGCGACCGGTTCCGCGACCGGGTCGAGAAGAGCCAGCAGGCCGCGCGCCGGCTCGGCTTCGCCGGCGTCCCGTTCTACGTGTTCGACCGCCAGTACACCCTCTCCGGCGCCCAGCCGACCGAGGTGTTCGTCGAGCAGCTCGACCGGATGGCGACGGCGGGGATGGAGGAGCCGGGCTGAGGCGGCACCGGCCGCCGCGGCGGCCTCAGTTGCAGGGCAACTCGCTCAGGGCGTCCTCGCGGAGCGCCTCGCGGATGTAGCGGAAGAGCGCGTCGCGGCCGGCCCCGTAGCGGCAGAGCCGGTCGGCGTCGGCGCGCATGCGGATGCGGCAGACGGGGAGGCCCGGGATGGCGATGGAGCCCTCGACGAGCGCGCGCTCCCCCTCCTCGTACGCCTCGATGCGGACGAACTCGCGGGAGGCGCTGTGGAAGTCGTCGGGCTGGAGCCGGTAGCTGTCGGGGTGCATGAGGGGCGCGCGGACGGTGGCCCCCGCGATATCGGCCTCCCACGCGTCGGGATTAAGCCCCCGTCGCGTCACGCCCCCGTTCCACCCGTGCGACCTACCGGCGCGTCAGCGTCATCGGCAGCTTCTGCCCCCCCTGCGCGAACGTCCCCTCCATCGTCGCCTCGTCCTCGGCGACGACGCCGGTGAACGAGGCCTGGCCCATGATGTCGATCGTGACGTCGCGGCCCCGGACCTCGATGGGGCCGAGCTGGAGGTTCTCGGCCTGGCCGGGCGCGTCGAGGGTGGCCTCGTGGACGCCCTCGGCGTTGCGCGTGAGGTGGAACGTCATGCGCACCTCGCCGCCGCCGGGGATCGCCAGGGCGCCGACCCACGCGCCGGAGAGGTCGCCGCGGGCGGGCTTCGGACCCGGCTTGGGCGCCGACGCGGCCTCCTCGGCCGGGGCCTCGTAGGGCGTGAGCACGAGGGGGAGCTCCCGGCCGCCCTGCGCCCACGTGCCCTCGATCCGCGCCCCGTCGGCATCCACGACGCCGGTGAAGGCGGTCTGCTGGCCCGTGAGCGTGAGGGTGCGCGTGGCCGCGTCGTAGGCGACGGACTGGACCGGCAGCCCGTAGGCGCCCTGGTCCGGGCTGTCGAAGGTGGCCGTGTAGCCGCTGTCCGCGGGCGCGATGTGGAAGACGACGGTGAGGCTCTCCACGTTGGGGATGAGGCCGGACACGTCGAGCGCGCCGGCCCAGTCACCCGCGATCTCCGGCTGGGCGATGGCGGGGGCGGCGAACAGGAGGAGAACGAGGGGCAGGAGGCGTCGGTGCATGGTGGGTCGAGGTGGTAGGATCGACGGCGAAAGGTACGGGATGCGGAAAGCGGGATCACGGGCGGGGCGCCTCACACACGGGTGGGAACACGGCGCGCCATGCCCCTACCCCGCCTCGCCGTCGGGGACGAAGCGCGCCCGCAGCCAGCCGCCCTCGACGGCGGCCCCGGCGAGGCGGTAGTACGCGAGGAAGTTCGGGAGCAGCACGTTGCGCCGCTGGTTGCGGATCTGCACCACGAGGCCGTCGCCGAACTGCTCGGCCTCCACCTCCTCGGCGTCCGCGTACGGCACCCGCAGCGCCACGACGTACGCGTCCCCCTCGTGCTCGACGCGGAACGCCTGCTCGGCGTAGAACACCTCGGCCGGGTCGCGCCCCCCGTAGAGCCCCCGGCCGATCTCTTCGAGCAGCTCGAGGCCGAACACCTCGCGCCCGACGTGCGGCACGTGGAAGACGGGCAGCGGCGCGAACGTCTCCTCGATCTCCTTCAGGTACGCCGCCTGCGCCTCGACGTAGCGCGCCATCACGCCGCCGGCCCCCTCCTCCGGCATCACGCGGTTGACGATGGCGGCGTCGACGCCGTAGCCGTAGAGCTGGAGGTAGGTGTAGGCCCGCTTGGCCTCCTGGATCACCATCCGCTCGGGGTTCATCACGAGGCGGGCGCTCGTGACGGCCGGGTCCTGGAGCACCTGCTGCACCTCGCCGAGCTTGCCGAAGAGCCAGTCGAGCTCCTCGTAGCTCTTGTCGAGCGGGACGCCCGTCGTCTTGCGCACGGCGAAGCCGACGGTGCGGATGGCGGCCTTCTGCAGCGGGAACGCCTTCTGGAGCCACCACTGCGTCACCTGCGGGAGCGTCAGCAGCGTGAGGGTCTCGCCGGTGGGCGCGGCGTCGAGGACGATGACGTCGTAGTCGCCGGAGCGGTAGAACTGGTCGAGCCAGAGGAGCGCGCTGCCCTCGCCCATCCCCGGCAGCGCCGCGAGCTCCTCGGCGGCGACGGCGTCGGCGCCCTGCCAGCGGAGGACCGTGCGGACGAGCGCGCGCATGTTCCCCCAGTACTTCCGCATGGAGTAGTAGAGGTCCACCTCCTGCGCCCAGAGGTTCGGTGCGACCTCGGCGGGCTCGGGGCCGAGCGGGCGGTCGAGCGCGTCGGCGAGGGAGTGGGCGGGGTCGGTGGACATGACGAGGGTGCGGTGGCCGCGGCGGGCGCACTCGAGCGCCGTCGCGGCCGCGCACGTCGTCTTGCCGACGCCGCCCTTGCCGGTGAAGAGGAGGACGCGGGGCACGTTGCGGGGATGGAAGGGATGGGGGTGTGGAGGGGAAGGGTGGGAAGGCAGAAATGGTTTCTACCAACCCGCGCCCGCTCGCCCTTTCACCCTTTCTCCCTTTCACTCCTCGCCGTCCTCGGGGGGCGGAGGCGGCGGAGCCGGGGGCGGCTCGGGCGGGCGATCCGCCTGCGGCGTGCGCGGGCGCTCCGGACGCGGGCGCTCCCGCTCTCGCTGGGACCTCGGCGGGGGACGCGGCGGCGGCTCCTCGCCGATCATCTCCTCGGCCGTCATGAAGTCGTCCTCGCGCGCGTTGCGGTCCTCGACCTCCGCCCCGTCGCGCCCCTCGGCCGCCTCGAACTCGTCGGCGAAGGTGGCCTCGCGGAGCCGCTCGAGCTCCCGCCCGCGCCGGGCCTCGTCGTCCTCCTCGTCGAGCACGCCCCACACGTCGTAGTAGGCCTCGCGGTCGAACTCCCCGCCGACGTAGTCGTTTTCGAAGTAGGCGTCGAAGTCGACGAAGAGGGTGGTGTCGGGGGCGCCGAAGTCGTAGTCGAGCGGCTGGTGGTACTGCGGGGCGTCGGGGAAGCGGGCGCCGGGGTCGAGGTGGCCGCGCGCGCGGCGGAAGAAGTCGCCGACGACGAGGAGGGCGTTGTGGGCGCCCTGGCCCCAGTAGTTCGAGCGGAACGTGACGTTCTGGTCGTTGAAGCCGACCCAGGCGCCGGCGACGAGCTGGGGGTGCATGAGGATGAACCACCCGTCGGCGTTCCCCTGCGTCGTGCCCGTCTTGCCGGCGACGTCGCCGTCGACGCCCCAGGCGCGGATGCCCCGGCCGGTCCCGTACGAGACGACGCCGCGCATCATGTCGAGGAGGGTGCGGGCCTCGCGGCGGGAGAGGACCTGGCCGCCCTGCGGCCCGAACGTGTCGAGGACGCGGCCGTCGGCCGTCTCGATGCGCGTGACGAGGCGGGGCACGCGGCGCTGCCCGTCGTTGGCGATGGTGCCGTAGGCGGAGACCATCTCGAGGAGGGTGACGGGGCTGGTGCCGAGGGCGAGCGAGGGCACGAGGTCGAGCTCGCTGTCGGCGATGCCCATGCGGCGGGCGAGCAGCGCCACGCGGCCCGGCCCCACCTCCTGCATGAGCTGTACGGTGATGGTGTTCTTGGAGTAGGCGAGGGCGTCGGCCAGCGTCAGCTCGGCGCCGGAGATGGAGCCGCTGTTGGCGGGCCGCCACACCCGCCCGCCGCCGAGGTCCACCTCGACGGCCTCGTCGGCGAGCCGGTCCAGCGGCGAGAAGCCGCGCTGGAGGGCGGCGGCGTAGACGAACGGCTTGAACGTCGAGCCCGGCTGCCGCTGCGCCACGGCCACGTGGTCGTACTCCTCCACCGTGAAGTCGCGGCTGCCGACGTACGCCCTGACGTCGCCCGTCCGGGGCTCGATGGCGACGAAGCCGGCCTCGAGGCGGGTGGCGGCGGCGCGGAGGGAGTCCATGAACGCGCCGTCGGCGCGGAGGCGGTCGAGCGCGGCGTCCTCGTCCACCCCCGCGGCGGTGAGGGCCTCGAAGCGGTCCGTGCGGCGGACGTGCCGCGCCACGAAGTCGGGGTGGGCGTTCCAGAAGTAGCCGAACGGCGCGACGCGGTCGCGGTAGGCGACGTAGGCGTCGGCGCCGCCGAGGGCCGGCATCGAGCGCCGGCTCCACTCGACGTCGGCGACGGCCTGGAGGCGGGCGCCCTGCGCGGCGACGGCCTCCTGCGCGGCCTCTTGGAGGTTGAGGTCGAGGGTGGTGCGGATGACGAGGCCGTCGCGCTGGAGGTCGTAGCCGTGCTGGCCGGCCCACACCTCCATGCGCTCGCGGACGAGCGCGGTGAAGTGGGGCGCGAGGCTCTCGTTGCCGGGGAGCCGCTTGAAGTCGAGCTCGATCTCCGTCGCCCGGAGGCTGTCGGCGGCGGCGGCGTCGAGGTAGCCCTGCTCCTGCATCAGCGTGAGGACGAGGTCGCGCCGCGCACGCGCGCGCTCGGGGTTGCGCACGGGGTCGTACCACGCCGTCCCCTTGAGCATCCCCACCAGCAGCGCGCCCTCCTCGATGGTCAACTCCGAGGCCGGCTTCTGGAAGTACGTCAGCGCCGCGCGCTGGAAGCCGGTGGCGTTGTAGATGAACGGGGCCGTGTTGAAGTACGCCTCCAGGATGTCCCGCTTGGTGTGGCTGCCCTCGATCTTGAGCGCGGCGATGATCTCCTTGAGCTTCCGCGTGACGGTGCCGTGGCGGCCGATCTCCTCGGGGAAGAGGTTGCGCGCGAGCTGCTGCGTGATGGTGCTGCCGCCCTGGGTGTCGCCCGTGAGAGTGCGGCCGAGGGCGCCGACGCTCCGCATGACGTCCACGCCGCCGTGCGCGTAGAACCGCCGGTCCTCGGTGGCGATGAGGGCGTCGATGACGTGGCCGGGGATGGAGTCCAGCGGGACCCACTCGCGGAAGCGGTCCTCGAACTGCGTCAGCTTCTCGCCGCCGGCGGCGAGGACGACCGAGGGCCGCGCCGTCGCCGCGCGCTCGAGCTCGAGGGCGTTGGGGGTCGAGGGGATGAGGGTGAGGGCGTAGACGAATACGCCGAGGACGAGCACGAAGAGGAGGCCGCCGGCCGTGGCGCCGGCGAGCAGCCCCTTCTTCCACCACGCCAGCTCGGGGTCGCGGTAGAGCGCGAGGTAGCGGCGAAAGACGTTCGGCCGCTTCCCCTGCCCGAGGACGGGGCCGGAGCGGTTCCAGGCGCGGCGGAAGGACGAGCGGGGCATGGGGGGACGACAGATCGGCAGGCGGGGCGGGGGGCGCTGGAGAGAACGCGCCGTGTGCCACTATTGTGCCGATGCACCGGAGTGGCCCCTCAGGAATCGGCGGAATGGCGGGGTGGGGTGAGGATGGAGGGGATGGGGGGAGAGGAGGGGGCGGAGGGGAGCTTCTCCGGCCTCGCGTGTCGCACCCTCTCCACCCTCTCCACCCTCTCCGCTCAATCCCGCAGCGACACGCCATGCGTGCCCACCAGCTCGCGGTCGAGCGAGCGACCTCGACGAGTTGGAGGAACTCGACGCGGTCGCCCCACGGGCGAGGCAACGCGTCCGTGGTCCCTCAAGACAGCCGCACGCGCTTGATGAAGTGCCGCACGGCCACCCACGACGCGAGCCACCCGAGGAGGACGCCGAAGAGCACGAGGCCGCCGAGGGCCACCCACGGCGAGCCGCCCGGCCAGCCCTCGCCGCCGAGCCCCTCGACCACCCGCTGGAGCCCGGCGTAGAGCGCCCACACCAGCAGCGCCGCCACGACGCCCGCCGCCAGCCCCTGCACGATCCCCTCCACCAGGAACGGCCGCCGGATGAACGCGTCCGTCGCGCCGACGAGCTTCATCGTGCGGATGAGCAGCCGCCGCGCGTAGATCGTCAGCCGGACGGTGTTGCCGACGAGCAGGAGCGCCGCCGCCACGACGAGGAGCCCGATGCCGAGGGCGACGAGGGCGTACCGCCGCACGTTCGCCTCGACGTCGGCGACGAGCGTCCGCTCGTAGTACACCTCGTCCACATTCGGCCACCGCTCGACGCGCGCCTTGAACTGCTCGAGGCTGTCCGAGGCGGCGTAGTGCGGCTGGAGGTGGACGCGGAACGAGGCCGGGAGGAACAGCTCGTCCTCGAACAGCACGGCCTCCTCGCCGAAGTCCTCGCGAAACTGCTCGACGGCCTCCTGGCGTGAGACGTAGTCCACCGACGCCACGCCCGGGAGCGTCTCGAGCCGCGCCCGCATCCGCTCCGTCTCCGACTCCCCCACCGGCTCGAGGAACACCTCGACGACGCCGACCTGCTGGCGGAGCCAGTTGGCCACCTGCTGCCCCTGCCACGCCAGCAGCCCCACCAGCCCGATGAGGACGAGGGCGACGGCGAGCGCCGTCACGGCCATCGCGGCGGCGAACTTGGCCCGGGCGAACCCGGCGAGGCCTTCGCGGATCGTGTAACTGAGGGCCAAGTGACGGGGGACGAAGGACGGAGGGGCGGGGGCGGAAGTTAGCGCTCGCTAGGCCTTTCGTCCCTCGTCGTTCGCCCCTCGCCCTTCCCTCACATCTGCTCCGGGGCGGTGATGCCGAGGACGGTGAGGCCGTTGCGGAGGACGAGCTGCGCCGCCTTCGCGAGGTGGAGGCGGGCCCGCCCCAGCGCCTCGGTGTCGGCCCCGATGATGTGGCAGTCGCGGTAGAACTGGCTGAAGGCCGTCGCCACGTCGCGGAGGTAGGTCGCCACCTTGTGCGGGCCGTAGTCCGCGGCGGCCTGCCCGACCACCTCGGGGAGCCGGAGGAGCTCCTTCATCAGCGCCTCCTCGCTCGCGTGCGTCAGGAGCGAGAGGTCGGCCTCGCCCTCCAGCGCCAGCCCCACCTCCGCCGCCTTCCGGAGGATGGAGCAGATGCGGGCGTGGGCGTACTGGAGGTAGAAGACGGGGTTCTTGTCGCTGGCCTCCTTCGCGAGGTCGAGGTCGAACTCGAGGTGGGTGTTCGGGCTCCGCATGAGGAAGAAGAACCGCGTCACGTCGGCGCCCACCTCGTCCATCAGCTCGTCGAGCGTGACGAAGTTGGCCTTCCGCGTGCTCATCTTGACCGGCTCGCCGCCGCGCACGAGCGTGACGAACTGGTAGATGACGACGTCGATCTTCGAGACGTCGCCGCCGAGGGCCTCGACGCCGCGGAGGACGTCGGGGTAGGTGGCGATGTGGTCGGCGCCGAAGACGTCCACCACGCGGTCGAAGCCCCGGTTCAGCTTGTCCATGTGGTAGGCGATGTCCGGGAGCCGGTACGTCGGCTCGCCGGAGGACTTGACGAGGACGGTGTCCTTCGCCTCCTCCTCGCCCCCCCTGGTGGTGACGGTCTTGCCGAGCCGGCCCGTCGCGAACCACGTGGCCCCGTCCTTCTCGTAGGCGAGCCCCTTCGCCTTGAGCGCCTCGACGACCTCCCAGACGGCGCCGGTCTCGTAGAGCGAGAGCTCGTTGAAGTACGTGTCCATCTCGATCCCGAGCCGGCGCATCGTCGCCTCGATGTCGGCGAAGATGGCCTTTTCGGCGGCCTCCTTGAAGAACGCCGTCTCGCGCGCCAGCACGTCCGGCCCGTGCGCGTCCACGAGCGCCCGCGCGATGTCCACGATGTAGTCGCCGAGGTAGCCGTCCTCGGGGAACGAGGCGGGGACTTCGGTGCCGCCCTCCAGCGTCTTCGTCGGCGTGTCCGGGTGAACGAGGGCCTCGGCGCGGGCCTTCACGCTCTCGCCGAGGATGCGCATCTGGCGCCCGCCGTTGTTGAAGTAGTACTCCCGCGTGACGTCGTAGCCGGTCCAGTCGAGGAGGTTGGCGAAGGTGTCACCGAGGACGGCGTTGCGTCCGTGGCCGACGGTCAGCGGGCCGGTGGGGTTGGCCGAGACGTACTCGACGATGGCCTTTTTTCCTTTGCCAGCGTCGGTGCGGCCGTAGGCCTCGCCAGCGTCGAGGAGGGCGCGGACGCCGTCGGCGAGGTAGGACGGCGCGAAGCGGAGGTTGATGAACCCCGGCCCGGCGACCTCGACGGCCGCGACGCGCCGCGGGTCGAGCGCCAGTTCCGAGCCCGCCGAGGGGTCGAGCCGCTCGGCCAGCGCCTCGGCGATGGCGCGCGGCGCGCTCCGCAGCGGGCGCGCGAGCTGGAGGGCCACGTTCGTGGCGAGGTCCCCGTGCTCGGGGTTGTTCGGCGTCTGGAACTCGACCTCGACCGCGTGGGGGTCGAAGTCGTCCGGGAGGCCGCCCTTCTCGGCGGCGAGGGCGGCGAGGGCGGCGCGGAATTGCCGGGTGAGGTACGCTTTCATCAGGGCGCGGCGCGAAACGAGCCGGCAAGCTACACCCACCGTTCGCGCCGGTTGCGGTAGGTTGAGGCCCCTGCCCCTCGCCCCGCCGCCTTTGCGCGGTTCTTCACTCGCCCTGCCCGATGCGTCCCTCCCTCCCGCTCCTCGCCCTCCTCGCCCTCGCCGCCTGCGACCGCCCCGCCGCACCCGACCTCCCCGCCGCCGAGGCGGCGCCCGCGGACCCGTCCGTCGTCGCCGACTCCATCGTGATCGCGGACTCGACGCTCCTCTTCTTCGTCCGCTACACGTACCCCCAGCTCCGCGACGCCGGCCCCCACACCGACGCCATCAACCAGGCCCTCGCCGACTCCGCCCGGGCGCTCATCGAGGTGTTCCGGCCGGAGGGGCCGCCGGACCCGAGCTACGTCTACGAGACCACCGTCGAGGGCGGCTTCGACGTGGCCCGCCTCGACGACCGCCTCTTCAGCGCCGTCGCCTCCTACTACTTCTACACCGGCGGCGCCCACGGCAACACCGACTTCGAGCCGCTCAACTACGACCTCACGACGGGCAGGCCCTTCGCCCTCGCGGACCTCTTCCGCCCGGACGCCGCCTACCTCGACACCCTCTCCGCCCACGCCGGGCGGTGGGTCGTGGACGAGGCCGCGCGCCTCGGCGCCACCCGCGACGACTTCCGGGAGGAGGGCTGGGCACCCGAAACGGCCAACTTCGCCCGTTTCACCGTCGGTGCCGACTCGCTCCGCTTCTACTTCCCGCCCTACCAGATCGCCCCGTACGTCTTCGGCCCGGCCGAGTTCGGCGTCCCGCTCGACGCCCTCCGGCCCCTCCTCGCCACCGAAGGCCCGGCCGCCGCCCTCCGGCGCTGACGCCCCCTGCCCCATCCCGTATGCGCCCCCGCCCGCTCCTCGCCCTCCTCGCCCTCGCTGCCCTCGCCGCCGGCTGCCGGACCACCCAGCCGTCGAACCCATCGCCGAGAGGCGACGTGATGGTGGACGGGACGTCCATCCTCGGCGCGTGGTCCGCCGTCGAGGTCGTCGGCGACGCCCTGGCCACGCGCGACCTCGCCGACGGCACGATGGAGCAGACGCTCATCGTGGGCTCGAACGGGCGGGCCGTGCTGACGGGCGTGGACCACCGTGCGGGCGGCACCCCCGTCGCGTTCACCGGCCGCATCACCGGCAACCGCATCCAGTTCGCCGGGATGGAGGGGGCCGGGGTGCTGCTGATGAGCGGGCGCCGCCTCATCCTCCGCGACCCCACCGGCCGGAGCACCGTGTTCGCCCGCGGCGGCTGAGGCGGCCTGCGGCCGCCGGGACTGGGGAAAGGCCACCGGCCACTCAGTATCCAGTGGCCGGTGGCCCTTCCCTATTGCCCCACCTACCCCGTGTAGATCGCGAACTCGTCGCGGCGGGCGTGGAGGTTGAGCGCGACGGCGACCATGGCCGTGTTCGCCAGCAGCGCGCTCCCGCCGTAGGAGATGAGCGGGAGCGGGATGCCGATCACGGGCACGAGGCCGACGGTCATCCCGACGTTGATGAGGATGTGGACGAGGAAGACGCCCGTCACCCCCGCCACGAACAGGCGCGGGAAGGCGAACCCCGAGGCCGCCCCCAGCCCCGCCAGCCGCACGAGGAACACCCCGAAGAGCACGAGGAGCACCGTCGCCCCGACGAACCCGAACTCCTCCCCGATCACGCAGAAGATGAAGTCGGTCGAGTTCTCGGGGATGTAGGCGAGCTGGGTCTGGGTCCCGTTCGTGAACCCCTTCCCGAAGAGGCCGCCGCTCCCGATGGCCGCCTTCGCCTGGATGACGTGGAAGCCGGCCGTCGCGCGGAACGCCTCGGGGTCGGCGAAGGCGACGATGCGGGCGACCTGGTGCGGCTGGAGCACCTTCGTCAGCCCCAGCCACGCCCCGATGGCGGTGCCGAACGAGGCGAGCGCCCCCAGCGCCCCCAGCGCCT
>DATGQT010000165.1:0-11246 GCA_035304085.1 Rubricoccaceae bacterium
CCGGGCGAGACGTGGCGCGCGTCGAAGAGGACGTGCTCGTAGATCTCGTCGGAGACGACGAAGACGTGCTCGTGGCGGCGGAGCACCGCGGCGAGGGCCTCGACCTCCTCGGGGGTGTAGACGGCGCCCGTCGGGTTGCTGGGCGAGTTGAAGATGAGCAGGCGCGTCCGCTCCGTGAGGGCGTCGTCGAGCTGCTCAGGCGTCACCTTGTACTCCGTCTCGGGGCCGGTCTCGAGGGCGACGGGCACGGCGCCGGCGAGGCGGGCCATCTCGGGGTAGCTCACCCAGTAGGGCGCCGGGATCAGCACCTCGTCGCCGGGGCGGCAGAGGGCGAGGACGACCTGGGCGACGGACTGCTTGGCGCCGTTGGAGCAGAGCACCTGCGCGGCGTCCACGTCGAGCCCGTTCTCGCGGCGGAGCTTCTCGGCGACGGCCTCGCGCAGCTCCGGGATGCCGGCGTTGGGGGTGTAGTGCGTGAACCCCTCGCGGAGGGCCTGGTGCGCCGCCTCCACGATGGGCGCGGGCGTGTCGAAGTCGGGCTCCCCGGCCGAGAGGGCGACGACGTCGCGGCCCTCGCGGAGGAGCGCCTTCGCCCGCGCCATGATGGCGAGGGTCTCGGAGGGCCGGACGGCGGCGACGTTGGGGTTGAGCTCGTGGACGGGCGGCGCGGCGGCGGGCATGGCGGCGGGCGGGGCGGGCGGGCGCTCGAAGATACCGAGGGGGACGGTGGACAGTGGAGGGTGGACGGTGACGGGAGAACCGTGGCCCGTCGTTCGTCGTCCGTAGTCCCGGACGGCGGCGAAAACGGCGCCACGGCCTATCGCACGGTGCTTCACCGTATTTTGCGGGCGGTTCCGGCGCCCCCCGTCTATCTTCGGAGATTCCGCTGCTCCCCCCGGCCCCTCCCGCGCGGGCGACTCCCGAAGAGACGCGGGGCCTGCGGTCCGCCCCCCGACGCCCCCCGAAGCGCACGCCATGACCCTACCCGACCTCCACGGGGTACCCCAGCCGACGCCCACGCCGGCTGCCGCCACCCCGGCCTCCGAGGAGGCGCCCCCACGCAAGGCGCTCTTCGACAAGGCCCAGCGCTTCCTCGACCCGGCGGGGGACTACGTCCAGGTCAAGGCGGCCGACCTCTACCCCTACTTCCGCCCCATCGAGGTCAGCGAGGGCTCCCGCGCCGTCATGCACGGGCGCGAGGTGATCATGGCCGGCTCGAACAACTACCTCGGGCTGACGAACCACCCGAAGGTGGTCGAGGCCGCGCAGGCGGCCATCGCGAAGTACGGCACCGGCTGCACCGGCAGCCGGTTCCTCAACGGCACCCTCGACCTCCACCTCGAGCTCGAGGACCGCCTCGCCCGCTTCATGGGGAAGGAGGGCTGCGTGCTGTTCTCGACGGGGTACATGACGAACCAGGGCGTCATCCAGTCCCTCGCCGGGAAGGGCGACCTCGTCTTCTCGGACAAGGACAACCACGCCTGCATCGTCGCCGGCACGCAGGTCTCCATGGCCGAGACCATCCGCTACCGCCACGACGACATGGCGCACCTCCGGCTGCTGCTCGAGAAGTACAGCCGGGAGCGGCCCGAGGCCGGCAAGCTCATCGTCACCGACGGGGTGTTCTCGATGAGCGGGACGCTCGCGCGCGTGCCCGAGCTCGTCGCCCTCGCCGACGAGTTCGGCGCGGCGCTCATGCTCGACGACGCCCACGCCGTGGGCGTCGTCGGGGAGGGCGGGCGCGGGTCGGCCAGCGCCTTCGGCCTCCTCGACCGCGTCGACCTCACGACGGGCACGTTCTCGAAGAGCTTCGCCAGCCTCGGCGGCTTCATCGTCGGCTCCTACGCCGCCACCGAGTACATCCGCCACACCTCGAGCGCCCACATCTTCAGCGCCTCGATGCCGCCGGCCAACGTGGCCACCGTGCTGGCCTGCCTCGACCTGCTGGAGGAGGAGCCGTGGCGGCTCGCGCGGCTGGCCGAGATCTCGGAGCGGATGCGGACGGGCTTCCGCGACCTCGGCTTCGACGTGTGGACGAGCCAGACGCCCATCATCCCCGTCGTCGTGGGCGACATGGTGACGTGCTTCAAGTTCTGGAAGGACCTCCTCGAGGAGGGCGTCTTCGTCAACGCCGTCATCCCGCCGGCCGTCCCGCCGGGGCAGGCGCTGATGCGGACGAGCTACATGGCCACCCACACCGACGACGAGCTCGACCACATCCTCGACGCGTTCCACAAGGTGGGCCTCAAGCACGGCGTGATCGGGCGGAACGGGCAGCCCGGCCACCTCATCGGGCGGAACGGGCAGTACGTGGACTGACGGCCCGTAGGGACACGGCGCGCCGTGTCCCTACCGCACCGGGCGCGCGGCCCCTTCGCCCAGGTGGGCTTAGCTTCGGACGCCTCACCCACCCGCGTCCGATGGAAACTCCCGCCGTCGCCCCGTACGGGCTGAAGATCTACCCCGTCACGTCCGCCCGCGACCGGAAGCGGTTCCTCGACTTCCCCTACCGCCACTACGCCGGGAGCCGGTACTTCGTCCCGCCCCTGCGGGCGGACCAGGAGAAGACGCTGGACCCCAAGAAGAACCCGTTCTTCGAGCACGGCCGCATCCAGCTCTTCCTCGCCGAGGACGGCCGCGGCGCGGTCGTCGGCCGCGTGGCCGCCATCGTCAGCGGGATGCACCTGGCGAAGTACGACGACGACGTCGGCTTCTTCGGGTTCTTCGAGGCCATCGAGGACTACGCCGTGGCCGAGGCGCTCCTCGACGCCGCGACGGGGTGGCTCCGCGACGGCGGCCTCCGGGCCGTCCGCGGCCCCGTCAACCCGACGATCAACGACGTGGCGGGGCTGCTCGTGGAGGGGTTCGACCGCCCGCCGTCCATCCTCATGCCCTACAACAAGCCGTACTACGAGGACTTCCTCCTCCGCTACGGGTTCGAGCGGGCGATGACGATGTTCGCCTACTACGTCCACGACGCCTACCTCGACGCCGACCGCCTCGAGCGCGGCGCCGCGCTCGTCCGCCGCCGCCACCCGAACCTCCGCGTGCGCACGCTCGACATGAGCCGGTACATGGACGAGGCGCTGCTGGCGCACGAGATCTACAACGAGGCCTGGAGCGGGAACTGGGGCAGCGTGCCGATGACCGACGCCGAGTTCCGCCACCTCGCCAACGACCTCAAGCAGATCATCGAGCCCGACCTCGTGGTGTTCGTCGAGGTGCAGGACGAGGCGGGGCGGTGGGAGCCGGTGGCGTTCTCGGTGTCCATCCCCAACCTCAACCAGGCCATCCGCCACCTCAAGGACGGGCGGCTGTTCCCGTTCGGGCTCCCGAAGCTGCTCGCCTACGCCAAGCTCGGCGCCGTCTACGAGCTGCGGATGCCGCTGCTCGGCGTCAAGCGCGCCTACCACGGCCACGGCTTCGACGTCCTCCTCATCACGGAGACCATCCGCGCCGGCCGCGCGAAGGGGTACGACGCCTGCGAGATGAGCTGGGTGCTGGAGTCGAACAAGGCGCTGACGAACGCGCTCGACCGCATGGGCACCGTCATCGACAAGACGTACGCGCTCTACGAGCGGGCGCTGTAAGCCGTCGGCCGTCAGCTATCGGCTGTCGGCCACAGGCGGCTCAGGCCGGAAAGCCGACTGCCTACAGCGGATGACTCCTCGCTCACAGCCCCAGCTGTCGGAGGAAGATGCCGAGGGCGGCGGGATAGAGCAGCACGGTGAGCGCGACGCCGCCGAGGGCGCCGCCGAGGTGCGCCTCGTGCGCCACGCGCCCCCCGCCCTGCTGCGACGCGTAGATCGAGAGCGCGACGTAGAGCCCGGCGAAGATGACGGCCGGGATGCCGACGGGGATGAAGAAGAGGTAGATGGGCTCCCACGGGCGGAAGAGCACGAACGCGAACACGATCCCCGCGATGGCGCCCGAGGCGCCGGCGGCCGAGTACTGCGGGTTGTCCCGGTGCCGCCAGTACGTCAGCGCGTTGGCCGCCAGCTCCGCCCCGAAGTAGAGCACGAGGAACCGCCACGACCCCAGCTGCCGCTCGATGAACGGCCCGAAGAAGAACAGCGTGATCATGTTGAAGGCGAGGTGGGCCAGCCCGACGTGGACGAACCCCGCCGTGATCCACCGCCCCCACTCGCGCTCGCGCGCCACCCGCGCCGGCCGGAACGCCCACCGCTCCAGCACCGACGGGTCCACGACGAGCGTGTACACGGCGACGAGCACGTTGAGCACGAGCAGGAGGAAGGTGGCGGGGGCCGCGTAGATCATGAGGGCGGATGCAGGCGTACCTACGAATAGCGCTCCCCTGGACAGGGGGTAGAACCGGAACGCCTCGTCAGTACCGTATCGACTACCCCCGGCCCCTCCTGGACTGGAGGGGAGCTTCCAGGCACTCGCTGAGAGGCGGCGGGTAACTTACCACCCCCACCGCGATGCCCGGCCCTCGCCCCTCCCCGCATGGAACCCGCCGCCCTCTTCGGCCGCTTCGGCGCGGCCCTCGCTCTCGGCCTCCTCGTCGGCCTGCAGCGGGAGCACGCGAAGCGGGACGAGCCCGAGGACCTCTTCGCGGGCGTCCGCACGTTCGCCCTCATCGGGCTCTCGGGCGCGTTGGCGGCCTACGCCGCCGGCGTCCTCGAGAGCGCGCTCGTCTTCGCCGCCGCCCTCATCCTCTTCGGCGGGTTCATCGCCGTGGCCTACTTCGCCGGCGTCCGCGCGGGCGACATCGGGATGACGACGGAGGCAGCGGCGTTCGTCGTGTTCCTCTCGGGGGCGCTGTGCGTGTGGGGGCACCTCGCGCTGGCCGCCGCCGTGGGCGTGGCGACGACAACGCTGCTGGCGCTCAAGCCGTTCTCCAAGGCGTTCGTCTCGGAGATCGACCCGGAGGACGTGGAGGCCACGCTGAAGTTCGCCGTGCTGGCGGCGCTCGTGCTCCCGGTGCTCCCGCGCGAGCCCCTGGGCCCGCCGCCGTTCGACGCCGTGACCCCGTTCAAGGTGGGGCTCATGGCCGTATTCATCTCGGGCCTCTCGTTCGTGGGCTACGTGCTGATCCAGTTCGTCGGCGCGCGGCGGGGGGTGGGGCTGACGGGGATCCTGGGCGGGATCGTCTCGTCCACGGCCGTCACGCTCACGCTGGCCGAGCGGAGCCGGGGCGAGGGGGGCGCCGTGCTCGGGCGGGCGCTCGCCCTCGGCATCGTGCTCGCCTGGACCATCATGTTCGGCCGCGTGCTCGTGGAGGTGGGCGTGGTACACCCGGCGCTGCTGCGGACGGCGTGGCTGCCCGTGGCGGCCGGCGGCGCGGCGGGGCTGGCGTGGGCCGGGTTCCTCTACCTCCGCGAGCACCCCGCGCGCGGCGAGGAGGAGCCGGCGCGGTTCTCGAACCCGTTCGAGCTGAAGACGGCGCTCCAGTTCGCCCTCCTCTACGGCGCCGTCCTGGTGGTGGCGCGGGCGGCGCAGACGTACTTCGGCGCGGCCGGCGTCTACGCCTCCGCCGTCCTCTCGGGCATGGCCGACGTGGACGCGATCGCGCTCTCGATGGCGGAGCTGAGCCGGGACGGGCTGGACCACGCGACGGCCACGCGGGCCATCGCACTGGCGGCCGCGAGCAACACCCTCGTCAAGGGCGGGATCGTGCTCGCCCTCGGCGGGCGGGCCATCCGCGGGCCGATCCTCCCCGGCGTCGGCCTCATCGTGGCCGTGACGCTGGCGACAGCGTTCCTGCTCTGACGGCCGTACCGCGGGCGGTGGGGCCGTATTTTGGCTGTCCCCTTCGCCCTGCGCATGCGCCTGCGTTACCGGTCCGCCGCTCTCTTCATCCTCCTCGGCGCCCTCGCCGCGTGCGCCGACGCGCCGAGCAGCCCCCTCGTCGGCACCTGGCGCGACGCCCGCTGGGCCGACACCGTCGACGTCTTCCGCCGGCAGTACACGTTCGGCGACGACGGCACGCTGACGATCCGCATGCGCCGCCCCCCCGCCTCGGACACCGTCTTCCACGCCACCTACACCCTCGAGCACGACTCGCTCCTCACCCTCGCCGACGACCGGGGCTCGGAGCAGTTCGTCGCCCGCGTCCGCGGCGACACCCTCGTGCTCAGCACGCCCGAGATGACCTCCACGCTCGTCCGCGTCGCCGAGTAGCCGCCCGGCGCGCCGATCTTCTCTCCGCCTCGGGCGTTCCACCGACCCCCTTCCGATCACCCGTCCCTCCGTCCCATGTCGAACATCCCGCCCGCGGGGCGCGCCGCCCGCTTCCTTCTGCCCTTCGGGCTCCTCGCCCTGCTCCTCGTTCCCCTCGCCGCCTGCGGCGACGGCGGCGACGACCCCGAGGTCGAGGTCCCCGACGAGCCCTCCGCCATCGACAACCCCGACCTCCTCGGCTACTGGGTCGTGACCGAGATGAACGGCGCGACGCCGCCGGCGGAGATCCGCTACCAGTTCACCGCCCAGGGCGACTTCATCCGCTACCAGGGCACCGAGGTCGAGCGGTCGCGCTACACCTTCGCCGCCCCCGGCCAGATCACGGTGGACGGCCCCGCCGGCGCCGCCTTCTACGACTACCAGTTGGACGGCGACGAGCTGACGCTCAGCGTGCCCGGCGAGGGCGGCGAGACGATGCGCCTCCGCAAGCTGGCCGACCAGGACCTCGAGGACGTCCCCCCACCGACGAGCGTCCCCGAGGAGGATTCCCTCCCCGCCGACTCGATGATGACCCCCGCCCAGGAGGACTCGTCTAGGGTGTGAGGCGATGAGCGGCCGGTAAAACCCTCACTCATCGCCCCTACAGGAACGTCTCGATCCAGCCCCAGAGCGCGTCGAGCCCCTCGCGCTTCTCGGCGGAGGTGAGCACGACGGGCACCTCGATGCCGGCGCCGGCGAGCCGCCGCTTCAGCGCCGCCACGCGCGCCTGCCGCTGGTTCTTCGAGAGCTTGTCCGCCTTCGTGAGGGCGACGACGCGGGGGGCGGGGCTACCGCGGAGGAGCGCGAACAGCTCCTCGTCGAGCTTCGTCGGCTCGTGGCGGCTGTCGACGAGGTGGACGATGGCGCGGAGCGGCCCCGGCGCCTCCGGCGTGCCGGGCCGCTCGGTGAGGTAGCGGCCGATGAGGCGTTGCCACGCCGCCCGCTGCGCCTGCGAGACCTTCGCGTAGCCGTAGCCGGGGAGGTCCACGAGGTAGACCCCGCGTGGGCCGCCTTCGGCCTCGCCGACGAGGTAGAAGTTGAGCGCCTGCGTCTTGCCGGGCGTGCCGCTCGTGCGCGCGAGGCTCTTCCGCCCCAGCAGCGCGTTGAGCAGCGACGACTTGCCGACGTTGGAGCGGCCGACGAAGGCGACCTCGGGCCGGCCGTCGTCCGGGAGTGCGGCCCACGTCGGCGCGGCGAGGGCGAAGCGGGCGAGGTGGCGGTTCACGGGGAGGGTCTCAGCACGTGTTCAAGCTACTCAGGGTGCAGCCGCTACAGCACGAGGGGCGCCGCCACCCTCGCCCGGCTCGGCCATGGCTCCCCCTCGTGACGGACCGGCTTCGCCGTCACGGCGCGCCCGACGAGGAGCCGGAGCGTGCCCACGGCGAGGCGACGGCAGCGGCGGCAGGGAGAGCCGTCAGGACCGCGCCCTACTGTCGGCGCGGACGGGAGGCGGGTTGATGGGGTGGATGACCGCCTTCTTCCGCGCCCGCTTCGGCGCGGGCCGCAGGGGCGCCGCCGCCACCCCCTCCCGCGCGCGGAGGGCGCGGACGTAGTCCGAGACGTGCCCCTCGTAGCGCGCCACGAACGGGGCGAGGACGTCGGCGCCGGAGACGACGCCGCGGCACGCCTCGGCGCCGCACGTGCACACGAACGGCGGCGCCGACTCGTGGACGTACGTGGCGTAGTCGAGCGTGATCTCCTCACCCGGCGCGATGGCCCGCCGCGCCGTCACGTCGAGCCCGCTCAGCCACGCGGAGGGGTCGCAGTGGTGGTTGACCGGCTTCCACGCCTCGGGGTCCTGCTCCCACATCACCCAGACCTCCTCGGTGAGCGGCCAGGCGTAGCGGGCGAACCAGTCGCGATGGCGCCCGTCCCAGTGCGCCTCGACGTGGCTGCGGGTGACGAGGGCGTGGGGGCGCTCCTCGAACCGGAGGACCGTCTCGCCCGCGGCGATGGGGGCGGTGGCGACGAGGCCGTAGCCGCGCCCCGGCAGCCGGCGCACGGCCCACTTCGTCCGCCCCCGCGCGTGCCGCGCCAGCGCCGCCTCGACGATATGCCGCGTGAACCCGCGGTGCCCGGCGGGGTCGTGCGCGAGGATGAGGTCGGCGCTGCCGGGGTCCGTCAGCGGGTAGTAGATCCCGCAGTTGGGGTTGATCTCGAGGAAGTACGGCACGCCGTCGCGGTCCACGCGGACGTCGCAGCGGCCGTAGCCGGCGCCGCCGAGGCCGGCGAACAGCCGGCGCGCGCCCTCACGCACCTCCTCGGCGAGCGCCCCGTCGGCGCAGGGCGCCGCCTCGAGGCCGTGGTAGTTGACCCACTTGAGGTCGTAGTGCTTGAACGTCTCCCCCTCGGGGAAGCGGTACTCGATAGGGGCGTAGGCCGTCGGCGGCTGCGCGGGGTCCGGGTGCTCGGCCACGAGCACGGTCAGCTCGCGCCCCTCGATGAACTCCTCGACGAGCGCGCGCCCGTAAGTCGTCGTCATCTGCTCGACCTGCTCGCGGAGCGCCTCGGCCGTCTCCACGCGCGACGCCCGCGTCATCCCGACGCTGGCGTAGCTGCTGGGGTGCTTGACGATGAGGGGGAAGCGGAGGGTGTCGAGGGCGCGCTCGAGGTCCTCGGCCGTGCGCACCTCCACGCCCTCCGGCGTGGCGACGCCCCACGCGTGGCACACCCGCTTCATCGCCTCGCGCGACGGCTCGTAGAAGGCGGACGTGGCGCCGGTGAACGGGACGTCGAGCCGCTCCAGCGCCAGGACGACCTCGATGCCGGGGGAGGCGTCGTCCCACGCCCCGTCGCAGAGGTTGAAGAAGAGGTCGTAGCCCTCGCGGACGAGCTGGGTGAGCCGGTGGACCGCCGTGTGCTTGTCGAGGTGGACCGTCGTGCAGTCGTGCCCCTCGAGGTAGGGCGTGGGGTCGGCGGGGATGTCGTCGTCGGCGAGGGCGTTGTGGGGGTCCTTCGTGTCGTAGGTGAGGATGCAGGTGCGCATGCGGCGCGCGCTCGTGCGCGGGGGCGCGGTGGGGGGACGAGGACACGGGCTAGCGAAGCCGCCGCAAGCTTACAGCGCACGCGCGACAATTCCAACGTTACCGTGCAATTGTGGACCCCTCGTGCGGGTCGCCGCGTTGGCGTCCCGTACCCGCTTCGCTTCCGATGCCCACCGTTGCCCCGCCTCCCGTCTCCGACGAACCGCGCGAGCGGCTGTTCACCGTGGACGAGTACTACGCGATGGCCCGCGCCGGCATCCTCGGCCCCGAGGACCGCGTGGAGCTCATCGAGGGCCGCATCGTCGCCATGTCACCCATTGGACACCGCCACGCGAGCAGCGTGAGCCGCCTCACCCGCTTCTTCGTTCGGCACGCCGACGCGTTCGCCGTCGTCTGGATTCAGAGCCCCGTGCGCCTGAGCACGCGGACGGAGCCGGAGCCGGACCTCGCCCTCCTCGTGCCCAAGGACGCCTACGCCGCCCGGCACCCGCGCCCGGAGGAGGTGCTCCTGCTGATCGAGGTGGCCGACACCACGCTCGCCTACGACCGCGACACGAAGCTCCCGCTCTACGCGCGCGAGGGCGTGCGCGAGGTCTGGATCGTGGCGCTGCCCGAGGAGCGGGTCCACGTCTACCGCCGCCCCACGCCGGAGGGCTACGCCGAGCACGCCGTCTTCGAGCGGGGCGCCGCCCTCCGTGCCGGGGCGCTGCCCGAGGACGTGCCGCCGCTCCCCATCGAGGTGGCGCTGGGGCCGTGACTTGATTTCGGAGTGCGGAATGACTCCTTCAATCCGCACTCCGCACTCCCCTACCCCTCCGTCTCATCCACCACGCGCTGCGGGCCGACGCTGTGCTCGACGAGGTCGAGGATGCGGCGGTACTCGTCGGCCCACGACGTCGGCTCCTGGAAGCCGTGGGGCTCGACGGGGTAGATCGCCAGCTCCCAGTCCGTCTTCCCCAGCTCGATCAGCCGCTGCGTGAGGCGGAAGATGTCCTGCGGCTGGACGTTGTCGTCGACGAGGCCGTGGCACATCAGGAGCGGGTCCTCGAGGCCGGCGGCGAACTCGATGGGGGAGGAGCGGGCGTAGGCGGGGGAGTCGGCGGCCGGCGTGTTGAGGATGTTGGCGGTGTAGCCGTGGTTGTAGTGGGCCCAGTCGGTGACGGAGCGGAGGGCGGCGCCACCGCCGAAGTGCTCGGCCTCGGTGAACAGCGCCATCAGCGTGATGAAGCCGCCGTAGGAGCCGCCGTAGATCGCCACGCGCTCGGGGGGGATGCCGAACTCGGCGCCGACCCACCGGGAGGCGTCGACGTAGTCCTGGAGGTCACGGCCGCCCATGTGGCGGTAGATGGCCGTGCGCCAGTCGCGCCCGTAGCCCTCGCTGGCGCGGTAGTCGAGGTCGAGGACGAGGTAGCCGCGCTGGGCGAGGAGGTGGTTGAACATCCACTCGCGGAAGTAGCTGCTCCACCAGCGGTGGACGTTCTGTAGGTAGCCCGCGCCGTGGACGAACAGGACGGCGGCGCCGTTGGGCGTGGCGCCGTGGGCCTCGGGCCGGTAGATCCGCGCGGGCACCTCGGCGCCGTCGCTGGCCGGCACCGTCACGATCTCGGCCTCCTGCCAGGGGTACGCCGCCAGCCACGCCTCGGTGGGCGAGTCTGTGACGCGCTCGGCCTCGGCGCCAGGCCGGGCGCGCTGCACGTAGACCTCTGGCGGCCGGTTGCTCGGCGAATAGAGCAGGGCGAGGTGCTCGCCGTCGGGTGCGAGGGCGAAGTCGTTGCGGCCGGTGAGGGACGTGAGGCGCGTGCGCTCGCCGCCGTCGGCGTCCATGCGGTAGACGTGGCGCTCGAAGGGCGAGCCCTCGCTCGACAGGAAGAACCACGTCCGGCCGTCCTTCGACAGCACGGGCTCGGAGACCTCGAAGGGGCCGTCAGTGAGTTGCGTCACCTGGCCCGTCGCCACGTCCACCGTGTAGAGGTGGCTGTAGCCGGAGGCCTCGCTCTGGAACCAGAACCGCCGCCCGTCGGCCATCCAGCCGACGCTGGACTCCCCGCCCCACCACGAGATGCCGGGCCCGGCGATCCA
>DATGQT010000166.1:0-3423 GCA_035304085.1 Rubricoccaceae bacterium
CTTCGACCTTCGACCTTCGACCTTCGACCTTCCCCATGCCCGCTCCCCTCGACTTCCGCCTCGACGGCAAGGTCGCCCTCGTCACCGGCGCCAGCCGGGGCATCGGGCGCGCCACGGCCAAGGCGTTCGCCGCCGCCGGCGCCCGCGTCGTCCTCGCCTCCCGCAAGCAGGCCGACCTCGACGAGGCCGCCGCCGCCGTCCGCGCGGCCGGCGGAGAGGCCCTCGCCGTCGCCGCCCACACCGGCGACGACGCGGCCGTCGCCGCCCTCGCCGCCCGCGCCGTAGAGGCCTTCGGCGGCATCGACGTCCTCGTCAACAACGCCGCGACGAACCCCCACTTCGGGCCGATCCTCGACGCCGACATCGGGCAGTGGGACAAGACGCTCGACGTCAACCTCAAGGGGTACTTCCGCCTCGCGAAGGCGTGCGTCCCGCTGATGCGCGCGCGGGGGGGTGGGAGCATCATCAACGTGGCGAGCGTGGCGGGCGAGCGGCCCCAGCCCGGCATGGGCGTCTACTGCGTCACGAAGGCCGGCGTCCTCATGCTGACCGACGTGCTGGCGGCCGAACTGGCGGCCGAGCAGATCCGCGTCAACGCCGTCGTGCCGGGGTTCGTCAAGACCCGGTTCTCGTCGGTGTTGTGGCAGGACGAGGCGCACGAGCAGGCGCTCCTCCGGCTCATCCCGCAGGGGCGGCTGGCCGAGCCCGAGGAGGTCGCCGCCCTCGCCCTCTACCTCGCCTCCGACGCGAGCCGATTCGTCACCGGCGCCCACCTCCGCATCGACGGCGGTCAGCTCATCGGCACGCCGGTGCCGTGAGGGCGCTTAGACCGAATCTGAATTGGCCTTACGAGGATCAGCCGGGCGCGCGGGCGGTAAGAACGAGGCCCCTTCCCACCCGACCCCTCCGTGCCATGATCGCCATCCAGTCCCAGTGCACCGCCTGCACGCACCTCGACCGCCAGCGGCCTCAGGTCCAGCGGTGCGACGCCTTCCCGAGCGGGATCCCCGAGGAGATCTGGCTCAACGAGGTCGCCCACACGGACGACTACCCCGGCGACCACGGCATCCACCTCGAGCTCATCCCGCTGGAGCAGTACCGGCCGCCGCAGGCGCAGGCCTGAGGGCGCGGCCACCGGCGCGGCTCGGGGCGCCCCTTATTTCCGGGGCGAGGTGACGGACGACTGCAACGGAGCGGCTACTCCTGCGTAGTCCTGTTGAGTCCGTTCGCCCGCCCCACCGATGCCGAGTGTTACCCCGTCCCGCTTCTCGTTCCCGCTCGGCTTCCCGCTCCTCCGCGCGCGCCCGCTGGACGAGGTCGGCCGCCAGCGCGTCGAGGCGCTCCTCTTCGCCGGGCGGGAGGCGGCCGCCGTCAACGCCTACCGCGAGGCCACGAACGCGAACCAGCGCGCCGCGGAGCAGGCCGTCGCCCGGATGAAGGCGAGCCTCGACGCGGCGACCTGAGCGCCCCCGCACGCAACGCGCGCCCGCCTCTCCGACGAGGGGCGGGCGCGCGTTTTTCGGCCCAGCGGCATCAGTCGCCGGCGCGCTCGATGTCGCCGGAGCCGGCGATGGAGCGGGTGATCCGGGGGTCGCCGTAGTAGTGGACGTCCCCGGAGCCGGCAATCTCGACGTCGAGTTCGTCGCTCACGCGGACGGTCACGTCGCCGGAGCCGGCGATCTCGACGGTGGCCGAGCGGGCGGCGAGCCCGCCGGCCTCGGCGTTCCCGCTCCCGGCGATCTCCACCGAGACGGCGTCGGCCGTGCCGTCGACCGTGGCGTTGCCGGAGCCGGCGATCTCGACGTCCACGGACGTGGCGCGGAGGTCGCCGATCACGGCGTCGCCGGAGCCGGCGACCTCGACCTCGAAGTCGTCGGCGTCCACGCCTGCGGCCTCGACGCGCCCGCTGCCGGCCACGCTCACCCCCTCCAGCGACTCCACGCTCACGCGGTAGCTGAGCGGGAGCTCGGGCACGAAGTTCGTGTTGTTCGGCGTGCGGATCGTCAGCCGCCCCCCCTCGCGCTCGACGACGAGGCGCTCGACGAGGTTGTCGTCGCCCTCGATCCGGAGGTCGCCCTCGCGGCCGACCTCGACGACGAGCGTGCCGGGCGCGCCGAGGGCGACGCGGCGGACGCCGGCGGCCGACTCGGTGCGGGTGCCGCGGGCGCCGGAGCCCTCGACGGTCTGGCCCATGAAGTCTATGGAGGTGCAGCCGCCGAGGAGCACGACGGCCAGCGGGAGCACGAGGAGGCCGCGTCCCACGAGTTGGATTCTCGACATGACGGATCGGGTGAGTGGAAGGGGCAGGAGGGGGACGGATGCCGTGACCCTACGGGCGAGGCTGCCGGAAGGTTACCCGGCCCGGCTCGAGGACGAGGCGCCCTTCCGCCCCCTCCGGCCTTCCCATTCCCTCCACCCCCTGCCCCGTGAGGCTTCCGCGAAGGGCCGCGCCGCCGCCTGCCATCGTGGCAACCGGCGGCGCTGTGGTACGGACTTCGCACTCGGGCCTCGGGAAAACGCCGAGGCGCAGGACGTCACCCCGCGCCCCACACTCCGAACTACCGCAATCGAATGAACCTCCAGAAGTTCACCGTCAAGGCGCAGGAGGCCGTGCAGGCCGCGCTCGAGATCGCCCAGAGCCACCAGCACCAGGGCCTCGAGCCGGCGCACCTCATGAAGGCGTTCCTCCAGGAGGAGGGCGGCCTCGTCACCACGCTCCTCCAGCGCCTCGGCGCCAACCTCGACTACCTCACGGCCAAGACCGACCAGGCGCTGGAGAAGCTGCCGAAGGTCTCCGGCGCGAGCGTCACCGGCCAGTACGTCGGAGGCGACCTCAACCGGGTCTTCGACGCCGCGCTCAAGGAGAGCGAGAAGCTCGGCGACGAGTACGTCGCCACCGAGCACCTGCTCATGGCGATGGCCGAGGGCACCGGCCCCATCGCCGACGCGCTCAAGGCGCAGGACGTCACGAAGGAGAAGGTCCTCGACGTGCTCCGCCAGATGCGCGGCGGCCAGCGCGTGACCGACCCCTACGCCGAGTCCAAGTACGACGCGCTCAACCGCTACGCGCGCGACCTCAACGAGGCCGCCCGCAAGGGGAAGATCGACCCCGTCATCGGGCGCGACGAGGAGATCCGCCGCGTGCTCCAGATCCTCTCGCGGCGCACGAAGAACAACCCCGTGCTCGTCGGCGAGCCGGGCGTGGGCAAGACGGCCATCGCCGAGGGCCTCGCCATCCGCATCGTCCAGGGTGACGTGCCGGAGGGGCTCAAGACCAAGCGCATCCTCGCGCTCGACATGGGCGCGCTCATCGCGGGGGCGAAGTACCGCGGCGAGTTCGAGGACCGGCTCAAGGCCGTCGTCAAGGAGGTGACGGACGCCGAGGGCGAGATCATCCTGTTCATCGACGAGATCCACACGCTC
>DATGQT010000167.1:0-19000 GCA_035304085.1 Rubricoccaceae bacterium
CACGGGCGACGGGCACGTCGAGGCGCGGCGGGTCTCGATAGTGCGGTAGGCGGTCCCCTACCCCACCCTGCCCGCCGCGATCCGCCGCACCGTCGCCGCGTCCACGGCTCCCTCGCGGAGGACGACGGCCTCACCGTCCACCACGCGCACCACCGTCGAGGGCACGCCGGCCAGGGGGGCGCCGGCGTCCACGGCGAGGTCCACGGCGTCCAGCAGGCGCACGTCCACGTCGGCGAAGGCGACGGGCGGCGGGGCGCCGGCGGGGTTGGCCGAGGTGGAGACGAGGGGGGTTTGGCACGTTGCAATAACGGCCCGGCAGAACGGGTCCGTCGTCCGCCGCACGCCGACGAGCCCCTCGGGCCCCACGAGGCCGGGCGGCGCGCCGGGGCCAGCCTCGAACAGGATCGTCAGCGGCGCCCCGGCGGCCATGAGCCGGTCGTGGACGTCGGTCAGCCCGGCGAGCCAGGCGGCCACGCGCGCCCAGTCGTCCGTCAGCGCGAGCACGGGCCGGCCGGCGTCGCGCCCCTTGAGGGCGCGGACGCGGTCCAGCGCCCCCGCCGCGAAGGCATCGCCGCCGAGGCCGTAGACCGTCTCCGTCGGGTAGAGCAGCACGCCACCGCGGGCGACGACCGCCGCGGCTTCGCGCACGCCCGCCGCGTCCGTGCCGACGACCGGGGCGCTCACCTTTGCAGCATCTGCTCCCAGTTGGGCGCCGTGACCTCGCCCGTCACCGTCGAGTGGATGAGGTCATACTCCCCGAGCCCCTCGCGGTCGGCGAAGACGAAGACGGCGCTGCCGTGCCCGGGGATGTTCTCGTAGGTCCAGATCTCGTGGGGCACGAGCTGCTGGTCGAACGGCCGGGGGTCCACCTGCGCGGGGTAGCCGTAGCGGAGGAGGACGCGGCCGCGGTCGACCTCGTACCCCTCGCGGAAGGGCGTGGCGTAGCGCTCGTCGGCGTAGCGGAGGCGCTCGTAGAAGTCCCTGCGCGCCTGGTTCTCCGAGGGGTCGCTGTCGGTGTCGCGGCGGCGCCAGAACGCGGCGAGCCACGCGCGCTTGGCCTCGAGGTCGGCGAGCTGGCGCATCTGCGCGAGCTCCTGCTGCGTGGCGATGACGGCGGCGTGGCGGAGGTTCGCCTCCACCTCCTCCTCGCTCATGATGGCGTAGAGGCTGGCCTCGTAGCCCTCGTCGGCGCCCACGGCCGCCGCCGGCCGCTCGACGTCGGGGTTGTACACGTAGAACCGCTTGGTCTGCTCGGCCAGCGCCTCGTTGTTCTCGTCGAGGAAGACGAGGTGGAGGAAGTACGAGCCGGTCGGGAGGTCGTCGACGTCGAAGCTGCCCACGAGCACGTCGGGGTCGCGGACGGCCCGGGCGCCGCGCCGCTGGTGGCCTTCGATGGGGTCGGGCCGGCCGGACTCGCTGAGGAAGGCGAAGAGGGTGTACTGCTGCTGGTCGGTCGCCCCGGGCAGCCCGTACGCCTCGGCGTAGTAGAAGAGGCGGTCCTGGTCGCTGCCGAAGAGGGCGCCGGGGTTGGGGACGACGACGAGGCCGTTCTTGTAGAACCGGGCGTCGGCCTCCCCCTCGCGGATGCTCGAGGCGAGCGTGACGCCCGAGACCGTCGCGTGCCCCTCCTGCACGAAGTCGGGGGCGGTCAGCTCGACGCTGAGCCGGAGCTCGTCGCGGTCGCCCTCGGGGGGCACCGTGAGGTCGAGGGTGTACTCGCCCGGGGGCACGGCCGTGCGGAACAGCTCGACGAAGTACTGCCCGTCGCCGAGCGCGCTCGTGTCGGCGACGGCGAAGCGGAGGGCGGCGGACTCCTCGAGGACGGGCTCGGCGCTGGCGCCGGCGGGCGCGGCGGCGGAGATGGGCCGGAGCGCGATCTCGACGGGGAGCGCGGCCACGAGCTGCGAGTCCTCGGTCACGTACGAGAGCGACGACGCGCCGACGGAGAGGTAGAGCTCGAGCATGGCCTCGTCCTCGGTGTAGAGGAAGGCGGCGTAGTCGAGGTCGAGGTCTACGGGGAGCTCCTGGGCGGCGGCGCCCCGGCCTAGACCGAGCGCGACGAGCGCGATGAGGGACCAGCGGGACATCGGGGTAGGGGAAGGATGCGGGGAGGCGGAAGCGTACGGCGCCGCGGGGGAAAGATAAAGGCCCTCGTCGGGGGATGAATGGGGAAGGGGTGGAGGGGACGGGGTGAGGGGAAGGGGTGGAGCGGATGGGGGGAGAGGAGGGGATGGAGGGGAACTTCTCCGGCCTCGCGTGTCGCACCCTCTCCCGGCGAACTTCGCGGATCCGACAAGTACAGGGGGATTAACTTCTCCTCTCTTTCCCACTCCAGGCCTGCCCCCGTCCCCATGAACGCCCCCGACGCCCTGCTCCGCCACCTCGACGACCTCGGCCTGAGGCGGCTGCAGACCGTCTACTACAACCTCCCCCCGGCCCGCCTCTACGAGCTCGCCCTCCGCCGCGGCGACGGCCGCCTCGCCGCCCACGGCCCCCTCGCCACGCGCACCGACCCCCACACCGGCCGCAGCCCCAACGACCGCTTCGTCGTCCGCGAGCCGTCGAGCGAGGGCCACGTCGGGTGGGGGAGCGTGAACAAGCCCGTCCCCGAGGCGACGTTCGACACGCTCCTCGAGCGGATGGGCCGCTACGCCCTCGGCCGCGACGTCTTCGTGCACGACTGCTTCGCCGGCGCCGACCCCCGCTACCGCGTCCGCGTCCGCGTCATCACGGAGAAGGCGTGGCACGCGCTGTTCGCCTACAACATGTTCCTCCGCCCGGCCGCCGACGAGATCGGCGAGGGCTTCCGGCCCGACTTCACGGTGGTGGACCTGTGCGACTTCAAGGCGCCGCCGCTCGACGGGCTCAACTCCTCCACGTTCATCGTCCTCCACCTCGGGCGCGGCCTCGTCCTCATCGGCGGGACGAACTACGCCGGGGAGATCAAGAAGTCCATCTTCTCGGCGCTCAACTACCGCCTCCCGCTCCAGGGCGTCCTCCCCATGCACTGCTCGGCCAACGTCGGCCCCGACGGCGACACCGCCGTCTTCTTCGGCCTCTCGGGCACGGGCAAGACGACGCTCTCGGCCGACGCCTCCCGCACCCTCATCGGCGACGACGAGCACGGCTGGAGCGACGAGGGCGTGTTCAACTTCGAGGGCGGCTGCTACGCCAAGGCCATCAACCTCTCGCCCGAGGGCGAGCCCGAGATCTTCGCGACGACGCGGATGTTCGGCACCATCGCCGAGAACGTCGTCCTCGACGACGACCGGAACATCCTCTTCGACGACGCCTCGATCACGGAGAACACCCGGCTCTCCTACCCCATCTGGATGATCCCCAACGCGAGCGAGACGGGGATGGCGGGCCACCCCAGGACCATCGTCTTCCTCACGGCCGACGCCTACGGCATCCTCCCCCCCATCGCGCGGCTGACGCCCGAGCAGGCGATGTACCACTTCCTCTCGGGCTACACCGCCAAGGTGGCCGGCACCGAGCGCGGCGTCACCGAGCCGAAGGCGACGTTCTCGGCCTGCTTCGGCGAGCCGTTCATGGTGCTGCCGCCGGGCCGCTACGCCGAGATGCTCGGCGAGAAGATCCGCCGCCACGGCGCCCGCGTCTTCCTCGTCAACACCGGGTGGACGGGCGGCCCCTACGGCACCGGCCGCCGCATGAAGCTGGCCCACACCCGCCGCATGGTCGACGCCGCCCTCCGCGGCGAGCTCGACGCCGCCGAGACCGTCACCGACCCGTTCTTCGGCCTCGCCGTGCCCACCCACGTCGAGGGCGTGCCGGACGACGTGCTCGACCCGCGGGCGACGTGGGCCGACCCCGCCGCCTACGACGCGAAGGCGCGCGAGCTCGCCGCGATGTTCGCCAAGAACTTCGAGCGCTACGCCGACGGCGTCCCCAGCGAGGTGCTGGAAGCCGGCCCCACGGAGGCCCCCCAGGTCGCCTAGCGGCGCGACCGGCTCCCGCGAGCGCGGCGGCCCTCCCTGCTCGAGGAGGGGCCGCCGCGCTTTTTTCTCCGTCTTCGCCAACGGGCGGGGCCAGGCGGTGGTACGCTGTGGCTCCCCTCTCCATTCCTCACCTCTAGCCACTCCGCACACCTATGTACGCCCATCCCCTCCGCCCCTCCCGCCTCGCCCTCTCGCTCTGCGTCCTCCTCGCCACGGCGCTCACCGCCTGCGACACCGAGGACACCGACGACGTCGACGGCACCCCCATCACCGACGTCCTCGCTGCCGTCACCGTCGACGGCGAGGAGGCCGACTTCGTCAACGCGTCGTTCCCCGAGGAGGGCTCCGGCGAGGCCCCGACCGTCTCCGGCGGCGACGAGATCGTCCGCGGCGGCTCCCTCCTCCTCACCGTCGAGGCCCCCGAGGGCGCCGACGCCCTCCTCCTCGGGCTCTCCGGTGACTACGGCGGGCACTTCCACGCCGACATCACGAGCCGGATCATCACGGTCGTCGTGACGAGCGAGGCCGACGCCGACCTCGGCTCGTTCACCCTCCTCATCGCAACCGAGGAGGACGGCGAGGTCAGCGAGATCGTCCGCCACACCGTCACGGTCAACACGCAGGCCGGCACCTCGGACCAGCTCCAGGTCAGCCTCAACTGGAACGCCCCCGTCGACCTCGACCTCCACCTCGAGACCCCCGACGGCGTGGACATCTACTGGGGCAACACGTCGGACGCCACCGGCGGCGAGCTCGACCTCGACTCCAACGCCGGCTGCGAGCTCGACCGCGTCGACAACGAGAACATCACCTGGGGCGACGACGAGACGCCGCCCTCCGGCGAGTACGTCGTCCGCGTCGACCTCTGGTCCGCGTGCGGCCACGACGACCCGATCCCGTTCGTCGTGACCGTCAACCGCCACGGCGACGTCGACACGTTCACCGGCACGTTCGACCCGGACGACGCGGACCAGGGCGGCGCCTTCGACGGCCGGGAGATCACGACGTTCTCGTTCTGAGCGCGTCGCCCCGGCGCCCTCCGGGGTTCCGAGA
This sequence comes from Rubricoccaceae bacterium, assembly GCA_035304085.1. Classification (GTDB taxonomy): domain Bacteria; phylum Bacteroidota; class Rhodothermia; order Rhodothermales; family Rubricoccaceae; genus DATGQT01. The sequence goes on from DATGQT010000167.1 coordinate 5,013, forward strand.
CGCTCGGGTGGGGGCTCGGCCGCACGGGCCGGGCCCCGTCTTCGTCACCCCAAGATGGCCGCCAGCACGATGGCGAGCGTGAGGCCGAGCGCGAGGACCGCGAACCCGTAGAGCCACCCGAGGACGAGCGCCTTGAGCCCGGTCTTCACCCAGCCCTGCCCGTAGACCCGCTTCTGCGCGACGAAGAAGTAGACCGGCAGCAGGACGAGGAGCACCTGCGCGGCCGTCCCCGCCCACGCCGCCCCCCCGCTGAAGCCGAGGAGCACGGCGACGAGCGCGAAGACGAGGAACGCGAACGCGTGCGTGTGCAGCGCGAAGACGAGGTGCTCGCTGTAGTACCAGTCCCGCCGGACGTAGACCAGCTTGAGCAGGAGGGCGAAGAACGGCAGGAGGAGGAACATCACCGTCGGCATCTGGCCGAGGGCGGCGCGCCCGAAGTCGGCCGCGGCCGAGGCCACCTCGTTGCCCGTCCGCGCCGTCTGCATCCGCTCTACGGCCTCGCTCCTGGGCAGCCAGCTGGGGAGTCCCACGTTGATGTCGGGCCGCGGCCCCGGGAAGATGAGCTCGGCGGCCCGGTCGAGGTCGCCGGCGCGGATGAGGCTGTCGGGCGGCCACGTCGCGAGGAGGTCGCGCTCCCACGCGAGCCGCCGGCGGCGGCGCGGCGCGGTGCCCTCCCGGAGGTCCGCCAGCTCCTCCTCGACCTCGGCCAGCGCCTCCTCCGTCGCTTCGAGGCCTGGAACGTCCTCTCCCAGCCCCGAGGTGACGCCCGGCCCCTCGGGCTTGAAGGCGGCCAGCACCTCGCGCAGGGAGTCGGCGAGCTGCATCTGCCGCACCTCTTCGAGTTGCAGCGCCGCGAGCGCCGAGTCCAGCGCCGCGATCCGGTCGGCGACGGCGACGGTGGTGTCGGCCTCCGCGTCGCCCTGGCCCATGAACTCGCCCAGCTTCGAGACGGGGTCGAGGGCCGCCAGGAGGAAGAAGAAGAAGAGCGTGGCGGTGAGGTAGAGCCGGAGCGGGCGGAGGTAGCGGACGCGCCGCCCGGCGAGGTACTCCTGCGTCAGCCGGCCCGGCCGGAAGAGCAGCGGGACCAGCGAGTTCCACAGCCGCCCGTCCACCCCGAAGTACTCGACGAGCGACTCCCCGACGAACCGGTGGACGGGCTGCCGGAGCGGGGCGTTCTCCTGCCCGCAGCGGGCGCAGTAGTCCACCACGACGTCGCCCCCGCAGTTCGGGCAGACCACCGGGGGGGCCTCTTCCTCGGGCTCCTGGGTCAGCGGAGCGACGGGCGACGGGAGGGTCGGGGCGTCGTCGGGCACGGCCATGCCCGAAGCTACGAAGGCCGTCTCAACCGTCAACGGCACGCACGAAGGCCGCCTCGCGCTCCTTCGCGAAGCGCCCCGCCGCCGGGTCGTACCGCCGCTCCTCGACGACGAAGCGCCCGGCCTCCACCGTGATCCAGTTGTAGAAGTTCACCTGCCGGTCCGGCCCCCGCCCGCGCGACGACGTGGCCGTGCCGGCGCTCGCGATGACGATGCGGTGTCCGTCAGGGTTGGCCTCGCTCGGCGGGACGACCTCGACGTGGGCCACGTGGGACGTGTGGAGGTGGCCGCAGAGGATGAGGTCCACGCCGACGGCGCCGGCGGCTTCGAGGGCGCGGTGGGCGTTCTGCGCCACGTCGTGCGCGCCGAGGGCCTCGAGCCGGCGCAGGTGGTGGTGGACGACGAGGACGCGGAACGTCCCCGCCGGCTGCGCCTCGAAGAACGCCCGCATCGCGTCGAGGTCGTGCGCGCGGACCTTGCCGCCCTTGATCGTCCGGCCGTGCGCCGAGTTGAGGCCGAAGGCGGCGAGGCCCGGCCGCGCGAACGCCGGCGTCACGTCGTCGCTGATGAAGCGGCGGTACCGCGACATCGGGTAGAAGACGCGCTCGAACGGGTTGTGCCACCACGCCCGGACGTCGTGGTTGCCGGGGACGACGAGGACGGGCGCCGAGAAGGCGTCGAGCATGGCCTTCGCCGCCGTGAACTGGTGCGTCCGCGCCCGCTGCGTGAGGTCGCCGGAGACGACGACGAGGTCCATCCCGGCCGCGTTCACCTCGCCCACGAGGGCGTCCACGATCCGGAGGTCGGCGATCCGCCCGAAGTGGACGTCGGAGAGGTGAGCGATCCTGGCGGTCACAGGTCGAAGGTCTCGAGGTCGAAGGCCAGAGGACTATTGACTTTCAGACCTTCGACCTGAGACGTCAGAGCAGCATCAGCATCGGCTCTTCGAGGAACCGCTTGACGTCGGCGAGGAAGGCGGCGCCGGTGGCGCCGTCGACGACGCGGTGGTCGCAAGAGAGCGTCACCTTCATCCGCTTGCCGGCCACCAGCTCGCCGTCGTGCACCACCGGCACGTCGCGGATGGCGCCGATGGCGAGGATGCACGCGTTGGGCGGGTTGATGATGGCCGTGAACTCCTCGATCCCGAACATCCCGAGGTTGCTCGTGGTGAACGTCGAGCCCTCCCAGTCGGGCGGCTGGAGCTGGCGGTTGCGGGCGCGCTCGGCCAGCGCCTGCGTCTCCTCGGCGATCTCGGCGAGCCCCTTCCGGTCCGGGTTCCGTACCACGGGCGTCACGAGGCCGTCCTCGATGGCGACGGCGACGGCGACGTGGACCTCGTGGTGGCGGCGCATCTCGTTCTGCTCCTCCACCCACGAGCTGTTGACGGCGGGGTGCAGCCGGAGCGCGACGGCGCACGCCTTCGTGATGAGGTCGTTGAACGAGATCCTGGTGCGGCCCTGCGCCTCGGCCACCTCGTTGAGCTGCCGGCGGAAGTCCACCGCCCGCGCCATGTCCACGTCCACCGTGAGGTAGAAGTGGGGCGCGGTGAACTTGCTCTGGGCGAGGCGCCGGGCGATGGTCTTCCGCATCTGGGAGATCGGCACCGCCTCGTAGGCGCCCTCCTCGAGGGCGGGCGCGGCGGGGCGCGCGGGGGCCGTCGGGCGCGCGGGCACCTCGGCCGAGCGCGGCGCCTCGGCCGGGGCGGCAGGCCGGGCGGCGGGCGCCTTCCCTTCGAGCGCCGCCTCCACGTCGCGCTTGACGATGCGGCCCTCGGGGCCGGTGCCGGCGAGGGTGCGGAGGTCTAGCCCCCGCTCCTGCGCCATCCGGCGGGCGAGCGGCGAGGCCTTGATCCGCCCCTCGTCCGCGCCCCCGTCCTGCGCGGCGGGCTCAGCCACGGGGGCGGCCTCCGTCGCGGGCGCAGCGGCGCCGTCCCCCCCGGAGGGCGCGGCCGGCCCGGCCGTCGGCACCGTCGCGCCCTCGTTGCGGTCGGCCTCCGCGGGGGTGTCGGCCACCTCGCCGGGCGCGCCGTCCTCCTCACGCGAGGGCTCGGCCGGCGGGGCAGCCTGTTCCTCCGCTGCGCCGTCGCCGCCGCCGTACTTCGCCAGCACGTCGTCCGGGCTCTCGCCGGCCTTGCCGAGGACGGCGATGAGGCCGCCGATGGGGACGCTCGCCCCCTCGGGCACCACCCGCTTCAGGAGCACGCCGTCGTCGTAGACCTCGAGGTCCATCGTGGCCTTGTCCGTCTCGACCTGGGCGATGACGTCGCCGGCGGAGACCTCGTCCCCCTCGTTGGCGAGCCACGCGACGAGGACGCCCTCCTCCATCGTGTCGCTCATCTTGGGCATTTCGACGGCGATAGCCATGTCCGTTGTCAGTTGTCCGTTGTCAGTGGATGGAGGAGCCCGCACCGTGCCGCGGCCCCACGGACCACGGACCACGGACCACGGACTACTCGACGTAGAGCACCCGCTTCGCTGCGGCGATCACCTCGTCGACGGTCGGCATCCAGGCCTCGATGAGGTTCTTGGCGTAGGGGGCCGGGGTGTCCTTGGCGGTGACGCGGGCGATGGGGGCGTCGAGGTCGTCGAAGCAGCGGTGGTGCACCTGGAACGCCACCTCGCTCGCGATGCCGCCGAAGGGCTGGCTCTCATCCACGACGACGAGCCTGTTCGTCCGCTTCACGGACTGAACGACGGCGTCGAACGGGAAGGGGCGGATGGTGCGGGGGTCGATGACGGTGGCCTCGTAGCCCTGCTTCGCCAGCTCCTCGGCGGCCTCCATCGCGAGCCAGTAGCTCTTCGAGTGGGCGACGATGGTGAGGTCGTCGCCCTCGCGCGCGACGCGCGCCTCGCCGAGGGGGATCGTGTAGTCCTCGGCGTCGGAGACCTCCCCCTTCATCCCGAACATGAGCTCGGACTCGAGGAAGAGCACGGGGTCGTCGTCGCGGATGGCGCTCTTGAGGAGGCCCTTGGCGTCGTCGGGGTTCGACGGGGCGACGACCTTGAGGCCGGGGACGTTGGCGTAGAACGGCTCGACGGAGTTGGAGTGGGTGGCGCCGAGCTGGCCGGCGGCGCCGTTGCCGCCGCGGAACACGATGGGGATCCTGACCTGGCCCCCGCTCATGTAGCGGATCTTCGCCGCGTTCGAGACGAGCTGGTCGAACGCCACGAAGGAGAAGTTCCACGTCATGAACTCGACGATGGGCCGCAGCCCCATCATCGCCGCGCCGATGCCGAGGCCGGCGAAGCCGTTCTCGGAGATGGGCGTGTCCACGACGCGCTTCGGCCCGAACCGGGCGAGCATGCCCTGGGACACCTTGTAGGCGCCGTCGTACTCGGCCACCTCCTCGCCGATGAGGAACACGCGCTCGTCGCGCTCCATCTCCTCGACCATCGCGGCGCGGAGCGCCTCCCGGAATTGCAGTTCGGCCATGGTGTTGTCGCAGGTCGAAAGGTCTGAAGGTCGAAAGTCCTCTGACCTACGACCTTCAGACCTTTCGACGTTCAGGCTAAAAAGGGATAATCCTCCTGCGCGTAGACGTCCTCGTACATCGTCTCGACGGGCGGGAACGCGGACTGCTCGGCGAACTCGACGGCGCGGTGGACCTCCTCCTTCACCTCGTCGTCGAGCGCGTCGAGCGCGTCGAGGTCGGCGAGGTCCTCGTCGAGGAGGTACTTCTTGACGCGGAGGATGGGGTCCTCGTCCTTCTTCGCCTCGAGCTCCTCCTTCGTCCGGTACTTCTGGGGGTCGGACATGGAGTGGCCACGGTAGCGGTAGGTGCGGACCTCGACGAGCGCCGGCCGCCCCTTGCGCGCCTCGTCGGCCAGCTCGCGGATGGCGTGGTAGACCTCGAACAGGCTCATCCCGTCGACGAGGGCGCCGGTCATGCCGTAGGCGTAGGCCTGCTTGTAGAGGTCGGGCTCGGCCGTCGAGCGCTGGACGCTCGTCCCCATCGCGTACTCGTTGTTCTCACAGATGAGCAGGACGGGCAGCTCGTAGAGCGCGGCGAGGTTGGCGGCCTCGTGGAAGGCGCCCTGGTTGATGGCGCCGTCGCCGAAGAACGTCAGCGCGCACCCCCCGTTTTCGAGGTACTTGCACGCGAAGGCCATCCCGACGCCGACGGGGATCTGCCCGCCGACGATGCCGTGGCCGCCGTAGAAGTGCTTCTCCACGTCGAAGAAGTGCATGGAGCCGCCCTTGCCGCGGCTGCACCCGTCGATCTTCCCGAAGAGCTCGGCCATGCCGACGTCGCTGGACATCCCGCGGGCCAGCGCGAGGCCGTGGTCGCGGTAGGCCGTGATGATGGGGTCGTCCGGCCGCGTGGCCCAGACGGCGCCCGTCGAGACGGCCTCCTGCCCGATGTAGAGGTGGAGGAAGCCGGCGATCTTCTGGCGCCCGTACATCTGCGCGGCGCGCTCCTCGAACCGCCGCTGCAGGAGCATGTTGCGGTACATGTCGAGGAGCGTCTCGGGGCTGATCCCGAGGCTCTCGTGGGTGTGCCCGCTGTCCCAGTAGCGCCGGAAGTCGCCGGGCTCGGGGGTGATCACGCGGGCGGCGCCGTTGGTCGCGCCGGTGGGCTTCTTCGTTCGCCGCTTGCTCGCGGCCTTGGGGCTGCCGGCCATGGGGCGGACGGGCTGGACGGGAGGGGGCGGGGCCGTCGGAACGGTGCCGCCGGAACGGGGCCGCGAAGATACGCCTGGTCGGGGCGGCAGGTCCGGGCAGGTCGGTTTCTACGCGGCATCTCCGCCGTCGGTCCGCCCCCCGCGAACATCGCTGCGGCGTATCCTCCAGCCGTCCCACTCCGCCGCGATGCAGTACCCCCTCACCCTCACCTTCAAGCTCGTCGCCCTCAACCCGCAGGTGGCAGTGACCGACGCGGCGGGCGCCCTCGTCCTCTACGTGAAGCAGAAGGCGTTCCGCCTCCGCGAGGACGTCACGGTCTTCGCCGACCGGGAGCAGGCGCGCCCGCTCTACCGCTTCCGCGCCGACCGCGTGATCGACTTCCGCGCGACGTACCGGATGACCGACGCGGCGGGCGAGCCCGTCGGGGCGATGCAGCGCGAGGGGCTCCGCTCCATCTGGCGCAGCCGCTTCACCGTCTTCGACACCGTCGGTCGCCCCACCCTCCGCATCCAGGAGGACGACCCGTGGGTCAAGGTGCTGGACGCGACGCTGGGGGAGGTCCCCGTCCTCGGCTGGCTCAGCGGCTACCTCCTCCACCCCTCCTACACCGTCGCCGAGGAAGACGGGCGGCCGGTGCTGCGGCTCGTCAAGCAGCCGTCGTTCTGGGAGCGCGTGTTCCGGCTGGAGCGCCTGGACGCCATGGCGCCGGAGGACGAGGTGCGCGGCGTGCTCGCCCTGCTGATGACGGTGCTGCTCGAGCGAGCGCGCGGCTGACGGCGAGGTCCCAGGGTGGTAGCGGAACCGTTCGCAGCCGTATCCTCTGCTCCCCGCCGCCCCCAGCCCGTGGAGCCCTTCCCCGCCATCATCCCCCCGGCCGAAACCAGCGCCTCCCGCGCCGTCGTCATCGTGCCGACGTACAACGAGGCGCAGAACGTGCCGGCCCTCCTCCAGCAGGTCATGGACCTGCCCGGCGAGATCAGCGCCGTCGTCGTCGACGACGGCTCGCCCGACGGGACGGCCGACCTCGTCCGCCAGCTCATGGCGTCGTACCCGGACCGCATAGGGCTCATCGAGCGCGGCGCCAAGAAGGGGCTCGGGACCGCCTACATCGCCGGCTTCAAGCACGCCCTCGCCGCCGGCTTCGAGTACATCTGCGAGATGGACGCCGACTTCTCGCACAACCCCCGCGACCTCCCCCTCCTCATCGAGGCTTGCCGGGCGGGGGCCGACCTCGCCCTCGGGAGCCGGTACGTGGGCGGCGTGCGCGTGGTGAACTGGCCGCTCTCGCGGCTCATCCTCTCCTACGGCGCCGGCGTCTACACCCGCGCCATCACCCGGCTCCCCGTCCACGACGTCACGGCCGGCTTCAGGTGCTTCCGCCGCCGCGTCCTCGAGGCCCTCGACCTCGACCGCGTCCGCTCCAACGGGTACTCGTTCCAGATCGAGATGACGTACCGGGCGTGGCGGAAGGGGTTCAGGGTCGTCGAGGTGCCCATCGTGTTCACGGAGCGGACCGAGGGGCAGAGCAAGATGAGCAAGGCCATCGTGCGCGAGGCGATGTGGAAAGTGTGGGAGCTCCGCTGGCTCGACCTCCGGGGTCGGCTGTAGGCGGCGGACGGCGCGCTGCCGGCCTGCGCCGGGCCCCGGCCCTGCCCGTGTTGCGCGTCGGAGGAGAACACGCATCGGCGGCCTCCACTCGCCCGCACTGCCTCGACGCCACACCCGGGGGCTTTCAAGTGAGCGCGCCGTGCCGTATCGTCGGCGCGTCCGCCGCGTGGTGCGGCGGGCGGCTCCCCTCACCCCGCTGCCCCTATGCGCCCCCGTCCCGTCTCCGGTGCCCGCACCCCCCTCTTCGACGCCCTCCGCCGGGCCGCCCGCCTCGCCGGCGCCGCCCGCCGCCCCGGCGCCCCGCCCCTCGACGAGCTCGTCGCCCGAGACCGCGAGGCGCGGCTGGCTCGCCGCCGCGAGCGCGCCGAACATCCGTCGCCCCTCGTCCTCGACCGCCGCCGGTTCCTGAAGCTGGCCGGTGCCGGCGCCGCCGGCCTCGCCCTCGCGCCGTCGCTCTGGGGCTGCGCCTCCACCCGCGTCCCTTCCGGCGCCCGCATCGCCGTCGTAGGCGGCGGGATGGCCGGGCTCAACGCGGCGTACACCCTCAAGAAGGCCGGCATCGCGGCCACCATCTACGAGGCGAGCGACCGCACCGGCGGCCGCATCTACACCGCGCGCGACCTCCTCAACCCCGGCCAGACCACCGAGCTCGGCGGCGAGTTCATCGACTCCATCCACGAGGACATGCTCGCCCTCGCGGCCGAGTTCAGCCTCCCCCTCATCGACCGCCGGGACGAGACGCTCGTCGAGGCCTACTTCTTCGACGGCCGCCACTACACCGAAGACGAGGTCGTCGCCGCCTTCGCCCCCCTGGCCGAGCGCATCCTCGCCGACTACGACTCGACCGGCGAGATCGTGGACTACCAGCACGAGGGGAACGCCACCGCCCTCGACAACACCTCCATCGCCGAGTACCTCGACCTGATCGGCGCCGAGGGGTTCATCCGCGCGCTCCTCGACGTAGCCTACGTCACCGAATACGGCCTCGACGCCGGCGAGCAGTCGGCCCTCAACCTCATCTTCCTCATCGGGACCGACCTCAGCGAGGGGTTCGAGATCTTCGGCGAGAGCGACGAGCGCTACAAGATCGAGGGCGGGAACCAGCGCGTCGTGGACGCCCTCGCCGAGGCGCTCGACGGGCAGGTCCAGCTCGGCCAGCGGCTAGTGGCCGTCCGCCCGCGCGGCGAAGGCTACCGGCTCACGTTCGAGTCCGGCGCCGCCACCCGCGACGTCGACGCCGACGTCGTCCTCCTCACGCTCCCGTTCACGCTCCTCCGGCAGGTGGACCTCTCGGGGCTCGCCCTCCCGGCGTTCAAGACGCGGGCGATCGGCGAGCTCGGCTACGGGATGAACGCCAAGGTCTTCCTCGGGACGAGCGCGCGGCCGTGGCGCGCGGCCGGCTACACCGCCGAGTGCTTCACCGACGAGGCGTTCCAGCTGTGCTGGGACAACGCGCAGTTCCAGCCCGGCGAGGGCGGCGGGCTCACGCTCTACTCCGGCGGCGCGGCCGGGCTGGCCGTCGGCGAGGGGACGCCCGAGAGCCAGGTGGCCCGGATGATGCCGGGCGTAGAGCGGGTCTTCCCCGGCACCGAGGCCGCCTTCAACGGGCGCGTCGGGCGGTTCCACTGGCCCACGCACCCGTTCACCCTCGCCTCCTACGCGTGCTACCGCCCCGGCCAGTGGACCACCATCGCCGGCGCCGAGATCGAGCCCGTGGGCAACCTCTTCTTCGCCGGGGAGCACTGCTCGTACGACTACCAGGGCTACATGAACGGCGCCGCCGAGACGGGCCGCCGCGCGGCCGAGGGCGTGCTCGAAGCGCTCGGGGTGATGGTGGAGGCGGGGTGAGGGACAGGCCACCGCCCGGCCGGGAACTCCTCATGGGGCGTACGGTGTCCTCGTGGCCGCCGTCCCCCTCACGATCCGGGCGCCGCATGTCGCTCCGGGCCCTCCGCTACGTCGCGCTCCTCCTCGCCGCCCTCGGCCTCACGATGGGCGCCGCCCACGCGCTGGAGCTGCCCCCGAAGATGCAGTACGACCCGGCCCTCTACGCGCGGGTCACTAGCACGCTCTACGCGCTCTACGGCGCCGTCGGCGGGCCGATCCAGGTCGCCGCCCTCGTCGCGGCCTGGGTGCTCGCCTACCGGATGCGCGGCCTCCCGGCGTTCCGGCTCACGCTCCTCGGCGCTCTCGGCCTCACGCTCTCGCTCGCGCTGTGGGCGGCGCTCGTGGCGCCGGTCAACGCCGCATGGGGCGAGGTCCTCGCGACGGCCCCGGAGAACACCCCGGCGGCCTACGCGCGTCTCCGCCCCCGCTGGGAGTACGGGCACGTGGCGGCCTTCGCGGCCTGGCTCGCCGGTTTCAGCCTGCTCCTGGGTGCCGCCCTGCAGCGGCCCGCTTCGCCCTCCACCTGACCCCCCGCGCCATGCCCCGGCTCACCGCCCTCGCCACGACGGTCGCGCTCGCGACCAGCACGCTGCTCCTCGGCTGCACCGAGCGCCCACCCCCACCCGAAGCCGGGGAACCGGCCGATGAGGGACCGGCCGCCGAGGCGGAGCCCTCCTGCGACACCCCGGAGGTGCGCGCCCTCGTCGAGGCCTTCGGGGAACACCTCCGGGCGGTGCCGCTGCTGGCGCCCGACAGCGTCGTCGCGCGGGCGATCCGCGAGCACTACGGGCCGCTCGTCACCCCCGCGCTCCTCGACGCGTGGACCCGCGCGCCGTCCACCGCGCCGGGGCGCGACGTGTCGAGCCCATGGCCGGATCGGATCGAGGTCCTCGCCCTCACCCCGGCCGAGGGCACGTGCCGCGTCGAAGGGGAGGTGGTCTACGTGACGAGCGCGGAGGTCGCGGGTGGCGGGGCTGCGGCCCGGGTGCCCGTCGTGCTGCGGGTCGAGGGCGGCCCCGGCGCGTGGCGGATCGGCGCCTATGAATCCGCGGCCCCCGACCCCGAGGTTGGGGCCGTCCCCGACGACACGTCGGCAGCGGCGGCCGTCGAGGTCGTCCGCCGCTACTACGCGGCGATCGCGGCACGGGACTACCGGGCCGCCTACGCGCTGTGGGGCGACGGCGGCGCCGCGAGCGGGCAGTCGTTCGAGGACTTCGCCGGCGGCTTCGCGAACACGGCTCACGTCGAGGCCGAGGTGGGTGAGCCGGGACGCGTCGAGGGGGCGGCCGGCTCGCGCTACGTCGAGGTGCCCGTCACGGTCCGGGCGCGGACGGAGGACGGGGAGGAGCAGGTGTTCGAGGGGTCGCTCACCCTCCGGCGCGCCGTCGTGGACGGGGCGACGCCGGAGCAACGGCGCTGGCGGCTCTACACCGCCGACGTGGCGCGCGTGCGGTGACGGGAGGGCCCGTCGCTTCATCGAAAATCAGCGCGCCGGCGAACGTTGGCGGGATCCCCTAGGGGAAGCCCCGAAACGCCGGATCGGCCGGAATCTCCCCCGAAAAGAGGAGGGTTCGACGCGGCCTGATCCCCGAACCCTCCGCCTGCGAAGGCCGCTCCTATGGTCGTGCGAAGCCTCGCCCGCTGGCTCCCGGGCCTCCTCCTCGTGGTCGGCGCTGCCCTCCCGGTCCAGGCCCAGTACACCTTCGACCCCTCCGGCCCCGACGTCAACCGCACGTTCCACCTCGACCGCACCGTCGTCGGCCCCGACGGCCAGGAGTACCGCGTGCGCGGCGACCTCCACATCGTCCTCCACGCCCGCGAGCGCGGCGGCGACGTGGCGATCCGGGGGCACGCCAACTCTGAGGGGATCAGCGTCAACCAGCTGCGCGGTCCGCGCTCGTACCGCGCCGTCGGCTCCACCCCGATCGAGCACTACGTCGAGCACCCACGCCGGCGGGCCTCGGACCTCCGCACGTCGCTCTCGTACGACCTGATCTCGAGGGGAGGCGGCCGGGACTTCCGGCTCGTCGTCCACCTCGACGGCCGGATGACTTCCGACTACGCGCTCGCAGTCGGGGTCTCGCGCGTCGACCTGCTGCCACGTTGAGCGCGTAGCGTAGACCGCGAAGGGGGCTGGCCTGCGTTCGGGTCAGCCCCCTTCGCGCGTCCTGAAGAGGCCGGAAAATCCGTCGCGGCGGCGGGTCCGCGTTCGTAGTGTAGAGGCGTCACGTTCGACAGCCCCATGCGCCGCGCCCTCCTCTACGGCCCCCTCACGCTCGTCCTCCTCGGCCTCGGTGCCTCCGTCGGAGGGTACGCGTGGCTCCACGCCAGCCTCCCCGTGCTCACGGGCGAGGTGCCCCTGCCCGGCCTCGCCGCCGCCGTCACCGTCGAACGCGACAGCCTGGGCGTGCCGACGATCACGGCGTCGAGCCGGCTCGACGCCGCGCGGGCGCTGGGGTTCGTCCACGCGCAGGAGCGGTTCTTCCAGATGGACCTCCTCCGCCGCGCCGCCGCCGGCGAGCTGAGCGCGCTCCTCGGCCCGGCCACCGTCGAGGCCGACCGCACCCTCCGCCCTCACCGCTTCCGCGACCGCGCGCGGGACGTCCTCGCCACGCTGCCCGAGGACGAGCGGGCCATGCTGGAGGCGTACGCCGAGGGCGTCAACGCCGGCCTCTCCGCCCTCGACGCGCGCCCGTTCGAGTACCTCGTGCTCCGGCAGGAGCCCGCGCCGTGGCGGCCCGAGGACGGCGTCCTCGCCGTCTACGCCATGTTCATCGACCTCCAGCTCGACGGCGGCCCCGGCCCCGAGCTGACGCGCCTGGCGCTCGAAGCCCTCCCCCCGGCCCTCGCCCGCTTCCTCACGCCCCCCGGCGACGAGTACGACGCACCGCTCGTGGGCGAGGCGTTCGCCCCCGCGCCCGTCCCGCCGCCCGAGTCCCTGGGCACCTTCCGTCCGGCCCCGTTCCCGCCGGGCGCCCCCGCAGACGCCCCCGGCGCGCCGGGCAGCAACAACATGGCCGTCTCCGGCACGTGGACGGCCCACGGCGCCGCACTCGTCGCCAACGACATGCACCTCGACCTCCGGCTGCCCAACATCTGGTTCCGCGCCTCGCTCGTCTACCCCGGCCCCGACGGCGCGCCGCGCCGCGTCACCGGCGTCACGCTCCCCGGCGCGCCGGCCGTCGTCGTCGGCTCGAACGGGCACGTCGCCTGGGGCTTCACGAACAGCTACGGCGACTTCGTGGACCTCGTCCGGCTCGTCGAGGACGAGGGGCGGCCGGGCTACGTGCGGACGGCCGATGGGAGCGTGCCGCTCGACACCCTCGTCCACGTGATCGAGGTCGCCGGCGGCGCGCCCGTCCGCCTCGAGGTCGTCGAGAGCCCGTGGGGGCCCGTGCTGAAGACCGACGCCGACGGCCACCGCTACGCGTTCCAGTGGACGGCCCACCGCCCGGAGGCCGTCAACCTCGGCCTGCTGGCGATGGAGGGGGTGCGGAGCGTCGAGGAGGCGATCCCCGTGCTCAACGGCGCCGGCATCCCGGCCCAGAACGTCGCCCTCGGCGACCGCGACGGCCACGTCGCCTGGACGGTCGCCGGGCGGCTGCCCCGCCGCGACGGCCGCGACGGCACGCGCCCCGTCCTCTCGACCGATCCCGCCGCCGCCTTCGCCGGCTTCCTCGACCCCGCCGCGTACCCGCGCGTCGTGGACCCCGCGGACGGGCTGATCTGGACGGCCAACAACCGGGTCGTGGACGGCGACGCGCTCCGGCTCATCGGGCTGGGGCCGTACGTCCACGGCGCCCGCGCCCGCCAGATCCGCGACGCCCTCCGCGCCCTGGAGACACCCGTCGAGCCGGCCGACCTCCTCGCCATCCAGCGCGACCGCCGCGCCCTCTTCTACCTCCGCTGGCAGGCCCTCCTCATGGACCTGCTGGATGAGGAGGCCGTCGCGGAGCACGCGGCACGCGGGGCGTTCCGGGACCTCGTCCGCGACTGGGGCGCCGCGGCCGACACGGGCTCCGTCGGCTACCGGCTCGTCCGCGAGTTCCGCGACGTCGTCGAGCCCCTCGCCCTCGGGCCGCTCGTCGCCCCCGTCGAGGCGCGCGCGCCCGGCGCGGACGTCGGCGCCGAGGCGGCGCTGTGGGCGCTGGTCTCCGAGCGGCCGGCGCACCTCCTCAACCCGCGCTACGCCTCGTGGCGCGCCCTCCTCCTCGACGCCGTGGACGCCGTGATCGCGCGGTACGACGGCGACCTCGCCGGGCGGACGTGGGGCGAGGCCAACACGAGCGCCATCGCCCACCCCTTCGCCGACGTCGTGCCCACGTTCGGCGACCGCCTGCGGATGCCCCCGCACCAGCTCCCCGGCGACACCCGGACACCCTCGGCGCAGGGGCCGTCGTTCGGGCCGTCGGAGCGGGTGGTGGTGGCGCCGGGCCACGAGGAGGACGGCATCTTCCACATGCCCGGCGGGCAGGCCGGCCACCCCCTCTCGCCCTACTGGGGCGCCGGCCACGCGGACTGGGTCTACGGCCGCCCGTCCCCCTTCCTTCCCGG
>DATGQT010000168.1:0-4579 GCA_035304085.1 Rubricoccaceae bacterium
CGTGATGCGGCACCAGCAGGAGCTGAGCTACGAGGAGATCGCGACGGCGCTCGACCTCCCGCTCGGCACCGTCAAGGCGCACATCTTCCGCGCCCGCGCCCTCCTCTACAAGTACCTCAAGGACCGACGGGAAGACCTCTAGAAAGGACGAGGGACAAATGACGAAGGGCGGGGGGGCGTCTCATTCGCCCCTCGTCCCTCGTAACTCGTACCCCCCGCGGTCGTAGGGCGCCCCGATGCCTTCGTTCGATCCGATCCCGCCTCCGCCGCCCTCCGGTGCCCGCCGCGCCCTCCGCGTGGGGCTCCTCGTCGGGCTCGCCCTCGTCGTCGTGGGTGGGCTCGCCTTCGCGGCGGCGTCGTTCGTGTTCCTCTGGCGGGGGGAGCACGCGAACCTCCCGGCGGGGGAGGCCGTGGAGGTCGTCCGCTACTTCTTCGAGCTCAAGGACGAGGGGGAGGCCGAGGCCGTCGAGGCCGACCTCGACATCGCCCTCGGGGCCGTCCGCGTGGCGCCGGCCGAGGAGGACGCGCTGTTCCAGGCCGAGGTGGACCTCACGAGCGCGCGGCTGCGCCCGCGGTTCGAGGGGGATGTCGCCGGGGGCCGCGCCCGCGTCGCCCTCTCGCTCGGCGGCGAGGAGGTCTCGCTCCGCGGCGTCCGCGCCACGCGCGGGAACACGTGGCGGCTCTACTTCTCCGAGCGCGCCCCGGTCGACCTCGACCTCAGCCTCGGCGCCGCCGAGGCCGACCTCGACTTCACCGGCGTCCCGCTCTCCCGCCTCGCCCTGGACTGCGGGATGGCCCGGGCCACCCTCCGCTTCGAGGCCCCCAACCCCACCGAGATGACCCGCCTCGCCATCTCGGCCGGCCTCTCGAACTTCGAGGCGCGCGGCCTCGGCCACGCCCGCTTCGCCGCGCTCGACTTCGAGGGGGGCGCCGGCGAGTTCACGCTCGACTTCTCCGGCGACGCCCTCCAGCCCGGCGCGACGGCCAGCGTGGACGTCGGGATGGCCTCGCTGACGCTCGTGCTCCCGGCCGCGCACCCCGTCGTCCTCGACGCGCCGGCCTCGTTCATGACGCACGTCGAGGTGCCGCCGGCGCTGACGAAGCTCGGCGCGGGCCGCTGGGCCACGGCCGGCGCCGAGGCCGACGCACGCGCCCTCCGCATCGACGTCGACGCCGGGCCGGGCACCGTGCGCGTGCGGCTGGCCGACTGAGCCCGCCCCGCCCGAAACGCGCGAGGGCGACCCGAACGGTTCGGGTCGCCCTCGCGGTGGGCCACGCCCGGAGGGGCTACTCGAAGGCGAGGACCTCGTCGTCGGCACGGGCCGGGTCGCCGGTCGTGGGGGCCGTCGTGAAGTCGAGCGTGACGGCGTTCGAGCACTCCATCGTGCCCTGGTTGCACACGGTCACGTCCACGACCCCGTCACCGAACGGGTTAACCGTGAACCGCTGGTGCCCGTCGTTGCGCGTGCGGGCGGCGAAGATCCCGTCGCGGCGGACGTCGACGCGGGCGCCCGTGGCGCCGGTCCAGTCGAACACGGCGCGCCAGCGGCCGCTGGTGAGCACCCACCCCGTGGCCTCGAGCGTGATGCCGCCCTCGGTCAGGAGGGTGTAGAGGAGGTGGTTGTTGGGGGAGTTCGAGTTGGCGACGATGTTCTTCGTCGTGGCGTCGTAGAGCGCGTCGCGGACCTCCTGCGACGTGGCCGCCGGGTGGGCCTCGAGGTAGAGCGCGGCGGCGCCGGCCACGTGGGGCGCCGCCATCGAGGTGCCGTTGATGGTGTTCGTGGCCGTGTCGCTCGTCCACCACGCCGAGGTGATGGCGTAGCCGGGCGCGAAGAAGTCGACGCACGGGCCCCAGTTCGAGTACGGCCAGCGGAAGTCGGTCGAGACCGTGGCGCCGATCGTGATGGCGTCGGGGACGCGACCCGGTGAGTAGCTGCACGCGTCGGTGTTGGCGTTGTGGGCCGCGACGACGGCCTGCACCCCGGAGGCGATGAGGTTCTGCACGGCGGCGTCGGCCGGCGCATAGGTCGGCCTCCCGAAGCTGAGGTTGGCCACGGCCGGGCGCTGTGCGTTGGCCGTCACCCAGTCGATACCGGCGAGGATGACGCTCCAGTCGCCGGGGCCGCTGCACCCGAAGACGCGGACGGCCACGACGGAGGCCTCCTTCGCCACGCCGTAGGTGGCGCCGGCGGCCGTGCCGGCCACGTGTGTGCCGTGGCCCCAGCAGTCGTCTGCGAAGGGGTCGTTGTCCTGGAAGTCCCACCCGTGCGAGGCGCGCCCGCCGAACTCGTGGTGCGTGATGCGGACGCCGGTGTCGAGGACGTAGACCGTGACGCCCTCGCCCGAGGTGTTCCAGTCGTAGGTGTTGTTGAGGGGGAGGCCCCGCTGGTCCACGCGGTCGATCCCCCAGGTGGCCGGGGTCTGCGTGCCGCCATCGGCGAGATGGGCGAGCCGGTCCGGCTCGACGTAGGCCACGCGGGCGTCGGCCTCGAGGGCGGCGACGGCCTCGGGGCTGAGGCGGGCGGCGAACCCGGTGAGGGCGTGCTCATAGCGGTGGAGGATCTCGGTGCCGGCGCGCGCGGCGACGTCGGCGACGACGGCGTCGAGGTCGGCGAGGCGGGCGGCGTCGGCGGGCCGCTCGCTCACGACGACGACGTACTGGCCGGGGATGACGTCGGCGTCGGCGTCCGGCTGCGCGACGGCGGAGGCCGCGGGGGCGCCGGCGGCGTTGTCGCTGGCGGGGTCGGCCGCGTCGCAGCCGGCGAGGACGACGAGCGACGCGGCGAGGGCGCCCGTCAGGAGGCGGGGGAACGAGAGGGACATGGCGTGGGGGGCTGAGCGCTCGCGGGGAGCGCCTGCGAAGAATCGGTGAGCCTGGAACGTTACAGCACGAACCCCTCTCGGGCAAATAACCGCCGAGGAGGAGTCGCACCCGGCGCCCGCGGAACCGGCGCGGGCGGGTTCGCTTTCCGCGTGCGGACTTCGGAAGTTTGCACCCCGCCCCTCCACCCACCCGCCCCGCCCGTGATCGCCCGCTACACCCGCCCCGAGATGGGGGCGCTCTGGACCGAGGAGGCCCAGTACCAGGCCTGGCTCGACGTCGAACTCGCCGCCTGCTGGGCCTGGAGCGAGGCCACCGGCGTCATCCCGAAAGAGGACGTCGAGCGGCTCTACGCCCGCGCCTCGTTCGACGTCGGCCGCATCCACGCCATCGAGGCCGAGACGCGCCACGACGTCGTAGCCTTCACGCGCGCCGTCTCCGAGACGCTGGGGGAGGAGCGGAAGTGGGTCCACTACGGCCTCACCTCCTCCGACGTCGTCGACACGGCGCTCTCGCTCCGGCTCCTCAAGGCGAACGCGCTACTGCGCCAGGGCCTCCAGCGGCTCTCCGACGTGCTGGCGGCGAAGGCGCGCGAGCACCGGCACACCCTCATGGTGGGCCGCACCCACGGCGTCCACGCCGAGCCGACGACGTTCGGGCTGAAAATGGCGCTGTTCTACGCCGAGGTGCGGCGGGACGTGGAGCGGTTCGAGGCGGCGGCCGAGGGCGTCCGCGTCGGCAAGCTCAGCGGCGCCGTCGGCACGTTCGCCCACATCCCGCCCGAGGTCGAGCGCCTGACGTGCGAGCGCCTCGGGCTAGCCCCCGCGCCGATCTCGACGCAGGTGCTCCAGCGCGACCGCCACGCGTACTACATGGCGACGCTCGCCCTCATCGGCGCGACGGTCGAGAAGATCGCCGTCGAGGTGCGGCACCTCCAGCGGAGCGAGGTGCTCGAGGCCGAGGAGGCGTTCGGGAAGGGGCAGAAGGGGTCCTCGGCCATGCCGCACAAGCGGAACCCCGTAGGCTCCGAGAACCTCACGGGCGCGGCCCGCCTCCTCCGCGGCTACATGGTCTCCGCCTACGAGAACGTCGCCCTCTGGCACGAGCGCGACATCAGCCACTCGTCGGTCGAGCGCGTGATCCTGCCGGACGCGACGATCCTCCTCGACTACGCGCTCGACCGGATGGCCCGCATCGTCGAGGCGCTCACGGTGTACCCCGAGCGGATGCGGGAGAACATCGAGCGGACGTACGGGCTCGTCTACAGCCAGCGGCTCCTGCTCATGCTCATCGAGGCCGGGCTCAGCCGCGAGGCGGCCTACGACCTCGTCCAGCCCCGCGCGATGCAGGCGTGGGCCGAGCGCCGGAGCTTCCGCGCCATCGTCGAGGCCGACCCGGCGATCACCGAGCACCTCTCGCCCGAGCAGATCGCCGAGGCGTTCGACCCGGCCTACCACCTCCGCCACGTGGACACCCTGTTCGAGCGCGTCGGGCTGGGCTGAGGCCAGCGGATCGAACCCGCGCTCCCGCCGGGCGTTCTTTGGCCGGCACCACCGGGTTTCCCATGGACGTACCGCGCCCCCTGACGCCCGAGCAGCGCGAGATCCTCGCCCTCTTCGACCGCGACCTCCCCGAAGCCGCCTGGGCCGAGATCCGCGACCTCCTCGCTGACTACTTCGCCCGGCGCGTCGCAGCGGCTGCCGACGAGGCGTGGGATCGGAACGCGTGGTCGGAGGAGGATGCGGAGCGGCTGCTTCG
>DATGQT010000169.1:0-7699 GCA_035304085.1 Rubricoccaceae bacterium
GACGACCCGGGACCGACGGGCGGGCGCGGCCCGGTCCGTGGTCCGTGGTCCGTGGTCCGTCGTCCTCCTGCTCCTCCTCGCCGCGCTCGTCGCCGGGCCCGCCCTCGCGCAGCCGCACGAGGTCACGATCGCCCGCGTGCAGTACGGCGGC
This sequence comes from Rubricoccaceae bacterium, assembly GCA_035304085.1. Classification (GTDB taxonomy): domain Bacteria; phylum Bacteroidota; class Rhodothermia; order Rhodothermales; family Rubricoccaceae; genus DATGQT01. The sequence continues at coordinate 152 of DATGQT010000169.1, forward strand.
GGGGGCGACTGGTACTCCGGCGACCCGCTCCCCGGCCTCATCGCCTACGCCCGCCAGCACACCCTCCTCGACCTCGACCCCGAGCCGGCGACGGTCGAGCTGACCAACGACAACCTCTTCCGGTACCCGTTCCTCTACCTCAACGGGCACGGCAACGTCTTCCTCACCGCGCGCGAGGCCGAGCGCCTCCGCCGCTACCTCGAGGGCGGCGGGTTCCTCTACATCAACGACGACTACGGCCTCGACGAGGCCGTCCGCCGTGAGCTGCGGAAGGTGTTCCCGGACCAGGAGCTCACGCTCCTCCCGGCCTCCCACCCCGTCTACCACGTCCACTTCGACTTCCCCGACGGGCTGCCGAAGATCCACGAGCACGACGGGAAGCCCGCGCAGGGCTACGGGCTCTTCGACGAGGACGGGCGGCTCTGCGTGTTCTACGCCTACGAGAGCGACCTCGCCGACGGCTGGGAGGCCGCGGAGGTCCACAACGACCCCCCGGAGGTCCGCGAGCGTGCGCTGCGGATGGGCGTCAACCTCCTCGTCTACGCGATGACGTACGGCCGCGTGAGCTCCTGACGGGCCGCCCGTTTAAGTCGCGCGCCGCGCCGGACGAAACTGCTGCCCGGGCCTACCGCCACGCCCATGAAGTCCCTCCTCTTCGTCCTCATCGTCGCGGGCACCCTCGCGCTCTTCAACCCGAGCCAGGACGACTTCACCACGTTCGTCCAGGGGCGGGCGCGCGACGTGGTGAGCGAGTACGGGCGCACCGCCGGCGGCGACCTCTTCGGCGACGTCGTCGGCGCGCTGGCGGGGCAGGTGTCCGGCGCCATCGCCGGCGGCTCCGTCGAGCGCAGCAACTACCTCCTCCTCAGCACCTACACGCTCGACCTCGACGGGGCGCGGAGCGAGGGCGGGGAGTGGCGGTTCCTCGGCGTAGGCGGGCAGTTCTTCGAGCTGGAGCGGCCGGCGATGCTGAAGGGGTGAGCGTGGGAACGCAGGAGCGTGGGAGCGTGGGAGCGTAAGGAGGGCATGGAGGCGGTACCTTCCTACGTGCTCCCCATCTTACGTTCCTACGCGCCTCTCATCCCACGCTCCTCCCAATGCACGCCCTCCAGCAGCAGGACCCCGAGGTCTTCGCCGCCGTCCGCCGCGAGATCGCGCGGCAGAACGACGGCATCGAGCTCATCGCCTCCGAGAACTTCGTCTCCCCCGCCGTGCTCCAGGCGATGGGGACGCCGCTGACGAACAAGTACGCCGAGGGGCTCCCCGGCAAGCGCTACTACGGCGGCTGCCAGTTCGTCGACGAGGTCGAGGAGCTGGCGCGGGACCGCGCGCGGCGGCTCTTCGGCGCGGCGTGGGTGAACGTCCAGCCCCACTCCGGCGCCACGGCCAACCACGCCGTCTACCTCGCCTTCATGAAGCCGGGCGAGCGGCTCCTCGGCCTCGACCTCGCCCACGGCGGCCACCTCACGCACGGCAGCCCGGTCAACTTCTCCGGCCGCCTCTACGAGGCCCACTTCTACGGCGTCGAGCGGGACGGCCCGATGGCGGGGCGCATCGACTTCGACCGCGTGCGCGACCGGGCGCGGGAGGTCCGCCCCAAGGTGCTCTCCGTCGGCGCGAGCGCCTACAGCCGCGACTTCGACTACGCCGCGCTCCGCCAGATCGCCGACGAGGTGGGGGCCGTGCTGTGGGTGGACATGGCGCACCCCGCCGGCCTCATCGCCAAGGGCCTCCTCAACGACCCCCTCCCCCACGCCCACGTCGTGAGCACGACGACGCACAAGACGCTCCGCGGCCCCCGCGGCGGCATGCTCCTCGTCGGCGACGACGTCGACAGCCCGACGGGCGAGACGCTCAAGAGCGGGAAGGCCAAGACGATCAGCCAGGTGCTCGACTCGGCCGTCTTCCCCGGCGTCATCGGCGGGCCGCTCATGCACGTCATCGCCGCCAAGGCCGTCGCCTTCGGCGAGGCGCTCGAGCCGGCGTTCGCGGAGTACGCCCGCCGCGTGATCGAGAACGCGCAGGCGATGGCCGCCGCGTTCGTCGAGCGCGGCTACGGCGTCGTCTCGGGCGGCACCGACAACCACCTCTGCCTCATCGACCTCCGGAGCAAGGGGCTCACGGGGAAGCAGGCCGAGGCGCTCCTCGGCGAGGCCGACATCACCGTCAACAAGAACATGGTGCCCTACGACACCGAGAGCCCGTTCGTCACGAGCGGCATCCGCGTCGGCAGCCCGGCCATGACCACGCGCGGCCTCGGCCCCGACGACTTCCGCGAGATCGTCGCCCTCGTCGACCGCGTCCTCTCGAACCCCGGCGACGAGGGCGAGCGGGCGGCCGTGCGGCGGGAGGTCCACGCGCTCTGCGAGGCGTTCCCGCTCTACCGCCCCGAGGACGTCGGGCTGACGGCGTGACCGGGGGGCAGGAGGCAGGAGACAGGGGGCGGGAGTCAGGGGGAGGCAACCGAAGCCGGGTGTCGCCTGCCTGCCCTCTGACCCCTGTCCACTGACCCCTGACCTCTGCTTTCTGGCCGCCGGTCGCTCGTTTTTCCCCGTGCGGTACGCCACTTGCACCGGGCGCTGCCGTATGTTTCCGGGCGATCTGCCGGCGGCGGTTCGGCCGCGGAACAGGAGACGGCAGGTCGTGTTTCCACCTGCCCCGCTACGAACCGTGCCGCGGCGCCCCGCCCGCGTCACCGGGCGCCCCGCTCCCGAGGCGCCCTCCCCGTCCCGCAGCGCGGGACCCCACCCATGCCCAGCGATTCCAGCTCGGTTCCTGAGTCGGCCCTGACGCGGCTCGGCCACGCGCTCTACCAGCGCGCCCTCGTGCGCCGCGAGGACGAGCCGATCACCGACCCGCGCGGCCAGCCCATCGGCTGGCTCCTCGACACGCGCACGCCCATGCTCGACGGCGCGCTCTTCGCCGAGATCGGCACCGTGCTCTCCGAGCGGCTCCGCACGCGCGGCGTCGAGCAGGTGGCGGGGTTCGGCTACGGCGCCTTCCCGATGGTGTGCGCCGTGCTGGCCGCGCCGGTGGGCGTCGGCGCCGACGGGGCGCCGGCCCCGTTCGCCGGCGGGTTCATCCGCGAGCGGCGGAAGGCGTACGGCCGCCGCCGCCTCGTCGAGGGCCCGCTGGACCGCCGCCGGCCCGTCGCCCTCGTCGACGACATCCTCAACAGCGGGCGGAGCGCGGCCCGCGCCGTGGCGCTGCTGCGCTCCGACGGCTTCCAGGTGGCCGGCGTCCTGACGCTCTTCAACTTCACCTGGAGCGGCGGGCGCGCCCGGCTCGAGGGCGAGGGGCTGTGGGTGGAGAGCCTGCTGGAGCTGAACCTCCGCGAGAGCTCGCGCGCCGCCGGCGCAGCCGACGGTGCCCCCTCCGGCGACACCGGCGCGCGCTGAGCCGCCGCCTCGGGTTCTCGCACGTTGAATTCTCGCGGGGGCGCGGCACGCCGCGCCCCCGCTGCGTTCGAGGCCGCGCTACCTTCCGGCCGGTCCGGCTCCCGCCTCGATGCTCCGCCTGCTCAGGGACAAGCTCGCGCGCCCGCGCCCCGGCGCCTCCGGCGACGGGGCCGCGCCGAAGGGGCTGCCGCCGGGCGCGCCCACCCTGCCCACGGGCGCCCGCGGCGGTGCCCCGGACCCCCACGCCGCCCAGGCGGGCGAGATGCCGTTCCTCGACCACCTGGAAGAGCTCCGGTGGCGCATCCTCAAGGCCCTCGGCGGCGTCGCCCTCTGCACCGTCGCCTGCCTCTTCTTCGCCGAGTGGGTGGTGGACCGGCTCCTCCTCGGGCCCACGCACGCCGCGTTCTTCACGTACCACCTCCTCGGCATGGACGCTGTGGACGTGGCGCTCCAGAACCGGACCATCACCGGCCAGTTCTTCGCCTACTTCGGCACCGTCCTCGCCACGGGGCTCGTCCTCGGCTCGCCCGTGGTCATCTACCAGCTCTGGCGGTTCGTCGAGCCGGGGCTGTATCCCGAGGAGCGGCGGGGGCTCCGGTTCGTGGCCGTCTACGCCACGTTCTTCTTCGTCCTCGGCATCGCGTTCGGGTACTGCGTGCTGACGCCGCTCGCGCTCCAGTTCTTCGCGCAGTTCACGATCTCGGACGCCATCGTCAACGAGTTCGACATCACGAAGTACTTCTCGATGGTGCTGACGTGGTCGTTCGGGGCGGGGCTGCTGTTCGAGCTGCCGGTGGTGGTGTTCTTCCTGGCGAAGCTCGGCATCGCCACGCCGGCGGCGCTGCGGAAGGGGCGGAAGTACGCGCTCATCGTGATCCTCGTCGTGGCCGCCGTCCTGACGCCGCCGGACCCCGTGAGCCAGATCATCATGGCGATCCCGCTGCTGATCCTCTACGAGCTCTCGATCTGGCAGGCGGGCCTGGTCGAGCGGCGCCGCGAGCGCGAGGCGCAGCGCGAGGCCGCCCGGCCGTAGCCCAGAAGTCAGAGGTCAGAGGTCAGGAGACAGCGGGCAGGAGACAGGAGACAGAGGACAGCAATCGAGCTTCGGGTGGCTTCCTCTGACCTCTGTCCTCTGACCCCTGTCCTCTGACCCCTGAAAGAAGGCGGTCCTCGAAAAATGGGCTTGGGCAACAGGGGGTTTCGGGTGTACGTTTTTTAGCACCCCACCAGCCGCCCGCCCCATGCGCCCCCTGCGCCGCCCCGCCCTCACCCTCGCCGTCCTCGCCCTCGTCGGCGGCCCGTCGTTCCTCCTCGGCGCCGGCTTCTTCGCCCCGGGCGACGACGACTACTTCGCCGTCCGGAAGAACTTCACCATCTTCGGGCGGCTCTACGAGGAGCTGGCGATGGGGTACGTCGAGGACGTGGACCCCGAGCTGCTCATGCGCACCGGCATCGACGCCATGCTGGGCACGCTCGACCCCTACACCGTCTTCCTCGACGAGGCCGACAACGAGGACATGGACATCCTCCTGCACGGGCGCTACGGCGGCGTCGGGCTGGGGGTGGACCGCCGCGGCGGCAAGCTCGTCGTCGTGGCGCCGTTCGAGGGGTACAGCGGCTACGAGCAGGGCATCCGCGCCGGCGACGTCATCGTGACCATCGACGGGCAGCCGACCGAGGACATGACGGCGCTCGACGCGCGGAACCTCCTCCGCGGCTCGCCGGGCTCGACGGTCGCGCTCGAGATCGAGCGGGAGGGGGAGCCGGGGCTGCTCCGGTTCGTGCTGACGCGCTCCGAGGTCCACATCCGCAACGTGACCTACGCCGGGTGGGTGGGCGACCCCGCGGCGCGGGTCGGCTACGTCCGCCTCGAGCGGTTCGCGCAGGGCGCCGGCGCCGAGGTGAAGGAGGCCGTCGAGCGGCTCCAGGCCGAGGCGGGGGTCACGCGGCTGCAGAGCCTCGTGCTCGACCTCCGCGGCAACCCCGGCGGGCTGCTCGAGGAGGGCGTCGCCGTCGCCGGCGTGTTCCTCCCGCAGAACACCATCGTCGTCTCGATGCGGGGGCGCGAGGCCGAGAGCGAGCGGGTCTTCCGCACGCGCACGCCCCCCGTCGCCCCCACCCTCCCGCTCGTCGTGCTCGTGGACCACGGGAGCGCCTCGGCCGCCGAGATCGTGGCCGGCGCGCTGCAGGACCACGACCGCGCCGTCGTCCTCGGCGAGACCACCTTCGGCAAGGGCCTCGTGCAGGTCGTCCGCAACCTCCCCTACAACACCTCGCTCAAGATCACGACGGCCCGGTACTTCACGCCCTCCGGGCGGAACATCCAGGCCCTCCTCTACAGCCAGGACGGCGGCGCGGCCGTCACCGTCCCCGACTCCCTCCGCATCCCCTACCTCACCGCCGGCGGGCGCACCGTCATGAGCGGGCACGGCATCGAGCCCGACGTGGTGGTCTCGCTCGGGGAGGTGAGCGAGCTCGAGGAGGCGCTCGGCCGCACGGCCGCCTTCTTCCTCTTCGCCAACCGCTACGCCGCGCAGCACCCCACGCTCCCGCCGAACTTCGCCGTGGACGACGCCGTGCTCGCCGAATTCCGCGCCTACCTCGACGCCGAGGACTTCGCCTACGCCACGCGCGCCGAGCGCGCCCTCGAGGACCTCGCCGCCGACCTCGAGGAGGCCGGCTACGGCCGCGCCGGCGACGAGCTCGACGCGCTCCGCGCCGAGGTCGAGCGCGAGAAGGCGGCCGACTTCGAGCGGCACGCGGCGCGGCTGAAGGCGCGGCTGCGCCAGGAGATCCTCGCCCGCTACCACGGCGAGACCGACCAGATCCGCCTCTCGCTCCAGGACGACGCCCAGCTCGCGCGCGCCCTCGCGCTGCTCGGCGACCGCGCCGCCTACGACGCCCTCCTCCGCCCGTAGCGCGCGGCTATCTTTGGCGGGTCACGGTGGGGGCGGCGCGCGCGTCGCCCCCGCGCGTTTTCCCCGTCCGCATGTCCCTCCTCCTCCTGATCGCGGCCGGCGCGGCCGGCGGGTTCCTCGTCGGGCTGGTGGGCGTGGGCGGGGGCGTCGTCTACGTGCCGGTGCTGCTCGTCTACTTCGCCGGGCTCGGCGTGCGGGACCCCGTGCTGGCGCCGCTCGTGGTGGGGTCGAGCCTGCTGTGCGTGGGGCTCGCCTCGGCCTCGGGCGCCTACGGCCAGTGGCGGGCCGGAGCCGTGCGCGGGCGCGTGGCCGTCGTGACGGGCCTCGTGGCGGGCGTGGCGCTGACGGCCGTGAGCCTGCTCGTGACGACGCGGCCGTGGTACGACCGGACGGTCTTCCAGGCCGTCTTCGGCGCGATCCTGCTGGGGGTGGCGGCGCAGATGCTCCGCCGCTCCCGCACCGACGAGGGCGGCGCGGCGGAGGCGGCGCGGCCGGGGGCGGGCGCGCTCGCGCTGGCGGGCGCCTCGGCCGGGGCGCTGGCGGCGGTGGCCGGCGTCGGCGGCGGCGTCGTGCTGGTGCCGCTCTACCACGGCCTCCTCGGCTTCCCGACGAAGGTGGCGACGGCCACCTCGACGGCCGCCATCGCGTTGATCGCGGCCGTCGGCGTCGTCGCCTACGCCGTGCTCGGGCAGGGGGCCGACGTGCCGGCGGGGGCCGTGGGCTACGTGGACGTGGGGCACGCGCTGGCGCTGGCGGTGCCGGCCATGCTCACGGCCCGCCTCGGCGTGTGGGTGGCGCACCGGATCGCGGCGCGGTGGGTGCGGCGGGCCTTCGCGCTCGTCGCCGCCGCCACGGCGCTCCGCCTGCTCTGGGGCGCGCTGGCCTGAGGACCGCCGACAGTGGACGGCCGACGGCCGCTCTCCTCACCGGAGCAGCGTCACGGTCGTCGTGGCGACGGCACCCCCCGCCGTGACGCGGACGACGTAGACCCCCGCCGGCAGCCGCCCCGCGTCGAGAGGGAGCTCGTGATGACCAGCAGGGAAGCGGCCCGAAGTCGAAGATCCCGTTCGCGGGGCGAGGAGGGCGACGCGGCGGCCGAGCACGTCGTAGAGCGCCGCCTCGACCTCGGCGGGCCGCGAGAGCGAGAGCGTCACCTGCGCTTCCCCTCGAAACGGGTTCGGACGCACCTCCAGCCCCAGCCCCTCCGGCCCCTCCGCCTCCGGCCCCGGCTC
>DATGQT010000170.1:0-5114 GCA_035304085.1 Rubricoccaceae bacterium
GCCCGGCGGCCGGGCGCACCGTGGCCGGGCGTACGGCGGCCGGGCATACGGCCACCGGGCGCCGTGGGCGCTCTCCGGCCTCGCCGCCGCGCTCGTGGGCGTCGCGCTGCTCAGCCTCGGCGTCGGGAGCGTGGCGATCACGCCGGGCGAGGTGGCGGCCATCGTGCGGGCGCAGCTGGGGCTCGGGCCGGCCGAGGGGTACACGATGCAGCAGGCCGTCGTGCTCCTGTACGTCCGGCTCCCGCGCGTGCTCCTGGGGCTCCTCGTCGGCGCGGCGCTGGGCGTGAGCGGGGCCGTGATGCAGGGGCTGTTCCGGAACCCGCTCGCGGAGCCGGGGCTCGTGGGCGTCTCGGCCGGGAGCGCGCTGACGGCCGTCGGCTTCATCGTGCTGGGGGGCGGGCTGGCCCTCCCCCCGCTGGTCCAGGCCACGGCCCTGCCGCTGGCCGCCTTCGCCGGCGGCCTCGCGGCGACGTGGCTCGTCTACCGCCTCGCCACGCGCGGCGGGCGGACGGCCGTGGCGACGCTGCTCCTCGCCGGCGTCGCCCTCGGCGCCCTCGCCGGCGCCGGCACCGGCCTCCTCCTCTTCCTCGCCGACGACGCCCGGCTCCGCACCGTGACGTTCTGGTCGCTCGGCTCCCTCGGCGGCGCCACGTGGACGGCCCTCGCCGGCGCCGCGCCGCCGCTGCTGCTGGCGCTCGCCGGCGCGGCGGGCCTCGCGCGCCCCCTCAACGCCCTCCTCCTGGGCGAGGCCGAGGCGTTCCACCTCGGCGTGCGCGTCGAGCGGGCGAAGCGGCTGGCCGTCGGCGCGGCGGCGCTCGGCGTCGGCGCGGCCGTGGCCGTCAGCGGCGTGATCGGGTTCGTGGGGCTGGTGGTGCCGCACCTCGGGCGCCTCGCCCTCGGGCCGGACCACCGCCGCCTCCTCCCGGCCTCGGCCCTCCTCGGCGCGTCGCTCCTCCTCCTGGCCGACCTCGCCGCGCGCACGGTCGCGGCGCCGGCCGAGCTCCCCATCGGCGTCCTCACGGCGCTCGTGGGCGCGCCGTTCTTCCTCTGGCTCCTCCTCCGCGAGCGCCCCTCCTAGCGCGAGCGCCCCTCCTAACGCGAGCCTCCTTATCCCCCGATGCTCAGCCTCGAAGACGTCCACGTCCGGATCGGCGGCGCCACGCTCCTCGGCGGCGTCACGCTGCCGGTGCGGCCGGGCGAGGTCGTCGCCGTCGTCGGGCCGAACGGGGCGGGGAAGAGCACGCTGCTCCAGGTGGCGTCGGGGGAGCGGGCGCCCTCGGCCGGGCGCGCCGCGCTCGACGGCCGGCCGCTCGCGGCGTACGCGCCGGAGCGCCTGGCCGCGCGGCGGGCCGTGCTCCCGCAGCAGAGCGCCCTCGCCTTCGGGTTCACCGCCTTCGAGGTGGCGATGCTGGGGCGGATGCCGCACGCGGCCACGGGCGCCGACCACGAGGCGGCGGCGTGGCGCGCGCTCGAGCGGGCCGGCGTCGCCCACCTCGCCGGGCGCCGCTACCCGACGCTCTCCGGCGGCGAGCAGCAGCGCGTCCACCTCGCCCGCGCCCTCGCCCAGCTCGACGGCCCCGCGGGCGGCCCCGCGGGCGGCCCCGCGGGCGGTTCCGCCGGCCCGGCGGGCGGCCCGGCGCGCTACCTCCTCCTCGACGAGCCGACGGCGAGCCTCGACCTCGCGCACCAGCACGCCGTCCTCGCCCTCGCCCGCGCCCACGCCGAGGCGGGCGGCGGCGTCCTCGTCGTCCTCCACGACCTCAACCTCGCCGCGCAGTACGCCGACCGCCTCGCCGTCCTCCGCGCCGGCCGCCTCCTCGCCGACGGCCCCCCGGCCGAGGTCCTCGACCCCGCCCTCGTCCGCGCCGCCTTCGACGTGCCCGTCGTCGTGCTCCCGCACCCGTGCCTCGCGTGCCCGCTCGTCGTCCCGGTGCCCGAGGGGCACGCCCCCGAGGGGCACGTCCCCGTGGGGCACGTCCCCGAGCAGCCCGTTTCCGCGGAGGCGGACGGCACGCCCTCCGCCCTCGCTCCCCCCGCTTTCCCCTGACCGCTTCCCGATGGAGACCCTGACCGTTCCCCGCACCCCCGCCGAGACCCGCACCCCCGCCGAGATCCGCGCCGCCGCCGAGGCCTTCCGCCGCGACCACCCGAAGGCGCGGGCCCGCAACGTCGCCGCCGGCATCGGCGTCTCGGAGGCCGAGCTGCTCGCCACGCGCTGCGGCGAGGGCGTCGTCCGCCTCCGCCCGCCGCTCCAGGCGCTGCTCCTGGCGCTGGAGCCGCTCGGCCCCCTCATGGCGCTCACGCGCAACGACGCCTGCGTCCACGAGAAGACCGGCGTCTACGACGACGCCGACTTCGCGCCGGACGCCACGGTCGGCCTCTTCCTCGGCGACCCCATCGACCTCCGCCTCTTCTTCCGCGCGTGGCACCTCGGCTTCTTCGTCGAGGAGGGGGGGCGGCGTTCGTTCCAGTTCTTCGACCGCGACGGCACCGCCGTCCACAAGGTCTACGCGACCGCCGAGACGGACCCCGCGGCGATGGGGGCCCTCGCCGCCCGGTTCGCCCACGAGGACCAGGCGCCCGAGCAGCCCGTCGAGCCGGTCGCGCCCGCCGAGGAGCGGCCGGACGGGGCCGTCGACGCCGGGGCGTTCGTGGCCGCGTGGCGGGCGCTCCAGGACACCCACGACTTCTACCGGCTCCTCCGCGCGCACGGCGTGAGCCGCCGCCAGGCCCTCCGCCTCGCGCAGCGCGAGGCCCCGGAGCTCGCCCGGCCCGTCGCCCGCGACGCCCACCGCCGCGTGCTCGGGGCCGCCGCCGAGAGCGGCCTCCCCATCATGGTGTTCACCGGGAGCCGGGGCTGCGTCCAGATCCACACCGGCCCCGTCCGCCGCCTCGTCGAGACCGGCCCGTGGTACAACGTGCTCGACCCCGGCTTCAGCCTCCACCTCAACGAGGCCCTCGTGGCCGAGGCGTTCGTCGTCACCAAGCCGACGGCCGACGGCCCCGTGACGGCGCTGGAGCTGTTCGACGCCGAGGGCGGGCTCGTCGTCCAGTTCTTCGGGGAGCGGAAGCCCGGCGTCCCCGAGCTGCCCGAGTGGCGGTCCCTGGCGGGGGCGATCTGACGGGGGCCATCTGACGGGGCGCGCGGGCCGACGGGCGCACGTGGGCCGCATCGCGAGATCGCACGGCCCTCAGGCCGGCCCTCCCGCCTGCCCTCAGGCCTGCCCTCAGGCCTGCCCTCAGGCCCGCCGCCGGCCGTAGATTCCGCGGCCGCCACCCCCCGTACCGCCTCCGTGAGAACGCCGCCGTCACCCCCCCGCCGCCCCCCCGTCACGCTGTTCTGCCTCGACGGGTGCCCGGGCGCGGCGGCCCTGCGCGAGCTCTTCGACGGCCTCGGCGTCCCCTACGACGAGGTCCCGCTCGGCCACCCCCACACCCCCGGCGACGCCTGCGGGTACACCTCGCCGTCGGTCCAGATCACGGCGGGGTCGCGCCGGTCGGAAGTCCTCGTGCAGCCGTCCAGGGAAGCCGTCCTGGCGGCGCTCCGTGGCTGGGTCCCGGGCGAGCCCGGGCGCTGACGGCGCCGGCGGTGGACGAGACCGACCGGCGGTTCGGGGGCCGCGCCGCTCGACGGCACCGCCGACGAGGTACCGGACCATCCCGGCCTCCGGCGGGCTCAGGCCACCACGTCGAAGTGCGCCATCATCCCCGAGGCGTGGTGCTCGAGGATGTGGCAGTGGTACATCCAGCTCCCCGTCCGCTCGTCGGGCAGCCACGCGATCCGCACCGTGGACCGCGGCGGCACGTTCACCACGTCCTCCCAGGAGCGCCACGGCGGCGGCGCCCCGTCCACCGCGAGCACCTGGAAGAAGAACCCGTGGAGGTGGAACGGGTGGTCCATCAGCGTCTCGTTCACCACGTCCCACACCTGGAGCTCCCCGGCCCGCACCGGCTCGTCGCGGTGGTGCCGCTCCCCGTTGATCACGAAGTCGACGCCGCGGCGGAGGCTCGGCCTGATCCCGAGCCGCACCGTGCGCGTGGGCTCCGCCGTGGGCGGGGCGAGCGGGGGGATCTCCCGCAGCCGCTCGGGGACCGCGGCCCGGGAGGGCTCGGCCGGGCCCACCCGCACCGTCGCGAACCGCTCGGCGCCCCGCTTGCGGACCGTCCGCCGGAGGTACGGGAGCGCCTCCACGGCCAGCTCCTCCCCCTCCTCGAACGGCCCCACGGCGAGGTCCACGCGGTCCGCCGTCGCCAGCAGCACCTCGGTCACGGTGACGGGCGCCTCGATGAGGCCGCCGTCGGTGCCGAGGAGGCGGAAGGGGGCGCCGCCGACGGAGAGGCGGACGTAGCGGGCGCTCGACGCGTTGACGACCCGCCACCGCTCCACCTGCCCGGCGGCCACCGTCAGCACCGGCTCGGCCTCCCCGTTGACGAGCCGGACGTCGCCCTCGCGGCCGTCGTGGTGCTCGATGAGCCCGCCGAACGGGGCGACCCCCCCCTCCTTGCCGAGGCGGAGGTCGTCTAGAACCAAGACCCGCTCCCGGTCGAGGACGGGCTCGTCGTCGTCTCGGACGACGAGGGCGCCGTAGAGCCCCTTCTCGAGCTGGACCGTCTCGTTGTAGTGCGGGTGGTACCAGAACGTGCCGGCGTCGGGGAGGCGGAACCGGTACACGAACGTGCCGCCGGGCTCGACGGGCCGCTGCACCGCCTCCGTCCCGTCCATCGCCGCCGGGACGCGGAGGCCGTGCCAGTGGATGTTCGTCGGCTCCGGGAGCCGGTTCGTGAAGCGGACCTCGAGGACGTCGCCGACGCGGCCCTCGATGGTCGGGCCGGGCACGCGGCCGTTGTAGCCCCAGGCGCGTACGGACTTGCCGGGGGCGTAGGTCCAGTCGAGCTCGCCCGCTTCGAGGTCCACGCGGACGACCGAGCGGCCGGGGTCCGGCCGCGCGGCGTCGTAGGCGCGCTGGTAGGCGGCTCGGGCGTCGGCCGAAGGGCGGTGGGTATCCGGGTCGTGGTGCTCGTGAGCAGGCATGGGACCTCCTGGGGGAGCTGGGGGCCGTGCCGGACGATGCCCGTTGGCCCGCACCCCGAAGTCGTCGTGGGGGGCGCCGAGG
>DATGQT010000171.1:0-4551 GCA_035304085.1 Rubricoccaceae bacterium
CCGAAGCCTACAGCCGTCTGCTCAAGCGGTATCAGGACCAGCGGCAGGAGCGAGAGGACCGGCTGGCCGAGTTGCGTGCACCCACCAGCCGCTTCATCGAGGAAGCCCGCTACGGCCTGTCCCTCCTCTCTGACCTTCCACGGTACTACGCGCGGGCTGGGATCGAGGCGAAGGATCGTATCCTCGGTTCGATCTTTCCCGAGAAGCTGACGTTTGAGGAGGGCAGTTATCGAACCGCCACGGTATGCGAAGCCATCCGGCAACTTCGCGGAAAGCAGCCCGCATGGGCCGAAAATGGAAAGGGACTGGCCGCCGGCAACGGCAGCCAGTCCCCTCAGGTACCCCCGGTAGGACTCGAACCTACGACCCGCTGATTAAGAGTCAGCTGCTCTAACCAACTGAGCTACGGAGGCACCCGCAATGTACGGCACGACCGCTTGGCGGTCTGAAAAGCGGCAGTGAAAAGCCCGCCTGCGGGCTCAGAAGCCGACGCGGAGACGGAGGCGGACGCTCCGCCCGGGGGCGAGCACGCCGTACGGCCGGAATCGGCTGAGCGGGTCCACGTACGCCGCATCGAACAGGTTGTCCACGGCGAGGACGGGGGTGACGGTGAAGTCGGCACCCTCGAACGTGGCGGCAACGGAAAGCCCCCACGTCGTGTAGGTGTCCGTCGGTACCTCCTCCGGCAGCGCGGGGCGGTCCTGGCCGGCGACGAACGTGGGGCCGAGGCGCGCCTCGACGTCGCGCGCCGGGCCGAGGGCATCGACCCGGTACTCGACGGCGACCTGGAGGCGAGCCGGGGGGACGAACGGGAGCGGCTGGCCGGTCTCGCGGTTGAGGCCGCCGGTGACGTCGCCGGCGAGGTGGAGACCGAGGCCGTGGAAGACGTGGGGATGCACGTCCAGCCGAAGCTCGGCGCCAGCGAGGCGGGCGTCGGCCTGGGCGTAGTCGTAGATGCGGAAGCCGCTCTCGGGGTCGAACGCGTCCGTCGCGCGGGGGAAGATGTAGCCGTCGATGCGGTTGACGAACGCGCTGACCTCGGCGAAGAGGTGGGGCGTGAGGTAGCGCGCGACGCCGTCGAGCGAGAGGCTGGACTCCGGCGTGAGCTCGGGGTCGCCGCGCTCGTAGCGGAGGGTGCCCTCGTGGACGCCGTCGCCGAAGAGTTCGATGAGCTGGGGGGTGCGGAAGGCGCGGCCGAGGTTGGCGGCGAAGGCGAGGTCGCCACGGGGCTGCCACGCCGCACCGAGGGCGCCGGTGAGGGCGGTGTACGTGCGCGTCTGCGCCGCCACGCCGAGGGCCTCGTTCGCCACCACGTCGAGCGACCGGGCGTCGAAGCGGAGGCCGGCGTCGAGGGTGAGCGTGGGCAGGACGAGCTCCTCGGTGACGTAGACGGCGCCGCCGAGGGTGGCGGCGGCGGGGATGAGCGTCTCCTCGGCCAGCGTCTCGTTCTCCTGCCACAGCCCGCTCACGCCCACCGTCCCGAAGACCCGCCCGAGGGGGCGGTGGTGGAGGCGGGCGTCGGCGGTGGCCGTGGTGAGGCGGAGGTAGAGCGACGGCGCCTCCGATGCGTGCTCGTGCACCCCACCCTCGTCCCCTTCCTCCCCGTGGTGTCCGAACTCGCGGCGGCGGTTCTGCTGGAGCGCCGTCACCACCTCGAGCCGGCTCCGTCCGAGGGGGACGTCGGCGCGGAGGGCGGCGCGGGCGTGCCGGACGCGCTGGTACGGCTCGCCGATGGCGTGGCGGCCGGCCCCCTCCGGCTCGGGCACCGCGCCGGGCGCCAGCTCGTCCGCCTCGAAGAGGCCGAGCGTCTGGTCGAAGAGCCCGGCGTCGGCCGTGAGGCTGCCGCGCTCGGCGAAGCGGTAGCCGAGGCGGGCGGAGGCCGTCGTCTGCGCCTGCGCCGTGTTGGGGAGGAGGTACGCGGGCGTGGCGACGTGGCCGGCGCGGAGGACGCCGAGGCGGCCCTCGTAGGCGAGGGCGCCGCGCCGCCCGCCGAGCGTCACCGCGCCCGAGCCCTGCCGCGTGCCGGTGAGGCCGGTGAGCACGGCCTCGCCCGCGAGCGCGCCCTCGTAGCCGAAGAGGGCGTCGTGGGTGGTCTGGACGACGCCGCCGAGGGCGTCGCTCCCGTAGAGGAGGCTGGCGGGGCCGCGCACGACCTCGATCCGGTCCACGTCGGCCGCGCCCACCTCGGGGCCGTGCTCGTCGCCCCACTGCTGGCCCTCCTGCCGCACGCCGTCCTGCACGACGAGCACGCGCTGCGCCGTCAGCCCGCGGATGACGGGCTTGGCGACGGCGGGGCCGGTGCGGAGCAGCCGCACGCCCGTCACCACGTCGAGGGCGTCGAACGGGGTGCCGCCGGCCTCGCGTGCGAGGACGTGCTCGTCCACGACGGCGACGGACTGCGGGGTGCTGAGGACGTCGGAGGCGCGCGCCTTGGCCGTGACCGTCACGGGTGCCACCTCGACGAACGACGGCGTCAGCACCACGTCCACGACGGTAGTGCCGCTCCCGGCGGCGACGCTCCGCGTGTCGGTCGTGTAGCCGACGTAGCGGTAGACGACGCGGTAGGTGCCGGGGGCGGGGAGGTCGAGGGCGTAGCGGCCCTCGGCGTCGGTGGCGGTGCCGAGGTCGAGGGTGGGGAGGACGACGGTGGCGCCGGGGAGGGGCTCGCCGGTCTCGCCGTCGGTGACGCGGCCGGTGAGGGTCTGCGCGTGCGTCGTACCGGCCATCAAGGCCAGCAGCGCGCACGCCCGCAGGAGCGGTCGGGGCATGGTTCTCTCGGATTCGTGGGCGGGGAGGCGGTCAGGCGACCGGCTCCGGGGGGCCACGAATCGAGAGGAGGCCGGGGACGGCCGAGGTTGCGCGTGCGCGCGAGTCCGCTTCCAGCCGCACCTTCCGGGCGGGCGTGAGGACGCCCGCCGGCGCCGCCGGGAGGGCGAGGGAGACGCCGTGGCAGAGGACGCAGTGGAGATTCGGTGTCGCCGGCTCGGGGCACGGCGCGTCCGCCTCGGCGGGGTGCGCGTCGGCCGCCGTGTGGTGGTGGTGGCCGGCGGCGACGTGCTCGGCCCGCTCCGCCGCGCGCTCCGCCGCGTGCCGCGCCTGGTGCAGCGACGGGGCGACGAGCCCGCCGAGCACGAAGGCGGCGAGGAGGAGGAGGCTATGGGCGGGAGTGCGGCGCACGGGCGGGGTACGCGGGCGGTTTCCGGCGGGGTCCGGCCTGCAGGTAACTTAGCACCGACCCGAACCGGCCCATGATCGCCCTCCACGACGTCCGCCACGGCTACGGCGGCCTGCCCGTCCTCGACCTGCCCGACCTGACCGTGCCCCAGGGCGGGCGGCTCCTCGTCCTGGGGCCCTCCGGCAGCGGGAAGTCCACGCTCCTCCACGTCCTCGCCGGCGTCCTCCGGCCGGACGCCGGGCGCGTCGAGGTGGCGGGGGGGGACCTGTACGCGATGGGCGAGCACGCGCGCGACCGCTTCCGCGGGAAGCACCTCGGCCTCGTCTTCCAGCGGCTCCACCTCATCGGCGCGCTGACGGTGGCGCAGAACCTCCGCCTCGCGCCGGCGCTGGCCGGGCTGCCGGTCGAGGCGGCGCGCGTGCGCGATGTGCTGGCCGCGCTCGACCTCGCCGACCGGGCCGACGCCTACCCGCACCAGCTCTCGGCCGGGCAGCAGCAGCGCGTCGCCATCGGCCGCGCCGTGATGAACCGGCCGCGCGTGCTCCTCGCCGACGAGCCGACGGCCAGCCTCGACGACCGCCGCACCGAGGCCGTGCTGGCGCTGCTGCTGGAGCAGGCCGAGACGAACGGCGCCACCCTCGTCGTCGCCACGCACGACCGGCGGATCATGGACGCGTTCGAGCACCGGCTCGTGCTGGAGGAGGTGCCAGCGTGAACGCGCTCCAGCTCGCCCTCGCCTACCTCCGGCAGCGCCCGCTCGCGACGGCGCTCAACGTGCTGCTGCTCGCCCTCGGCGTCGCCACCATCACGGTGCTGCTGCTGTTCAGCCGGCAGGTCGAGCGCAACCTCGCCGCCGGCGCCGAGGGCGTGGACTTCGTCATCGGGGCGAAGGGGAGCCCGCTCCAGCTCATCCTCTCCAGCGTCTACCACCTCGACACGCCCACGGGCAACATCCCGCTGGCGGAGGCCGACTCGGTGGCCGCGCATCCGGCCGTAGCCTCGGTCATCCCCCTGGCGCTGGGGGACTCCTACCACGGCTTCCGCATCGTCGGCACCGACTCCACCTACGTCGCTCTCTACGGCGGACGGCTGTCGGCCGGGCGGCTGTGGTCGGGGCCGGGCGAGGTCGTCCTCGGGGCGCGCGTGGCCGAAGCGGAGGGGCTGGGCGTGGGCGCCGCCGTCGTGAGCGAGCACGGGGTCTCAGCAGGGGCGGCCGAGCACGGGGAGCCCCTCCGCGTGGTGGGCGTGCTCGCCCCCGGCGCCGCCGTCCTCGACGGGCTCATCCTGACGGCCGTCGGGACGGTGTGGGCCGTGCACGGGCTCTCGCCGGAGCACGCGGCCGACCTCCCGCCCGGCTTCGAGCTGCCGCCGCCGCA
>DATGQT010000172.1:0-4615 GCA_035304085.1 Rubricoccaceae bacterium
CGACCGGTCGGGGTCGTGCGGGGCGGCCTCGGGAGGGGGCCTCGGGGGGAGCGGCCTAACGTGGCCGAGTGGCCTGCGGTGAACGCCGCGTCGGGGCGGCGGGTTCGGCGGCCGTGAGGCCCCCGGCGGCCGTGAGGCCCCTCGGCCGCCGAGCCCGCCCCGCCCCGAAGGAGAGGCGGCCGGCGAGGAGCCCGGCGGCGATCAGCCTGAGGTCCTCGTGCATCCCCAGGCCGAAGGCGGGGGCGGACGGGGCGCGGGGGCCGCGCTAGCGGATCTCGATGACCTCGCGCGTGCCGTCGCGGCGGACGACCTCGAACCGGTCGAGCCGGCCGTGCGCCTCGTCGACGTAGATCGCCTCCGGGTGCCCGACGAGGTGGTCGAGCCCCTCCACGGCGACGTCGAGGAGGTCGTCCTTGGGGTCGTAGGTGAGGCCGAGGAGGGGGAGCCAGCGGGTCTCGGGCTGGGCGCCGTCCTCGGGCGAGAACACCCGGATCTCGGCGTAGTCGACGCGGCCGGTGTCGTCCTTCTTCTTCGAGAAGGCGTCGAAGTAGTCGTTCCACGCGGCGCGGGGGAGCGGGCGGATGGCCATGGTTCCGACGGGATGGGGGTTGAGGGGCGGAGGCGTGGGCTCAGAACGCGGGTGCGAGGTCGGGGTGCCGGCCGGCCGCCGGCGGCGACGCGTGCCGGCGGCCGTGGGGCTCGGGGGCGCCTCCCCGCCGTGCGGGCAGCACCAGGACGGGGCAGGGGGCGCGGGCGAGGACGTCCTCGGTGACGTGGCCGGTGCGGTGGGGGGCCAGCACGAGGAGGTCGGCCGCGTCGGCCACGTCGAGGATGCCGGCCGCCGTGCCGCCGGCGAACGTGAGCCGGACGTCGGCGCCGCCGTCGGCGTCGCCGTCGGCGTCGCCGCGGAGGGCGCCCTCGGCGAAGCGGCGCACGCGGCGCTCGTACGCCCCCAGCAGCGGGGCGTCGGCCGCCTCGACGGCCTCGCCGCCCCACGTCTCCCCCCCCAGCGCCTCCTCGCCAGCGACGTGGAAGACGAGGAGGGGGACGCCCCGGCTCGTCGCGAGGGCGTGCCCCACGCGGAGCGCCTCGGCCGCGGCCTCGGAGCCGTCCACGGGCACGACGACCCGGCCCCCCGGGGGGCCGTCCCCCGGGGGGGCGCCCGGCGGGGGGCCCTCGGGTACGGCCGCCGCGCGCGGGACGGCGAGCACGGGGCGCCGAGCCCGGCGCACGACCTGCGCCGTGACGCCGCCGAGCGCGGGCCGCTCGCCGGCCCACCCCCGCGTCCCCATCACCACGAGGTCCGCCCCCACGTCGTCCGCCGTCGCGTGGACGGCCGAGGCGACGTCGGTGCGGACGACGAGGTGGGGGCGGACGCGCACCGCCGGCGTCGTCTTCCGCTGGGCGAGCGCGGCGAGGCGGCCCTCGGCCTCGCGCTCGACGTGTTTCCGGAGCCCGGTCAGCGTCTCCGACGGCCAGTGGTACCAGTCGTACGGGAAGGCGAAGACGTGGAGGAGGACGACCTCGGCGCCGTCGGGGGCGGCGAGGCGGACGGCGAAGTCGACCGCGGCCTCGGCGCGCGGCGAGAGGTCGGTCGGGACGAGGACCCGGGTCAGCGGGAGGAGGGCGGGGGGTTCCATCGGATCGGGGGGAGGGCCGCCCCCGGAGCGGGGCCGGGGGCGGCGGGCGTCGCGGGAGCTGGGGCGCGGGCCGGGCAGGCCGGGCCGCCTCAGTTCATCGCGAGCTGGCGGGCGGGCTGCACCTCGATCCGCCGCGGCTTCGTCTCCTCCGCCTTCGGGATCGTCAGCGTGAGCACGCCGTCCTCGAACGTCGCCTCGACGTCGTCCCAGCGGACGTCCTCGGGCAGCGTGATCGCGCGGAAGAACGTGCCGAAGGAGCGCTCCATCCGCACGACGTCCTCCTTCTCCTCGCGGGTCTCGGTCTTCCGCTCCCCGCGGACGGTGAGGCGGTTGTTCTGGACGTCGACCTGGATCTCCTCGCGCTTGAGGCCGGGGAGGTCCATCCGCGCGACGAACGCGTCGGGGGTCTCGGTGAGGTCGAGGCGCGGCATCCACATCGCCGCGGGCTCGTCCTCGTCCCGGAGCGTGGGGAGGATGTCGTCGAAGAGGCGGTCGAGCTCGCGGCGGAAGGCGCGGAACGGCTCGTAACGGGTGAGGTGGGTCATGGCGGCTATCGATTGGGTTGGTGAGGGTCGGGGCGCCGACGCCGTGCCGGCGCCTCACGCTCAAGGTGACCAGGCCGGGGCGCGACCGCAGAGGGGGTTCCGCTCGTGGCGGTGTCGGGGCAAAGCCCGGCGGTCGGTAGGCCGCCCCCCTACATCCGCGCGCCCCGCCGCGCAGCCAGCGCCCGGTCGAGGGCGCGGTCGCGCCCGTAGAGGTCGTCGCGGAAGGGGACGGCGCCGTCGGGCTCCACCCGCGCCGCCCAGTGGGCGACGTGGATCGGGACCGGCGCGGGGAGGGGGACCGAGGCCTCGCGCCGCGCCGCGACGGCCGCCATGCGCTCGGCTCAGGCGGACGCCACGGGGGCCGCCCCCTCGCGGCCACGCATGCCGCTCGCGGCCACACATGCCGGAGGTGTAGCGGCGTAGTGGCGGCCCCTACGCCGACTCGGGGGGATGGAGGGCAGCTTCCGCGGCTCCTCGGCATAAAATCGACGCCACGTGCCTCCGGTCTCTCAGCGCGTGTCTGCGAAGGCGCCATTTCTGCCCCTGTGCCCCTCTTCTGCATCTGTGCCCCTCCTCCCCTGTCCCGCTGGAGGGGGGGCCATCCGTGAAGGGGAGGCCCGTCCATTCAGCAAGGCCTGGACATGACCCCCCTGCTCCTCGCCGTCTCCGACGACGCCGTCGGGTTGGAGGTGGCCGGCTCGCCCGCCGCGCCGCGGGCTCGTCCCCTCGCCTGCTCCGACGCCGAGCTCTACGACCACCTCTTCCACTACCGCCGCCTCCTGGTCATGCTGCGACGGAACGGCCTCGGGGCCAGCGCCGCCTACAGGATGATCGACGGCCTGATCCGGCCCATCGAGGCCGAGGCCGAGGAGCGCGGGATCCCGCTCCACCGCCTCGGCCGCTGAGCGACGAGCGCGGCCGGCCCGCGACGAAGGGGAGGGCCATCGAGCCCCGCAGGCAGCGCCGGGCGAGCCGCGGGTGAGGCCGCCGGTGTTCGCGTTTCTCGGCGCACTACCTTCTCGGCGCACGGGCTACGAGGAGGGGTAGCAGGTTCGACCGCCGCGCCGTAACGTGGCGCCCGTACGTCGCCCGTGACCCGTCGCCCGTGACCCGTCGCCCGTCGCCCGTCGCCCCCGACACCAGCCCGCACGTGGACGAGACGCCGCTGCTCAAGGAAGCCCTCGCGCGCGAGACCGCGGCGGCGTCGCTCCGGCGCCGCACGTGGGAGGTGCTGGAACCGGCGAGGCCCGGCGACCACGCCAGCCGCGCCTTCGACCTCTTCATCCTCGCGCTGATCGCGCTGAACGTGCTCGCCGTGGTCGCCGAGACGGTCGAGGCCGTCCGCGTCCGCTACGCCGCCGGCCTCGCCGCCTTCGAGGTCGCCTCCGTCGCCGTGTTCTCGGTCGAGTACGTGCTCCGCGTTTGGTCGGCCGTGAGCGACCCCCGCTACCGCCGCCCCGTCCTCGGCCGCCTCCGCTTCGCCGCCACGCCGCTGGCGGTGGTGGACCTGCTGGCCGTCCTCCCGTTCTTCCTCCCCTTCATCGGGGTGGACCTCCGGATCACCCGCGTCCTCCGCCTCCAGCGCGCCTTCCGCTTCGTGAAGGTCGCCCGCTACGCCGACGCGCACCGCCGCCTCGCCCGCGTGCTCCAGCGGAAGCGGGAGGAGCTCGTGGTCTCGCTCAGCGCGCTCGTCGTCCTCCTCCTCCTCGCCTCCTCGCTCATGTACTACGTGGAGTACGAGACGCAGCCGGCGGCGTTCTCGAGCATCCCCGCCGCGATGTGGTGGGCGATAGCGACGCTGACGACGGTGGGGTACGGCGACGTGTACCCCGTGACGGAGGGGGGGCGCCTGCTCGGCGGGCTCATCGCCGTCATCGGGGCGGCGTTCGTGGCGCTGCCGGCGGGGATCGTGGCGTCGGGGCTCCTGGAGGTGGTGCAGGAGGAGGGGGGGGGGCGGCGCTGCCCCCACTGCGGCGGCCCGCTCTGAGCGCCGGGTTCGGCGAGGGGGCGCGCCGGGCGAGGGGGCGTGCCGGCGCCAGCGTCCCCGACCGCCGGCTGCGCCGGCCGCGCTGCGCCTGCCGCGCTGCGCCAGCCGCATCCCGCGCTCGCGCCGGGGCGCTCGGCGAAGGCGGGCGCGAGCCGCTCGCCGACCGAAAACCCGGAGATCGGGATTGCTTCTCGCGGCCCCCGGTCGTAACTACGCGGCGCCGGAAAAAGACCGGCCCCCGGTGCACCGACCTCCGCGGGACGGGGCGCCCCGCTCGCGGCCCGTACCCTCACCCCCCGCCCATGCCCACGCCGCCGTCCGCCCGCCGGTCCACCACCTCCCCGGCGGGCGTTCCCACCGAGGCCCGACCCGACGAGGTGCTCCCATGAGCGCGGAGGGCGGCCGCATCCGTTCGCTCCCCGGCGTGCTCATCCACGAGAGCG
>DATGQT010000173.1:0-10090 GCA_035304085.1 Rubricoccaceae bacterium
CGACGGCGACGGCCGCGGCGACCTCCTCGTCGGGGCGCTCGAGCCGGTGGTCCACCTCTTCTCCGGCGCCACCGGCGCCCACCTCGCCGCGCTCGAAGCACCGGAGCCGGGGGGCAGCGTGGGCTTCGGCACGTCGGTGGCCGGGGTGCCGGACGCCGACGGCGACGGCCGCGGCGACCTCCTCGTCGGCGCCCGGTTCGCGAGGGACGGGGGGTCGCGGCTGGCCCCCGGCCAGGCGTTCGTCTTCTCGGGTGCTACAGGCGCGCTCCTCCAGGAGTTCTCCTCCCTCGACCCCGAATACGTCGGCCGCTTCGGGGGCGCGGTGTCGGGGGTGCCCGACGCCGATGGCGACGGCCGCGGCGACTTCCTCGTCGGGGCGCCGGAGGAGGACGGGGGGATGCATCCGGAAGCGGGCCGGGGGTACCTATTCACCGGCGGCGGTGCGGGCGGCTGCGCGCAGGACCTCAGCGCCACGGTCAACACGACGACGCCCCCGGTCGGCGGCACGCTCACCTTCACCGTCACCGTCACCAACGGGGGCGCCGGCCCCGCCGTGCTCGACCTCTGGATCGACGCCTCCGGCCCGACCAGCCTCACGAAGCACCTCGCCTCGGGCACGCTCCCGGCCGGCGCCTCCGTCACGCGGGCCCTCAACGTGCGCGTGCCAGGCAACGCGCCGACGGGCGTCTATGCCGTGGGCCTCCACATCGGCGACTTCGCCGCTGGCGACGTCTGCGACACCGTCGGCTTCGCGATCACGGTGACGGCGGCCCCGAGCCTTGCGGGCAATGCCGACGGCGCCGAGTTCGAGGTCGAGGGAGTCGAGGGCTTCTTCGCCATGCCAACGGCCTCGGCGTCGACGGCGGAGCATTCGGTGGCAGTGAGCCCGAACCCGTCCCGGGGCCGGGCGGAGGTCCGATACGCGGTCGCGGAGGCCGCCGCCGTGCGGGTGGCGGTCTACGACGTGCTCGGGCGCGAGGTGGCCGTGCTGGTGGACGCACGGCAGGGGGCAGGGTCACATGCAGCGGCGTTCGACGCGGGCGGCCTCGCACCGGGGGTGTACGTGGTGCGGGTGGAGGCGGGCGAGCACACCGTCGTGCGCCGGCTCACCGTCGTGCGGTAGCGGCACCGGCCGCTCCCCCTGCCTCGGCTGTCCCTCTCAGGCGAGGGGGACAGCTCGCGCTCGCAGAGGAAGCGCAGAGGCTTATGAGCGCGAGCAGGGGGAGCACAGTGGTAGTTCGCCTCCGCGTGCTATACTCCGATGCGAACCCGCCGCCCCCGTGCCCGAGCCCCTCGACCTCTCCGTCCTCTTCGCCGGCGACGGACCCGACGCCGGGGCCGTCGAGGCGGCGCTGCGGGGCGCCGTGCGCGAGGTGACGCGCGTGGCGACGTGGGAGGCGCTGAGGGTGGAGGCGGCGCGGGGCGTCCACGGCGCCGTGCTCGTGCAGGAGACCTTCGCCGGGCGCGAGCGGCTGCTGGAATGGCTCCCCGCAGCCCCCCGTCGGGCCCCCGTCCTCGTCCTCCTGGCCGAGGACGACGAGGAGGCCGCGCTGGCCTGCCTCCGCGCCGGCGCGGCCGACGTGCTGGCCGGCGCGCCGGCGGGAGGCGAAGCGTCGGCGCTGAGGCGCGCCCTCGCCCGCGCCCGCGCCCGCCGCGCCCTCCAGGACGCCCGCGCCTGGGAGGAGGAGCGCTACCGCCTCATGGTCGAGCACACCTTCGACATGGTGTCCGTGCTCGACGGCCTCGGGCGCTACGTCTACGCCAGCCCCTCCATCGAGGAGAAGCTGGGGTACCGGCCCGAGGACCTCCTCGGCCAGAGCGCCTTCGACGCGCTCCACCCCGACGACCGCGAGGCCGTGATGGGGGAGTTCCTGGAGGCCGTCGTCCAGCCGGGCA
Organism: Rubricoccaceae bacterium; assembly: GCA_035304085.1. GTDB lineage: Bacteria > Bacteroidota > Rhodothermia > Rhodothermales > Rubricoccaceae > DATGQT01. Next base: position 1,897 of record DATGQT010000173.1, read on the forward strand.
CCACGCGCCAGATGGAGTACCGCGTCCTCCACCGCGACGGCTCCGTCCGCCACTTCGAGGGCGTCGGCCGCGCCATCGCCGCGCCGGACGGGCAGCCCTACGGCGTCGTCAACGCGCGCGACGTGACGGCGCGGAAGGCGGCCGAGGCGACGCTCCGCGCGCAGGAGGCCGCGCTCCGCCAGCAGGAGCACTTCCTCCGCCAGGTCGTCCACCGCGTGCCCGTCATCGTGTTCGCCCTCGACGCCGAGGGGAGGATCACCTACGGCGAGGGGCGGGGGCTGGCCGAGGTCGACGCGGCGCCCGAGCACCTCGTCGGGCGGAGCCTCTTCGAGGCCTACGCGAAGTACCCGGACATCCTGGCGGCGGCGCGGACGGCCCTCGCGGGCACCCCCGCCAACGTCGTCGCCACCGTGCGCGGGCGCACCTTCGACGCCCACCTCGTCCCCGTCCACGACGCCGCCGGCCGCGTGGCGCGCGTGACGGGGGTGGCCGTGGACGTGACGGAGATGAAGGCGCAGCAGGACGCCCTCGAGCGCTCGCGCGCCGAGCTCCGCGCGCTCGCCGCCCACCTCCAGGACGTCCGCGAGGAGGAGCGCACGCGGATCTCGCGGGAGGTCCACGACGTGCTCGGCCAGCAGCTGACGGCCATCCGCCTCGGCGTCGGCTGGCTCGCCCGCCGCCTCGACGGCGACGCCGAGGCCGAGGCGCGCGCCGACGACACCCGCGGCCTCATCGACGAGACGATCCAGCGCGTCCGCCACATCGCCGCCGAGCTGCGGCCGGGCGTCCTCGACGACCTCGGGCTGGCGAGCGCCGTCGAGTGGTACGCCGAGCGGTTCGGCGCGCGGGCCGGGCTGCCGTGCCGCGTCACGGTCGAGGGCGCCGACGAGGGGGTCCCGCCGGAGGCGGCGACGGCCGTCTTCCGCATCTTCCAGGAGGCCCTCACCAACGCCGCGCGCCACGCCCGCGCCACGGCCGTCGAGGCGCACCTCGCGGTGACGCCCGAGGGCCTCTCCCTCCGCGTCCGCGACGACGGCGTCGGGCTGGCGCCGGAGACGCTGGAGGCCACGCGCACGCTCGGCCTGCTCGGGATGCGCGAGCGGGCGCGCGCGCTCGGCGGGCGCGTAGAGATCGAGAGCGCGCCGGGGGCGGGGACGTGCGTCTCGGTGCGCGTGCCGCTCCCCGCCTCCGACGGGACCGCAGGTCCCGTCCCCGCCCCCCCCGCCTGAGCCCGAACGGACCACCCCCATGCCGCGCACGCCCCCCGGAGCCCTCCGCGTCGTCGTCGCCGACGACCACGCCGTCGTCCGCCGCGGCCTCGCCGAGATCCTCCGCGAGACGGTGGACCTCGAGGTGGCGGGGGAGGCCGGCTCGGGCGACGCCCTCCTCCGCCTCCTCCGCCAGACCGAGGCCGACGTCGTCGTGCTCGACCTCTCGATGCCGGGGCTCTCCGGGCTCGACCTCGTCAAGGGCCTCCGCGCCGAGTTCCCGGCCCTCCCGCTGCTGGTGCTCTCGATGCATCCCGAGGACCAGTACGCCGTGCGCGTGGTGCGCGCGGGGGCGGCGGGCTACCTCACGAAGGAGGCGGCCGAGCGCGACCTCGTGCAGGCCGTCCGCCGCGTGGCCTCGGGCGGGCGCTACCTCACCGCCGGCATGGCCGAGGCGCTGCTGACCCACCTCGACGCCGACCCCGAGACCGCCCCCCACGAGGCGCTCTCGGACCGGGAGTACCAGGTGCTCCGCCTCCTCGCCTCCGGCAAGCCCGTCGGCGCCATCAGCGAGGAGCTCGCCCTCAGCGTCAAGACGGTCTCGACGTACCGGGCGCGGCTGCTGCGGAAGATGGGGATGAAGAACAACGCCGAGCTCACGCGCTACGCCCTCGAGCACGGGCTGGTGTGACGGTGGACCAGTTCCTCTGACCTCCGCCCCCTGTCTCCTGCCCCCTGTCCTCCGTAGGACGGGCGCGGACGAGAGGATGCGCGGGCGGCCTACGCCGCGGGTACGGGCCACGCCGACGCCGAAGCGGCAACCCCACCGACGGCGCGCGCGTGCCACGCCGGGCCACCTTGCCGGAGCCCACCTTCATGGTCTCGCTCGCGTTCCACGCCCCGCCCTCCCCCGTGCCGCTCCCCCTGCACGTCGTCGTCGCCGACGATTCCGCGCTCGTGCGCAGGCACCTCGTCGAGCAGCTCGGGCGCCTCGACCACGTCGAGGTCGTGGGAGAGGCGGCGGACACCCCCTCGGCCGTCCGCGCCGCCGAGGCGCACCACCCCGAGGTCGTCGTCCTCGACATCCAGATGCCGGGCGAGAACGGGATCGTCGCGCTCCAGCGGATCAAGCGGCTCCTCCCGGCGACCCGCGTGATCATGCTGACCAACCACGCCGACCCCTTCTACCGCAGGAAGTGCCTGAGCGCCGGGGCGAGCCACTTCTTCGACAAGTCCACCGAGTTCCACGAGGTCGTCGAGGTCGTCCGCCGCCTCGCCCGGGCCAGTGGAGCGGCGGGTGGCGGGGTGCGGGCGTAGACAGATCCCTACGGGCACGGGGAGACTACTCCAGGGGACGTGGGCGGCGAACCTACGTAGCCGCGGGATAGGTGATCGCGCCATCGCGGACGCGCGCGAAGGGCGTCAACGCCCAGCGCTCGGCGCGCCCGACGGAGCCGAGCCCTCGGAGGGGGGCACCTCGGCGGCCTCCCGCACCCCCGCAGGCAGCTCCCCCGCGACGGCGAGGAGGAGGTTCCGCGCCGTGTACCAGCCGGCCTCGACTCCCTCGCGGTCGTGCACGCCCAGCCGCTCCTTCCCCCCGACGGCGCGGAGGACGGGGAGCACCGCGAGCGCGCGGCGGACGAACGTGCGCAAGACGTTCGCGAACTGCGCGGCGCGCTCCCCCAGCGCCCGCACGTCGGCGTCTTCGGGCAGCGGCACCCGGTGCCACGTCGTGAGGGCGCGGAGGGCGGCGAGATAGCAGGCCTCCACGTGCGCGGCGGCGGCCCGGAAGTCGGGCTCCTGGCGACGCAGGAGGTCGCGGGCGAGGTCTAGGTGACGGCGAGCATGCCGGAGGTGCTCGCGCGTGGCTTCGGCCTGGGAGAGGTCGGGGGATCGAGCCATCGGGAGGGGCTGAGGAAGGCTTCGGCGCCGAGACACGGCACCGGCCGCGTGAACGGGACGTGGTCGGCGCCCTGCTCAGGCCAGGATGAGGTAGAGCAGGACGCCCGTGATGAGGGGGACGAGCACGAGGATCGCCATCCCTTTCCAGAAGGGCAGGACCGGAGGTTCGGGGTTCTCCCAGGACATGGCGCGGGGGAAACGGTAGCGTGGATCATCGAGAGCCTCCCGCCGCCTCGCCCTCCGCGTCCATCACGTCGAGGGCGAGGACGTCGTCCGCAGCGCTCCTCACCGCGCGTGGCGGCCTCAACTGGCAGCGTGAGTTCGAGGACGTGTGTGCGGCGCTCAAGGCACGGCTCGGAGGATGAGGAGCAGCATCAGGACGGGGGTCCTGGCTCGGATGCTGTGCGGCAGGTCCGGAGCCATGTGGATCCACGTCCCCGCTCGCGCCTCCACCGCTTCGCCGCCCAGCGTGACGTCGGCCTCCCCCTCGAGGAAGTGCAGCATGGCCGGGTGCGGCGCCGTGTGCTCTTCGAGCGCCTGCCCCGCCTCGAAGGGGAAGGCCAGCAGCTTCACGTGGTCGTCCGTGTAGAGGGCGCGCCCCTGGACGTGCTCGGTGGGGTGCCCCTGCTTCGTCAGCTCGGCGATACGTTCGGCGAGGTCGGGGATGTAAGTGTAGTTCATACGGGCGAAGGTCGGGGGCCTCGGTGCGAGGGAGCAGTAACGGGGGCGCTCGATAAGAGGTCCCTGCCGGCGGAGCGCGAACGTGGTCCCCGGCGTCCCGCCCACACGCCCCCGGCCCACCGCCCGCCTCGACCGCAGCGCCGTGGTGGAACCCGTACGGGGGGAGGCTTATGTTACCGGCGAAGCTCCACTTCACCGCGCCTCCAGGTCCTCATGTCCCGAGAAGCCGCCCGAGCGACCACGTGGGGCCTGGTCGTCACCGTCGCGCTGGCCGCCCTCATCGTCGTCGGCTCGCGGAACCTCGAGCACTTCGACGCGGCCCTCGTGGGCTACACCTTCGCGGTGCTCTTCGCCACGTTCGGGCTGACGTACCGCTACACGATGTGGCTCCAGCGCCCGCCGACGGGCGTCTACTGGCGGCGGGGGTGGGAGGCGTTCTTCAAGCGCGGCTGGCGGCTGCGCAACCTCGGCACGTGGGTCCGGCGCGTCGGCTCGGAGGTGCTCGCCAACCGGTTCATCCTCCGGCGGAGCCGGCTCCGCGGCGTCACCCACCTCCTCATCATGTGGGGGTGCCTCCTCGCGGTGGCCATCACGTTCCCGCTCGTCTTCGGGTGGCTCCACTTCCGCCCGGTCCCCGGCGACCTGGACCTCTACGAGGCCGTCGTCTTCGGCTTCCCGGCGTTCCGGTTCCCGCACGAGTCGGCCCTCGCGTTCTTCCTCTTCCACGGGCTCGTGTGGTCGTCCTTCCTCGTCATCGCGGGCGTGATGCTGGCGATGCGGCGGCGGATGCGCGAGGAGGGCGCGGCGGCCGTCCAGCGCTTCGCCGAGGACATGATGCCGCTGATCCTGCTGTTCGCCGTCAGCCTCACGGGCCTCATGCTGACGGCGAGCTACACGTGGATGGAGGGGTACGCCTACACCTTCGTCGCCATCCTCCACGCCGTCACCGTCATCGGGACGTTCCTCTGGCTCCCGTTCGGGAAGTTCTTCCACATCTTCCAGCGGCCGGCCCAGCTCGGCGTCGGGTTCTACAAGGACGTCGGGCGGGCCGGGGAGCCGGCGCGCTGCCGCCGCTGCGGCCACGCCTTCACGTCGCGGATGCACGTCGAGGACCTCATCGAGGTCGAGCGCCGGCTCGGCTTCCGGTACGAGATCCCCGACAGCGAGGTCGGGCACTACCAGTGGATCTGCCCGCCCTGCCGCCGCGCGTCTTTCGCGATGGCGCAGGGGGTCCTCTGGCGCGGGCGCCGCGGCGGCGACTCGCTCCCTCTCGACGGCCGCCCCATCCCGATGCCCGTCCACGCCAACCCCGGCCGGGGCGAGGGACCGCTGGGCGTCGAGGACGCCGAGAACTTCCACCCGTAGGGCCAGAACCCGATGGACCACCCCCCCGCCCCGCCGACGCCCGGCCTCGACCTCGACACGATCCGCGAGTTCGGGCCGTACCGGGCCTACGCCCGCGACGTCCGCGTGGACACGGGCGTCGAGCCGGACCGCTACGTCAAGACGCACTGCTGCTTCTGCGGCCAGCAGTGCGGCCTCCAGCTCAAGGTCAAGGACAACGTCATCACGGGCGTCGAGCCGTGGTACGACTTCCCCTTCAACCGGGGGATGATGTGCCCGAAGGGCATCAAGCGCTACCTCCAGCAGGCCCACCCCGATCGCCTCCTCCACGCCTACGAGAAAGCCCCCGGCGCGCCCGGCGGCTTCTCGGAGATCCCCTACGAGGAGGCCCTCCGCCGCGTCGCCGCCGAGATCGACCGCATCCAGCGCGAGCACGGCAACGACGCCTTCGCCGTCCTCTCCGGCGCCAGCCTCACCACGGAGAAGACGTACCTCATGGGGAAGTTCGCCCACATGACCCTGCGGACGGCCAACATCGACTACAACGGCCGCCTCTGCATGGTCAGCGCCGCCGCCGGCAACAAGAAGGCCTTCGGCGTGGACCGCTCGGCCAACCCCTGGACCGACATCCTCGGCGCCGAGGTCGTCTGGATCAGCGGCGCCAACGTCGCCGAGTGCGCGCCGATCACGACGAACTACGTCTGGCAGGCCCGCGAGAACGGCGCCAGGGTCGTCGTCGTGGACCCCCGCATCACGCCCATCGCGCGGACGTGCGACCTCTTCCTCCCGATCAAGCCGGGCCGCGACACCGCCCTCTTCAACGGCATCCTCCACCTCATGATCGAGCACGACTGGCTCGACCACGACTTCATCGAGAACCACACGGTCGGCTTCGAGGCCGTGGCCGAGGAGGTCGCGCCGTGGACGCCGCGCAGGACGGCCGAGGTGACGGGCATCGCGCAGAAGTCCATCGAGCAGGCGGCCGAGTGGTGGGGGGCGGCCAAGACGAGCTTCCTGCTCCACGCCCGCGGCCTCGAGCACCACTCGAACGGCGTGATGAACGTGCTCAGCGCGATCAACATCGTGCTCGCCTCCGGGCGCATCGGGCGGCCGAACTGCGGCTACGGCACCATCACCGGGCAGGCCAACGGCCAGGGCGGCCGTGAGCACGGCCAGAAGGCCGATCAGCTCCCCGGCGGGCGCGACCTCGCCAACCCCGAGCACCGCGCCTACGTCGCCTCCGTCTGGGGCATCGACCCCGACGACCTCCCGCAGCCGGGCGTCGACGCCTACGAGATCATGCGGAAGGCGCACGCCGGCGAGATCAAGGGGCTCCTCTCGATCTGCTTCAACCCCGTCGTCTCCCTGCCCGACAACAACTTCGTCCGCGAGGCGCTGGAAAAACTCGAGTTCTACGTCGCCATCGACTTCTTCCTGAGCGAGACGGCCCGCTACGCCGACGTCGTGCTGCCGGGCTCGTTGCAGGAGGAGGACGAGGGGACCGTCACGCAGGTCGAAGGCCGCATCATCAAGATCAACCAGGCCGTCGACCCGCCCGGCGAGGCGCGGCAGGACTGGCGGATCATCCAGGACATCGCCCGGGCGCTCGGGCGCGAGCAGGGCATGACGTTCTCCGACCCCCGCGAGATGTTCGAGGAGCTGCGCGTGGCCTCGAAGGGCGGCGTCGTGGACTACTCCGGCGTGACCTGGGAGCGCGTCGAGGAGAACTTCGGGGTGTTCTGGCCGTGCCCGGACGAGGTGCCGGAGGGCGTCGCCCCGCCCGGCCCGCAGGGCACGCCGCGCCTGTTCGAGCCCGGCTCGTGGAACCCCGTGGCGAAGGGCGCCGGCCCGTTCTACTTCCCCGACGGCAAGGCCCGCTTCAACGTCACGCCGTACGTCGGCCCGGCCGAGGACGTGGACGAGGACTACCCCGTCATCCTCACCACCGGCCGCGTCGTCAGCCAGTTCCTCTCGGGCAACCAGACCCGCCGCATCGGCCCGCTCGTGGACCACTACCCCGAGCCGAGGATCGAGATGCACCCGCGATTGGCCGCGAAGCTCGGCATCCGCGACGGCGACTGGACAACGGCCGAGAGCCGCCGCGGCACCTGCACCCTCCGCGCCTCCGTCGTCATGACGATCCGGCCCGACACCGTCTTCATCCCCTATCACTGGGGCGGCCGCAAGAGCGCCAACCAGCTCACCATCTCGGCGCAGGACCCGATCTCGAAGATCCCGAGTTCAAGGTCTGCGCCGTGCGCGTCTACAGGGCCGCCGGCCCGCCCGGGTACGCCGACCAACTCGAACCGCAGCAATGAACGCCCCCGGCCTCACCCCGTCCGAGCATGACGTCGAAGTCCGCCGCCGGCTGGCGGAGGCCGTGCTGGAGGACCGCCTCGACGCGGCGTGGGCGGCCTATGAGGAGGCCCGCATCGCCGGGCTCTGCCACGAGGGCGCATGGGAGACCGCCCTCGGCACTGCGACCCCTCCCAGGTGCGAGCAACGACATCCCTGAACATCCGCAGCTCGACTCGCCCTCGACCATCTCCCCCGGCGTCCTCGTAACCGGGGACCCAGTTGGTCTCACGTCTCACCGCGCGTTTCGGCACAGCGCGCGGATATGGTATCCCATCTCGATGTCGAGGACCTCGCTGAGCACGCGCAAGAACCGTTCGCTCTCTCGAAGGGCGACGCGACTGATCGTGAGGGCGTCGGCGCGGTGGGCAACCTTGTGTCGCCTCTGGACGATCTCCTCCAGCTTGTCTCCGATGAAACTGGTGGCGACAGGAGCCCCCCACTTCCTGACGAACCGGGCGTGGGAGATGGCGAAGATGTCGGGGATGCCCACCCTCTTGAACAACTCCTTCGTGTTCTTCTTCCCCGGATTTCCTCCTGTCCCCTCGAACGCCGCAGGGTTCAGCACGTCGCTTGCGACCCGGGAGCTGGCAACGCGGATAGCTGGGAGCCGTTGAATCCTTGGTCCAGGTACCTGGTGTCGCGGGCCATCGAGTGCCAGATTCAAGCCTCCGTACACTGTCTGAACTTGGAGGGGCTCCGGC
>DATGQT010000174.1:0-5245 GCA_035304085.1 Rubricoccaceae bacterium
CGGTTACGCCGGTCGGTACAGTTCGGCCCCTTGCGCGACGAACTCGGCGGCCTTCTCGCGCATCCCCTCCGGGATCGCGGCCTCGACCTCGACGCCGTGGGCGGCGGCGTAGTCGCGGACGTCCTGGGTGATCTTCATCGAACAGAACTTCGGTCCGCACATCGAGCAGAAGTGGGCCACCTTCGCGCTCTCCTTCGGCAGCGTCTCGTCGTGGAAACTCCGGGCGCGCTCGGGGTCGAGGCCGAGGTTGAACTGGTCCTCCCAGCGGAACTCGAAGCGGGCCTTCGAGAGCGCGTTGTCTCTCGCCTGCGCGCCGGGGTGGCCCTTCGCGAGGTCGGCCGCGTGCGCGGCGATCTTGTAGGTGACGACGCCCTCGCGCACGTCGTCCCGGTTCGGGAGGCCGAGGTGCTCCTTGGGCGTCACGTAGCAGAGCATGGCGCAGCCGAACCACCCGATCATCGCCGCGCCGATGCCGCTCGTGATGTGGTCGTAGCCGGGGGCGACGTCGGTCGTGAGCGGGCCGAGGGTGTAGAACGGCGCCTCGCCGCACCAGTCGAGCTGCTTCTGCATGTTCTCCTGGATGAGGTGCATGGGGACGTGCCCCGGCCCCTCGTTCATCACCTGCACGTCGTGCGCCCACGCCTTCCGCGTGAGCTCGCCCTGCACGTAGAGCTCGGCGAACTGGGCGTCGTCGTTGGCGTCCTCGATGGAGCCGGGGCGGAGGCCGTCGCCGATGGAGAAGCTCACGTCGTAGGCGGCCATGATCTCGCAGATCTCGTCCCAGTGCGTGTAGAGGAAGTTCTCCTGGTGGTGGGCGAGGCACCACTTCGCCATGATCGAGCCGCCGCGGCTGACGATGCCCGTCCGCCGCTTCGCGGTGAGGGGCACGAACCGGAGGAGCACGCCGGCGTGGATCGTGAAGTAGTCCACGCCCTGCTCGGCCTGCTCGACGAGCGTGTCACGGAAGACCTCCCACGTCAGCTCCTCGGGCACCCCGCCCACCTTCTCCAGCGCCTGGTAGATCGGCACGGTGCCGATGGGGACGGGGCTGTTGCGGAGGATCCACTCGCGCGTCTCGTGGATGTGCTTCCCCGTCGAGAGGTCCATCACGGTGTCGGCCCCCCAGCGGATGGCCCAGACGAGCTTCTCGACCTCCTCGGCGATGGACGACGTGACGGCGGAGTTGCCGAGGTTGGCGTTGATCTTGACGAGGAAGTTGCGCCCGATGGCCATCGGCTCCAGCTCGGGGTGGTTGACGTTGGCCGGGATGATGGCCCGGCCCCGCGCTACCTCGTCGCGCACGAACTCGGGCGTGATGACCCGCGGGATGGCCGCGCCGAACGACTGGCCGGCGTGCTGGGCGAACAACTCGGGGTTCGTCTCGCGCAGCGCCTCCAGCCGCTGGTTCTCACGGATGGCGACGAACTCCATCTCGGGCGTGACCTCGCCGCGCCGGGCGTAGTGCATCTGGGTCACGCACCGGCCCGGCTTCGCGCGGCGCGGACGGCGGCGGTGCTCGAAGCGGAGGGGGGCCGTGGCGGGGTCGGCCAGCCGCTCTCGGCCGAACGCCGAGGAGGGGCCGTCCAGCACCTCGGTGTCCTCGCGCTCGTCGATCCACGCGCCGCGCACGCTCGGCAGCCCGCGCCGGAGGTCGATCTGGACGTCGGGGTCGGTGTAGGGGCCGGAGGTGTCGTAGACCGGGATCGGCGGGTTCTCCTCGGCGCCCGTGGGCGATTGCGCGATGAGCCGCATCGGCACGCGGAGGTCGGGGCGGGAGCCCTCGACGTAGACCTTGCGCGAGCCGGGGAAGGGGCGGCGGACCTCCTCGGAGAGCGCGGTGAGGCGGTCGTGCGTGCGGGCGTCGGCGGCGCGCTTCTCGGCGACGGTGGTGGCGAGCGAAGGCATGGCGGCTTCCGGTTGACGGGAGAAGGGCCGGAAGCCGGAGCGCGGATGCCCGCAGGACCGAAGAAGCCTCCCTACGCCGGTATGACCCGGATCAGGTGCTGAGGGACTCTCTCAGTCCCGCTCGCTCCATGCGAGCGGCGGGACACCCCTGGCTTCCGTGCTGCCAATGTACGCACGCCGTGCGGCCTGCGACCCGCCTACGGATCGAACCGGACGACGACCTGCGCGCGGAGGCCCGTCTCCAGGCCGCCCACCACCGGCGGCACGAAGCGCATCGCGCTCACGATGTCCTCGGCCAGTGCATCGAGCCCGTGGCCGAGGGGCTCGGCCACCGCGGCCTCCGTGACGCGGCCGGTGTCGTCGGTGGCGAAGAGGACGAGGGCGTCGCCGCCGGCGCGGGCGCGCAGGGCCGCCTCCGGGTACGTCGTCCGGCGGAGCATCGCGCCGACCTCGTCCGCGTTCTGGAGGCGGGACCAGTCGAAGCCGGGGAGGGTGGCGGAGGGGCCGTCGGTCTCGGCCGCGGCCCAGGTGGGCGGCGGCGCAGGCGACCTGCGCTCGTGCTCCGCTGCGGGCGGCTCCGCCGGCTCCGCCGTCCGCGGGCGGGCGGGGAGGGCGCCCTCGTGGGCGAGGAGCTGCGCGCGCAGTTCTTCGGCCTCGCGGTGGAGCGCGTCGCGCTCCTGTTCGAGCCGGGCTCGGTCCGCTTCGAGCTGGGCGCGGGTGCGGGCGAGCCCGTCGCGCTCGGCTTCGAGGGCGCGGAGGCGCTCGGCCAGCGCGTCGCGCTCGCGCCGGAGCGCGGCGGTGGCGAGGGCCGCCTCGTCGCGCTCGGCCTCGGCCGCCGCCATCCGCTCACGGAGGCGGCCCCGGGCCTCCGTCCCGTCGCGCTCCGTGCGGGCCTGGCGGAGCCGGGCGACCTCGGCTTCGAGCCGCGCCAGCTCGCGGCGGAGCGCGTCGCGCTCCTCGGCCAACGCGTCGCGCTGCGGCGTGCGGTTGAGCCGGTCGGCGCTCGGGGCCGGCGCGTTCGGGGCCGGCGGCGGGGCGCCCTGCTGCGCACGGAGGCGGTCACGCTCGCCCGTGAGGCGGCGCGTCTCGTCGGCGAGGGCGTCGGTGGCGCGGCGGAGGTCGTCGACCTCCCGGAGGAGCCGCTGCTGCTCGGCCACGAGGGCGTCGCGCTCGCGGACGAGGCGGGCCTGCTCGTCGGCGAGGCGGTTCCGCTCGACGGCCAGCCGCGACGTCTCGGCGCCGAGGTCGCCGACGGCGCCGCCGAGCGCCTGCGCCTCGGCCGCGAGCCGCTGCCGCTCGCGGTCGAGGCGGTCGCGTTCGGCGAGGAGGCGGGGGCGCTCCGCTTCGAGGGCGCGGAGGGCCGCCTCGTCGTACTCGGTCGCCAGCCGGGCCCGCTCGGCCTCGAAGCGTCGGACCTCCTCGGCGTACGCGTCGAGGTCGCGCCGGAGTGCGGCCTGCTCGGCCTCGATCCGGGCGCGCCGGGCGTCGAGGTTGTTGCGCGAGGCGGCGGCCTGCGTGCGCTCGGCCTGGAGGCGGCCGAGCGCGCCGCGGAGGTGCGAGCGCTCGGCGGCCAGCGGCTGCGCCTCGCGCTCGGCGCGGGCCACCTCGGCCTCCAGCGCGGCCACCTCGGCCGTGAGCCGGTCCCGCTCCTCGCGCGCCCGCGCGACCTCCGTCTCCATCCGCGCCCGTTCGCGACGGCCGGCCGGGGACGGCGGTCCGCCGGCCGAGTTGGGCACCCCCTCGCCGGGGGGGCGGAGGCTGACGACGGCGGGGCCGTCGGCGCGCGCGTCGCCGCTCGGGGTGTGGCGCACGAACGCGTAGACGGGCGCCTGCGAGGACAGCAGCGGCTCGGCCGCCCGGAGGCGGACGCTCTGCCCTTCAAGGGTGAAGGCGAGCGTGGTGCCGTCGAACTGGCCCGCGCGGCGGGCCCCCTCGAAGGGGCGGTCCGAGACGACGTAGCGGCCGTGGCCGGGCACCGACAGCACGACGAAGCCGAACGGCGCCTGCTCCAGCGGCGCGCCGACGACCTCGTACGTCCGATCGCCCGCGAGGAGCGTGGGGTCGATGAGGCGGAAGCGCGGCTGCGCGAGGGCGGTGGGGGCGGCGAGGAGGAGGGCGAGGGCGCCGAGGAGGAGGGGGCGAAGCGTAACCATAGCGCGACGCGAGGAGCGCGTAAAGAGCCAGATGGGCGGCGGCGGAGCGATAGCTCACCGTTCGGGCACCGATCCGTTCCCGAATGCGCCGGGTGAACGTCGGCGGCCAAGCCCCTGGTATGCGAGCGGACCAGCCGCGTCCCCCGAGCCGCCGTCCACCACGATCACCTCCTTCGGTCCCGGCTGGGCCGCCACGCTCGCCGGCGCCTCCCCGATCAGCGTCGCCTCGCCGAGCGCGGGGCTGACGATGCTGATAGGGGGTCGAAGGTCTCAAGGTCGAAAGTCGAAGGTCAGGGGGTGCAGTGGAGCCGGAAAGACCCTCGGCCCGTGACCTGCAGACCTTCCGACTCACCAGAACATCACCTTCATGCAGAACACGGACCCGCCCGACTTCAGGAACTCGTCGGTGTCCAGCTCGACGACCTCGTAGCCGGCCCTGCGGAGGGCGGCGTTGGTGTCCTTGCAGCCGCGCTGGATGAGGACGTGGCGGCCGTCGGGGGAGTGGGCGTTGCAGGCGAAGCTGCGGCGGGCCTCCTCCTCGGGCGCCTCGATGAGCCGCTCGAAGTGCGACCGGAGCAGCGCTAGCCCCTCGTCGTCGAAGGCACCGGGGTAGTAGAGCGCGGTGGCCTCGTCGAGCGGGCAGAGGCAGGTGTCGAGGTGGTAGAAGTCGGCGTCCTGGAGGGAGAGGGGGAGGACGGGGAAGCCGAGCTTCTCGGTGAACCGCTCGTAGACTTGGCGGTCGGTGCGGTAGCCGTAGCCGCCCCAGAGGAGGTAGCGGCCGGGGTGCCAGAGCGCGTCGCCCATCCCCTCGAAGTCGCCGGGGAGGTCGGGATCGAGGCCGTGGACCTCGTACCCTTTGCGGGCGAAGAAGTCGGCGTAGTAGGGGACCTCGGGCTTGCGCTGGGGCGCGTGCATCCGGCTGAGGACGACGCCCTGCTCGCCGCCGGGGGTGCGGTAGGGGAGCGTCTGGTTGGCGCAGAACACCATGTCCGGCAGGCCCTCGGCGCCCTCGATCACGTGCACGTCCACGCCGAGGCGGTCGTAGGCGTCGCGGAGCGCCTCCCACTGCGCCCGCGCCCGCTCGGGGTCCACCGCCCCGACGTTGCCCACCATGTGGGGGTTGATGACGTACTCGACGCGGAAGTGCGTCGGGGTGGTCATGAGGACGCGGCCGGGGCGGGGGATGA
>DATGQT010000175.1:0-10224 GCA_035304085.1 Rubricoccaceae bacterium
GTCATCACGTTCGACGAGGCCATCCGCCTCGGCCTCGCCCGGAGCCTCGACCTCCGCGAGGCCACCGTCGGCGACGAGGCCGCCGCGCTCAACGTCGAGCGCGCCCGCGCCGACGTCCTCCCGCTCCCCCTCATCGAGGCGTCGGTGCAGCCGACGCAGCGCTACGGCCTCGCCTTCGACCAGACGACGGGCCAGCTGACGTCGCAGACGAGCGAGTCCGTCAACGTCGGCCTCTCCGCCTCGGTCAACCTCTTCGACGGGTTCCGCGACCGGCGGGCGCTGGAGCAGGCGCGGATCGAGCGGACGGCCGCGGGCCTCACGCTGGAGCGGACGCGCCAGCAGGTGGCCTTCGACGTGGCGAGCCGGTTCCTCCAGGTCCTCCTCGACGCCGAGATCGTCCGCATCCGCGAGGAGGCGCTGGCGGCGCAGCGGGCCCAGCTCGCGCAGGTCGAGGCCCTCGTCGAGGCGGGCACGCGCGCGCGCGCCGACGTCTACAGCCAGCAGGCGGCGGTGGCCGAGGCCGAGGCCGCCCTCCTCCAGGCGCAGCAGGCCGTCGAGCTCTCGAAGACGCAGCTCATCCAGGTCCTCCAGCTCGACCCCTTCGGCGACTACGTCTTCACGGCGCCGCCGCTCGACGAGGAAGACCTCGCGGCCGAGCCGGTGGCGCTGGAGCCGCTCCTGCGGGCGGCCTACGAGCGGCGGCCCGACCTCCGCGCGCGCGAGCGCCAGATCGAGGCGGCCGAGGCGGCCGTCGGCGTCGCCCGCGCCGGCATGCTCCCCCGCGTCGACCTCTTCGGCAGCGTCGGAACGGGCTACTCCAGCCTCCAGCAACGCATCGTCGACGGCACCGGCGGGACGACGTTCGTCCCCGTCACCACCACCGGTGGCGAGACCGTCCTCGTCGGCGGCGAGCCGTTCCTGTTCCCGCTCCAGACCGCCCCCGAGCTCGAGGCGACCCCGCTGTTCACGCAGTTCGCCGACAACCGGGGCGGCAGCCTCGGCCTGTCGATCACCGTCCCGATCTTCGACCGGCTCCAGACGCGGCGGCAGGTGGAGCAGGCCGAGATCGAGGTGGCGCGCCGGGAGCTCGACCTGGAGCGGCAGCGGCAGGCCGTGGCGACGGAGGTGCGCCAGGCCGTCCTCGACTACCGCCTCGCCGCGCAGCGCCTCGACGTGACGGCCGCGCAGGTGGCGGCGGCCGAGGCCGCGCTCGAGGCCGAGGAGGCGCGCTACGAGCTCGGCACCGGCACCCTCGTGGCGCTGGAGCTCGCCCGCGCGCGGCTCACCGAGGCGCAGGCCGCCCGCGCCCAGGCCGTCTACGAGTTCGTCTTCCGCCGCGCCGTCATCGCGTTCGCCCGCGGCGACCTCGACCCCACCGAGCCGCTGTTCGAATGAAAGTTTGGAGTTGGGAGTTTGCCGTTTGGAGTTACCCCTCCTTGAACTTCTCGCCGCGGATGGACGTAGCGCGGAGGTGGCGGATGAGGCCGGTCAACATCCGCTCGATCTCCCGTGTCCCCTCTGCGAGGAGATCGAAGGTCTCCTCCTCGATGAAACCGGCGTCGAGTGCTACGTAGAGGTGCGAGCGCACCTCGCCGGCAGAACCGCGCGCGATGGAGAGAAAGCTGATGAACTCCCTCGAACCCCCACGCCCGAACCCCTCCGCTACGTTCGCCCTGATGGACCCGGACGCCCGCCGGAGCCGTGCGCACAGCGCACGGTCCCGGATCAGCGGCGGCCGGTCTGTCAGGGCGTAGAGATCCTTCGTCAAGCTTCGTGCCTTCTGCCACGCCCCGATATCTTCGAAACGCCTGAACGTCGCCATCGACCAATCGTCCCCGTGTACCCTGAACCCCAAACACCAAACTACTAACCTCAAACTCTCCTGATGGAAACCGTGACCGCCGCGCCCCCCCGCAAGTCCGCTCCCAAGGCTGCCAGGCCACCGAAGGCGCCGGCGAGCCCGACGAAGAAGCTCCTCCTCGGGCTCGGCGCGCTCCTCGCGCTCCTCGTCGTCGCCGCGCTCGTGTTCGGCGGCGGGGGCGAGGGGGAGGGTGAGGAAGTCGAGACGGCCGTGGCGACGGTGCGGTCCATCACGCAGACCGTCACGGCCTCCGGCCAGATCCGCCCCGAGGTCGAGGTCGCCATCTCCTCCGACGTCTCGGGCGAGATCGTCTTCCTCGGCGTCGAGGAGGGGGACTACGTCGAGCGCGGGCAGCTCCTCGTCCGCGTCCAGCCCGACTTCTACGCGTCGCAGCGGGAGCAGGCGGAGGCGGGGGTGCTCCAGGCGCAGGCGGGCGTCGAGCAGGCGCGGGCCGACGTGGCGCGCGCGGAGGTGGAGCTGCGCCGGGCCGAGACCGAGCTGGCGCGGACGCAGGGGCTCGTCGAGCGCGGCGCCGCCGGCACGGCCGAGCTCGACGCCGCGCGCGCCGCCGTCGAGAACGCCCGCGCGGCCGTCGCCATCGCCGAGGCGGGCGAGAACGCGGCGGCGTTCAACGTCCGCGCCGCGCAGGCCACCCTCCGCCAGGCGAGCCAGCAGCTCGGCCGGACGAGCATCTACGCCCCCATCTCGGGCACCGTCAGCCAGCTCAACGTCGAGCTCGGCGAGCGCGTCGTCGGGACGGCCCAGATGGCCGGCACCGAGATCATGCGGATCGCCGAGCTCGACCGGATGCAGATCGAGGTCGACGTCAACGAGAACGACGTCGTCCACGTCCAGCTCGGGGACTCCGCGCGCATCGAGGTGGACGCGTACCCGGACCGCCCCCTCGCCGGCGTCGTCACGCAGGTCGCCAACTCCGCCCGCGTCTCCGGCCTCGGCACCACCGAGCAGGTGACGAACTTCCCCGTCGAGATCCGCGTCCTCGGCGCCGGCGGCGACTCGACCACGGCCGCGCTCGTGGCGACGTCGGCCGAGGAGGGGGCCGTCGCGACCGGGGCGCCGCCCCGGCTCCGCCCCGGCATGAGCGGGACCGTCGACGTGTTCACGCGCACGGTCGAGGGCGCCGTCGTCGTCCCCATCCAGGCCGTCACCGTCCGCGACTTCAACGCGCTGGCCCGCGAGGCGCGCCGCGCCGCCCGCGCCCGCGGCGAGGACGTCGACGAGACGCCCATCCCCGACGCCGAGGACCTCCGCCGCGTCGTCTTCGTGGTCGAGGGCGGGAAGGCCGTCATGCGGGAGGTCCAGACCGGCATCCAGGACGACACCCACATCGAGATCGTCTCCGGCCTCTCCGGCGGCGAGACCGTCGTCTCCGGCCCCTTCCGCCTCCTCCGCACCGAGCTCGAAGACGGCGACCCGGTCCGCCCGCGTGACCCCGACGCCGAGCCCCTCAGCGAGGAGTAGTTCGGGAGACGATGGACCGTAGACGGTAAACGGATGGACGCGCTCACACAGGACCACGGACGACGGACCACGGGCGACGGCCGGGCCAGCCGCCCGATCATCGAGATCGAGGGGGTGTGGAAGACGTACGAGATGGGCCCGACGCTCGTCCACGCCCTCCGCGGGCTCTCCGTCGAGGTGCAGCGGGGGGAGTACGTCGCCATCATGGGGCCGAGCGGCTCGGGGAAGAGCACGCTCATGAACATCATCGGCTGCCTCGACACCCCCACCCGCGGCCGCTACGTCCTCGACGGCGAGGACGTCAGCCGCCTCTCGGACGACCGCCTCGCCGACGTGCGCAACCGCCGGATCGGGTTCGTCTTCCAGACCTTCAACCTGCTGCCGCGGCAGACGTGCCTGCAGAACGTCGAGCTCCCGCTGGTCTACGCGGGGGTGCCGGGGCGGGAGCGGCGGCGCCGCGCCGCCGAGGCGCTCGAGGCCGTCGGCCTCGGCGACCGCATGACGCACCGGCCCAACGAGCTCTCGGGCGGGCAGCGCCAGCGCGTCGCCGTGGCGCGCGCCCTCGTCAACGACCCGGCGATCCTGCTGGCCGACGAGCCGACGGGCAACCTCGACACGGCGACGAGCGAGGAGATCATGCGGCTGTTCGAGCAGCTCTACCGCCGCGGGCACACGCTCCTCGTCGTCACGCACGAGCACGACATCGCGCACCACGCCCGCCGCATCGTCCACCTCCGCGACGGCCTCGTCGAGTACGACGAGCCGGTGGCCGAGCCGGCCCTCGCGGGGGTGCCCGAGGAGGCCCTCGGCGCGGCGGCCCCGGCGGCGTGAGGGGCTCCCGGCCGCCCGGCGGAGGCGGCGGGGAGGGCGGGTGAAAGCGCCGTGACTCCGTGACGCGGCGCGTCTTCGGGAGAAACCGCGCGCGGCGGCCCTCGTGGACGGGCGCCCCCCGGAGACCATCGCCCCCGTGTCGTTCCTCGGCGCTCTCGTCGCGGCGTTCCTGCCGCTGTTCGTCGCCATCAACATCCCCGGCATCCTCCCGCTCTACATGGGGATGACCGAGGCGCTCGACCGCCCCACGCGGCAGGCGCTCCTCGTGCGCGCGCTCACGGCCGCCTTCGTGCTCGCCGTGCTGATGCTGTTCGCGGGCGAGGTCATCTTCCGCACCCTCGGCATCACCGTCAACGACCTCCGCGTCGGCGGCGGGCTGATCCTGCTGGTCATCGCCGTGACCGACCTCGCCTTCGGCGAGATGAAGCAGCGGCGGGCCGCGCCGAACGGCCACCAGGCGCCCGACGGCACGCTCGTGCCGGAGCTCTCGGTGGTCCCCCTCGGCATCCCCCTCATCATCGGCCCCGGCGCCATCACGACGATCCTCGTGGCGGAGGGGCAGTTCGGCTACCCGCCCACGCTGGCGAGCATCGTCCTCAACATGCTCCTCGTGTACGTGGCGTTCACGTTCGGGCCGGGGCTGCTGCGGTTCTTCGGGCCGAGCACGTCGAAGGCCGTGGCGAAGGTGGCGAGCCTGTTCCTCGCCGCCATCGCCGTGGCGATGATCCGCGCCGGCGTCACGGGGATGATCGCGGGGTAGCCTGCGCCCGGTCGAGGTAGCGCTCGCGGAGGACGGCCATGTGGTGCGCCGTATGCCCGGCGATGACGTAGGCGAGCGCGCGCACGCTCATCGGGTGGCCGCTCGCCACGCCCCGTCGGTCCCAGGCCTCCTCGGGGAAGGCGCGGAGGAGGGCGAGCGTCGCGGCGCGGACGGCGTCGGCCTCGGCGAGGAGGTCGTGGAGCGGCTGCCCGGGGTCATTCTCGGCCCAGGCGTTCTCCTCGAACCCCGGCAGCGGCGTGTCGTCGCCGCGGGCGAAGCGGAGGGCGCGGTAGGCGAACACCCGCTCGGCGTCGAGGGTGTGCTGGACGACCTGGCGGACGGTCCACTTCCCCGGCGCGTAGGCGTGGTCCGGGTCGGCGCCGTCGAGGAGGGCGGCGAGGGCGCCGGGCTGGGCTTCGAGCGTGTCGAAGAGGTCGCCCTCGACGCGGGCGACGTAGCCGGCGTAGAAGGGGGCGTACTCGTCGGGGCGGGGCGGGGTGGGCATGGGGGAAGTTGGAGGGGAGCGCGCGCCGCTCAGCGGCCGGCGGCCTGTTGGAAGGCGAGCAGGCGCTCGTGGGCCTGCCGGGTCCGGGCGTGGTCCGGGCCGAGGCTCGTGCGGAGGGCTTCGTAGCCGGAGGCGAGGAGCGGGCCGGCCTCGTCCGGGCGGCCGAGGGCGGCGAGGGCGGCGCCGAGGGCGCTCCGGGAGCCCGCGATGTCGGGGTGGTCGGGTGGCAGCGTCGCCTCCTGCACGGCGAGGGCGTCACGGAAGGCCGCGTCGGCGGGCCGCCCCCCGTCCATCAGGATGTCGCCGAGCGCGGCGAGGGCGCGGCCCACGGCGAAGTGCTCCGGGCCGAACCCCTCGCGGAAGAGCGTGATGGCGCGGCGGGCGGCGGCCTCGGCCTCCTCCAACTGCCCGAGCTCGCGGAGCGTCTTGGCGAGGTTGACGAGGGGGAACCCCACGTTCGGGTGCGTCTCGCCCAGCGCCTCCTCGTAGATGGAGGCGGCCTCGCGGAGGATCGGCTCGGCCTCGGCGTGGCGGCCGAGGGAGCCGAGGGTGGAGCCGAGGTTGCTGAGCGCGAACGCGACGTAGTCGTGCCGCTCCCCGAGCGCGCGGCGGAAGCGCTCGACGGCCTCGGCCTGGAGCGCGGCGGCCTCCTCCCCCCGCCCCTGGTCGTAGCGGACGGAGCCGAGGTTGGCCAGCGCGTGGGCGATGCTCTCGTCGTCGTCCGGATATTCCGACCGATACGTGGCCAGCGTGCGCTCGAAGAGGCGGGCCGCCTCGTCGGTCTCGCCCTTGTCGGCTAGGGCGACGGCGAGGTTGCCGAGGCTCTGGAGCACGGCGCGGTCGTCGGGGCCGAGCATCGCCTCGTCTATCGCCAGGCTCTGCCGGTAGAGCGCGATGGCGCCGTCGAGGTCGCCGGTTTCGTAGCGGACGAGGCCGAGGTCGTTGAGGACGAGGGAGGTGCGGGCGTGGCGCTGGCCGAAGCGGGCGCGGTTGGTGGCGAGGGCGAGCGTGTAGAGGGAGTCGGCGGCGGCGTAGTCACCCTGCTCGTGGCGGGTGAGGGCGAGGGCGTGCTGGGTCTCGGCCACGTCGGGGTGGCGGGGGCCGTGGAGCCGCTCCCGCAGGGCGAGGGCGCGGCCGAGCTGGGTCTCGGCCTCGGCGTAGAGGCCGAGCTCGCGGTACGTCACGCCGAGGGTGTGGCGGGCGGCGGCCTCGAGGTCCGGCTGCCCCTCGAAGGCGTCGCCGAGGTCGGCCGCGGCGCGGTCGAGCAGGCTCGCCACGCGGACGTCGCGGCCGTCCTCGTCCGGGTTGGCCGCGCCGAGGAGCCCGATGAGGAACGCGTTGACGGCCTCGGCCTTGGCCGTCTCGGCCCGCGCCACGCGCGCCTGCCCCAGCGCCACGGCCGCCCCGCCCACGAGCGCCATCGCGACGGCGGCGGCCGCCGCCACGCCGAGCCGGTGGCGCCGCACGAACCGCCCCACGCGGTAGCCCGCCGTCGCCGGGCGCGCCTGCACCGGGAGGCCACCGAGGTGGCGGCGGAGGTCGTCGGCGAGGGTCTCGGCGGAGGGGTAGCGCCGCTCCGGCTCCTTCTCGAGCGCCTTCATCACGACGGTGTCGAGGTCACCCCGGAGCCGGCGGCGCGGCGCGGCCGGCGCGGCGCCGGGCGCCACGGCGGCCACCGTGCTCGGCCGCGCGGGCGTCTCTTCGCACACGACGCGCTCGACCTCGGACGCCGTCTTCCCCGAGAGGTCGTAGGGGCGGCGGCCGGCCAGCAGCTCGTAGAGCAACACGCCGAGGGCGTAGACGTCGGTCGCCGTCGTGACGGCGCCGCCGGTGACCTGCTCGGGCGCGGCGTACTCCGGCGTCATCACGCGGAGGCCCGTCCGCGTCAGCGGCACCTCGCTGCCCTCGCCCTCGGCCAGGAGCTTGGCGATGCCGAAGTCGAGCAGCTTCACCACCGGCTCCCCCTCCTCCTCGGCGACGAGGACGTTGGACGGCTTGAGGTCGCGGTGGACGACGAGGTGGCGGTGTGCGTACGCCACGGCGTCGCACACCTGGAGGAACAGCCGGAGGCGCGCTTCGACGTCGAGGTCGCGGGCGTCGGCGTAGGCCGTGATCGGCTCGCCGTCCACGAACTCGACGGCGAGGAAGGGCCGGCCGTCGGCCTCGCCGCCGTCGAGGAGGCGGGCGATGCCGGGGTGGCGGAGGCCGGCCAGCAGCTGGCGCTCGTGGAGGAAGCGGGCGCGGAAGTCGGGGCCGAGGCCGGGGCGGAGCAGCTTGAGCGCGGCGGTCTGGCGGTAGGCGCCGTCGGCGCGCTCGGCGCGCCACACCTCGCCCATGCCCCCGGCCCCCACGGGCTCGACGAGCCGCCACGCCCCGACGCGCGCGCCGTCGAGCCCCGCGGCCTCCCGGAGTGCGAAGGGGCTGGTGAAGGCGTCGTCCCGCTCGGCCGCCTCGTGGGCCGCGAGGAGGGCGGCGACCTCGGCGCGGAGGGCGGGGTCGGGCGCGCCGGTCTCGTCCACGCAGGCGGCGTCGAGGAAGGCATCGCGCCCGGCGGCCGGCTGCTCCAGCGCGTCGAGGAGGAGGTCGTTGAGGCGGGCCCAGCGGGCGGCCTCCGAGCGGGCGGTCTCCATGCGGGTGCCGTCAGGTGGCGGCGTTGAGGGTGTGGTAGAGCCAGGCGCGGGCCGTCACCCAGCGGCGCTTGGCCGTCCGCTCGGAGAGCCCGAGGGCCGCGGCGGCCTCGGGGAGCGTGAGGCCGGTGAAGTAGCGGAGCTCGACGAGCCGCGCCTGCTCGGCGTCGAGCCGTTCGAGCCGGCCGAGCGCCTCGTCGAGCCCCAGCACCTCATCGACGCGGATGGCCGGGAGGTCGCCGACGTCGGAGAGGGAGACGGCGGGGGCGTCGCCGCCGCGTTTGGCGGTGCGCTGGGCCCGCGCGTAGTCCACGAGGATGCCGCGCATGATGCGGGCGGCGAGGCGGAAGAAGTGGAGGCGGTTCTCCCACGTGCCCCCCTGCTTCCCCGCGAGCTTGAGGTAGGCCTCGTGGACGAGCGCCGTCGTGTTGAGGGTCTCGGTGCCGCCCTGCCGGAGGCGCTGGCGGTGCGCGAGCGCCCGGAGCTCGTCGTAGACGAGCGGGAGCAGCCGGTCGAGCGCCTCGGCGTCGCCGTCGTTCGCCTGCGTGAGGAGACGGGTGATCTCGTGGGGCGGGGGGACCGCCATGGGGCAGCTTCTCCGGAGGTGGCGACGGGATGATAGGGTCGGCCTCGATGGGGATCAACGGGGACGACGGGCGTGCCGTGCCTGCCGCCGCGGGATCGGGCAGAAAAAACGTCCGGGGCGTGGCCCATCCCGGCCCGGGATCTCGGAGATGGAGGGGAAGCCTCCGGGCACTACATGTCGACCCCACAGCGCTTACCTGCGATGACCCGCTTTGCCCTCCCTGCCCTCCTGGTCGCCCTCGCGGCCGTGCCTGCCCCCCACGCGCAGTCCTTCGCAGGGCTGGGCGACCTCCCGGGAGGCACAACGCAGAGCGTAGCCAACGCCGTCTCCGGCGACGGCACCGTCGTCGTTGGGCACAGCGAGTCGGCGGTGGGGCGCACGCCTTTCCGGTGGACGGCGGCGACGGGGATCGAGGCGCTGGCCGGCGTACCCGCCGGGCCCTTCAGCAGCGCGTACGACGCCTCGGGCGACGGCCGCGTGATCATCGGCCAGGCGGGGGAGATCGCCGTCACGGACGCGTACCGGTGGACGGAGGCGGGGGGGATGCAGGCAATAGCGGGTACGATTTCCGGTCGTGGCACCTCCGCCGACGGCGCGGTCGTCGTGGGGCAGGTGGAGACCTCGACCAAGGCGTACCGGTGGTCGGAGGACGACGGCCTCGTCGTGCTGGGGTCCGTGCCCCCCTGGCTCAGCAGCATTGCGAGGGCCGTCTCGGCCGACGGCACCGTCGTCGTCGGCGACCACCTCAACGCGCACGGGTCGCCGGGCTTCCGCTGGACGGCCGCCGACGGGCTCCAGCAGCTGCCGGACCTGGATGGCTCACGGGGCGCAGAGGTCCGCGGCACCTCGGCCGACGGGTCCGTCATCGTGGGCCACTCGTCCATGATCGCTACCGGGAGTTTTCTGGCGACCCGCTGGGTGGACGGGGTGCCGTCCGCGCTCCCCGGGATCCCGGGTGAGTCCGGGAGCTCGTACGCCGAGGCCGTGTCAGCCGACGGGTCCGTCATCGTGGGGCACCAGGGCGACGAGGCGTTCATCTGGACACCGGAGGACGGGACGCGGCGCCTCCGCGACGTGCTCGTGAACGACTTCGGCCTCGACCTCACGGGGTGGACCTTAACCCGCGCCTATGACGTGTCGGACGATGGGACGGTGATCGTCGGCTTGGGGACGAACCCGGCCGGGCAGCTTGAGGGATGGCGGGCGGCACTGGGGGATACGTTCGCCGTCACGGCCCCGGCCGAGGACGAGATCGTCCCCCCGGGCGAGCCCTACGAAGTCCGGTTCCTGGCTCCCCACGACGCCGAGGCCGTCGACCTCTACCTCGTCGAGCGCGCCCTCCACCCCGGCGGCCGCGAGCCCGTCCTCGTGGCCGAGGGCGTCCCCGCCGCCGGCACCTACACGTGGGACGTCCCGGAGGATCTCCTCTCGCCCTCCACCTACCTCATCGCCGTCGACGCCGACGACCCCTCGCGCGAGGCCGTCAGCGCGCGGTTCCGCGTCCGCGAGCCGTGGCGGCTCCACCGCGTCGTCGGCCCGCTCCAGCGGCCGGAGTACGAGAAGATCGAGCGG
>DATGQT010000176.1:0-17208 GCA_035304085.1 Rubricoccaceae bacterium
GGCCTCGCCGAGCTGACGGCCCGCATGATCGCCGACGCCGGGAGCGAGGCGCTCACCTACGCCGA
Source organism: Rubricoccaceae bacterium (assembly GCA_035304085.1). Taxonomy (GTDB): domain Bacteria; phylum Bacteroidota; class Rhodothermia; order Rhodothermales; family Rubricoccaceae; genus DATGQT01. The sequence goes on from DATGQT010000176.1 coordinate 66, forward strand.
GGTCCAGCGCGCCCTCTACCCGATGGCCGCCGGCTTCGGCGCGCAGGTGGACAAGGAGATGACCGTCTTCACCGGCACCGTCCACCGCGACAACCTCGACCGCTACTACGACGTCGTCGGCGGGATGCTGCTCGACCCGGGCTTCCGCGAGGAGGACTTCGCGCGGGTCAAGGATCAGTTGCTCAACGACATCCGCGTCGGCCTCCGCGCCAACAACGACGAGGAGCTGGGGAAGGAGGTGCTCTACGAGATGATCTACGGGCCGAACCACCCCTACGGCCACCTCAACCTCGGCCACGCCGAGGCCGTCGAGGCGCTGACGCTCGACGACGTGCGGGCGTTCTACGAGACGCACTACGTCCAGCCCGCCCTCACCGTCGGCCTCGCCGGCGACGTGCCGGAGGACTTCCTCGCCCGGATGCGAGCCGACGTCGCCGCCGAGCTCCCGGCCGAGGGCGGGGCGTTCGTGGCCGCCGAGGTGCCGCAGGCCGAGATGCCCGACGGCCTGAAGGTCACGCTCGTGGACAAGGACACCCGCGCCGCCGCCATCTCCCTCGGCTTCCCCATCGACGTCCGCCGCGGCGACCCCGACTGGGTTGCGCTCGACCTCGTGCGGTCCTACTTCGGCGAGCACCGCTCGAGCGCGTCGTACCTCTTCCAGCGCATCCGCGAGATCCGCGGGATGAACTACGGCGACTACGCCTACACCGAGTACTTCCCCCGCGGGATGTTCCAGTTCCACCCCGATCCCAACCTCGGGAGGCAGCGGCAGATCTTCCAGATCTGGATCCGTCCGGTCCCGCCGGAGCAGGCCCACTTCGCCCTCCGCATCGCGAAGTACGAGCTCGACCGGCTGGTCGAGGAGGGGATGAGCGAGGAGGACTTCGAGGCCACGCGGAACTACCTCCTCAAGTTCACCAACGTGCTGACCTCGACGCAGGGCCGCGCCCTCGGCTACGCCCTCGACGCTGATTACTACGGCACCCCCGAGTACGTGGCCTACGTGCGCGAGGGGCTGATGGACCTGACCCTCGACGACGTCAACCGCGTGATCCGCGAGCACCTCGGCGCCGACGGCCTCGCCGCCGTCGTCATCACCCCCGACGCCGAGGCCTTCGCCGAGCGACTCATCGCCGACGCGCCGTCGCCCATCACGTACGCCAGCGAGAAGCCGGCCGAGATCCTCGCCGAGGACGAGGTCGTCGCCCGCTATCCCCTCGGCCTCGACCCCGACGACGTGCGCGTCCTCGACGTGGACGACGTGTTCGAGCGGCTGGCCTTCGACTGACCGGCGCAGGTAAAGAGCAACGCGTCCCGCTTCCGAGCCGGAAGCGGGACGCGGCTGCATGAGGTGGGCGCGTCGTCAGCGGTTGGAGTCGCCCTGCGAGCCGCCGCGGCTGCCGCCCTGAGAGCCACCCTGGGAGCCGCCCCGGCTGCCGCCCTCGTTGCCGCGGTTGCGGTCGTGCATGCTGCCCTGGCTGCCCTGGCTGCCGGTCTGGCCCTGTGTGCCGCCGCGCTGCTGCGACGTGGTCTGCTCCTGCATGTCGGGGTTCTCGGCTTTGCGCTGCTGCGTCGTGGGCTCCTTGGAGCCCCTGTTCTGGTTGGCCATGACGGACCTCGGAAGGGATGGTGAGAAGGGGCGCGGCGCCGTGCGCCGCCCTCCTCCCACCTCGCGCGTCCCCCGCCGTTCCGTTCCACTCGGTATTCCGGGATGCCCCTAGCCCGCGTCTGAGGAGGCTCCAGGTCGTAAGCGGCACCCCGAAAAAGACGGCGCCCCACCTCGGGGGGGAGGGGGGCGCCGCAGAGCCGAAACGGGTTCGGCTCGCTCCTTCATGGCCGGTCACCGGGCCGTCTTCTTCGCTGCGCTCTTCTTCGCGGCCGACTTCTTCGCGGTGCTCTTCTTCGCGGCCGACTTCTTCGCCGTGCTCTTCTTCGCTGCGCTCTTCTTCGCCGCCGTCTTCTTCACTGCACTCTTCTTCGCCGCGGTCTTCTTCGCGGTGCTCTTCTTCGCGGTGCTCTTCTTCGCGGCCGTCTTCTTCGCGGTGCTCTTCTTCGCGGCCGACTTCTTCGCGGCGGTCTTCTTTGCGCTCTTGCTAGGAGCAGCCATGGCGGACCTCGTGTTGGTGGGTGATAGCGCGAAGCGTTACGCGCAGGCGTAAGCGCTTGGCCGCTCACACTTTGTCATCGGCCTGTTGTTCCGATGCTATCGCATCGAATGTCGCCGCCAGAACAAAAAAGTCTCGTGGCCCCGCGGCGACCTCGGCGGTATCCTATCGAGCCCATCCCGTCCCCCCCATGTCCCGCATCGCCGACTCCGTCATCGAAGAGGTCCGCCGCGCCGTCGACCTCGTGGACGTGGTGAGCGACTACGTCCGCCTCAAGAAGCAGGGTACGCGGTTCGTCGGGCTCTGCCCGTTCCACAACGAGAAGACCCCGTCGTTCTCGGTGGACCCGCGCCAGGGGCTCTTCTACTGCTTCGGGTGCAAGGCCGGCGGCGACCTCTTCAAGTTCGTCGAGGAGATCGAGGGCGTCGGCTTCCTCGACGCCGTGCGGCTGCTGGCCGAGCGCGCCGGCATCGAGGTCGTGGAGGAGGAGGGGAGCCGGGAGGAGGCGAGCGAGCGCGAGGCGATGCTGGCCGCGCTCCGCTTCGCCGCGCGGTTCTTCTTCGACCAGCTCAAGAAGCCCGGCGGCAAGCGCGGCCTCGACTACCTCAGGGAGCGGGGGTTCACCAAGGAGACGATCAAGACGTTCGGCATCGGCTACGCGCCCGACGCGTGGGACGCCCTGCTCAAGGCGGCGACGAAGGCAGGCTTCAAGCCCGAGGTGCTGGAGGCCGTCGGCCTCGTCAAGCCGCGCCAGAGCGGCGACGGCTACTACGACGTCTTCCGCGACCGCCTGATGTTCCCCATCCTCGACCGCGCGGGGAAGGTGCTCGGCTTCGGCGGGCGCATCCTCCCCGGCAGCAGGCAGGAGAGCGACGACTACACCCCGGCCAAGTACATCAACTCGCCCGAGACGGCCGTCTTCCACAAGAGCGACGTGCTCTACGGGCTGAAGCAGGCGAAGCTGGACATCCGGCGCGAGGAGGAGGTCATCTTCGTCGAGGGCTACGCCGACGTCGTCTCGCTCCACCAGGCGGGCATCAAGAACGTCGTCGCCAGCAGCGGGACGGCGCTGACGGCCGGGCAGATCCGCTCCGTCGCCGAGCTCGCCCGCACGGCCGTCCTCCTCTACGACGCCGACGCCGCCGGCGTGGGCGCGGCGCTGAAGGGGATCGAGGCCGTCCTCCGCGCCGGCCTCGCCGTCGCCGTCGTCGCCCTCCCCGAGGGCGCCGACCCCGACTCGTTCGTCCGCCAGTTCGGCGCCGAGGGCGGGGCGGCCTTCCGCAACTACCTCCGCGAGCACCGGCAGGACTTCGTCTCCTTCATCGCGGGGCAGGCGCGGAAGGAGGCGCTCTTCGCCACGCCCGAGGGGAAGGCCGAGGCGGCCCGCCGCCTCCTCGACGTCGTCGCGCTCGTCCGCGACCCCATCGCGCAGGACGAGTACCTCCTCCGCACTGCCGCCGAGCTCGGCGTGCCCGACGCGACGCTCCGCCCGCAGCTCCGCCGCCGGCACCACGAGCGGGCCGAGGGCCGCGCGCCTGCGGGTCCTCCGCCCGCCGCGCCGCCCGACGCGCTCCCGGCCGGCGACGCGCGCGGGATGCGCCCGTACGTGCCGCCCCCCGTCATCATGCGCCCCGAGGAGGCCGTGCTCCTCCGCCTCATGCTGGAGCACGGCGCCCCGATGGTCGAGCACGTCCTCACCCGCATGGCGCTCGACGAGTTCAGCGAGGGCGTCGTCCGCGACGCCGTCGGGCGGCTCATCGCGCAGTACGAGGCGGGGGCGGTGGACGCCGAGCCGTTCCTCCGCGGCGACTACGGCGAGGAGACCCAGCGCCTCGCGGCCGAGGTGCTCATGGAGCGCCACGCGCTCTCGGAGAACTGGCAGCGGCGCATCGGCATCACCGTGCCCGGCCTCGACGCGCAGCCCTACGAGGCGGCCGTCAGCGCGATGCGCCTCCTCAAGCTCGACCGCGTCGAGGAGGCCATCGAGGCGGTGAAGCGGCAGGTGTTCGTGGCCGAGCAGCAGGGGGAGGACGTGACGGCGCTCCTCCAGCAGCAGGACGGCCTGAACGCGCTGAAGCGGCAGATCGAGCAGGGCGCGTTCCTCGAATGGGGCGCGGCGAAGGAGTAGGGCTCACGTCGCGCACCGTCGTAGCCGATACCGGAAGCCGGGAGCTTCCTCGTGCGTATCCTCCGCCGCCCCACGTACCCGCGCTCGCTCATGGAGCCGCCCCCCGACCCCCAGCAGGAGACGCCCGTCCCGGCCGCCGACACGCCGACGGAGGTCGGCGGGAACGGCCTCTCCCGAGGCGACGGCGCCCCGGCCGAGGCGGCGCCGGCGCACGCCATCCCGAAGGCGACGGACCCGCACCCGGTCCCCGAGGGGGCGCCGCTCGACCACCCCGCGCTCTACTTCAACCGCGAGCTGTCCTGGCTCGACTTCAACTGGCGCGTGTTCGCGCAGGCGCTCGACGAGCGGACGCCGCTGCTGGAGCGCGTCCGCTTCCTCGCCATCACGGCGAACAACCTCGACGAGTTCATCCGCAAGCGGGTCGGCGGGCTGAAGCGGCAGCACGCCGCCGGCGTCCGGGTCCTCTCGCCCGACGGGCGCACGCCGAAGGAGCAGCTCGACCTCGTCGTCGCCGCCGCGCGGCCGATGCAGCTGCGGCTGTGCGAGACGTGGGAGCACGTGCTCCGGCCCCGGCTGGAGGCGGTGGGCGTCGTCGTCCGCGACTACGCCTCGCTCACGGAGGCGCAGCGCGAGGCGCTCGACGCCCACTTCCGCTCGGCCATCTTCCCCATCCTCACGCCGCTGGCGGTGGACCCCGGCCACCCGTTCCCGTTCCTCTCGAACCTCTCGCTCTCGCTGGCGGTGATGCTGCGGCACCCCGCACGGGGGACCGAGCACTTCGCGCGGCTGAAGGTGCCCACGAGCCGGGGGCGGTGGCTCGCGGTGCCCGGCGAGCCCCTCCACTTCGTCGCCCTTGAGGAGGTGATCCGGCACAACGCCGAGTCGCTGTTCCGGGGGATGGTGGTGGAGGGGGTCTACGCCTTCCGCGTCACGCGCAACGCCGACGTGAGCCGGAACGAGGAGGAGGCCGACGACCTCCTCGCGCTGATCTCGGAGGAGCTGCGCGAGCGGAAGTTCGCCGAGGTCGTCCGCCTAGAGGTCGAGGCCGCCATGCCGCCGCGCGTGCGGCAGATCCTCCAGCGCGAGCTCGACCTCGACGCCGAGGACGTCGTGGCCGTCGACGGGCTCCTCGACCTCACGGGGCTCTTCGCCCTCGCCGACCTCGACCTCCCCGAGCACCGGTTCCCCCCGTGGGAGCCCGTCGTGCCGGCGCGGCTCCGGCACCCCGGCGAGAGCGAGGACGAGGCCGACATCTTCAGCGTCATCCGCGCGGGCGACCTCCTCGTCCACCACCCCTACGAGTCGTTCGCGGCGAGCGTGCTCCGGTTCATCGAGGAGGCCGCCGTGGACCCCGCCGTCCTCGCCATCAAGATGACGCTGTACCGGACGGGGAAGGAGTCGCCCATCGTGCAGGCGCTCATCCGCGCGGCCGAGCACGGGAAGCAGGTGGCCGTGCTCATCGAGGTGAAGGCGCGGTTCGACGAGGAGTACAACATCGAGTTCGCGCAGATGCTGGAGAAGGCGGGGGTCCACGTGACCTACGGCCTCGTCGGGCTCAAGACCCACTGCAAGACGGCGCTCGTCGTGCGGGAGGAGAGCGGGGGGCCCGGAGGGTCCGTCCTCCGGGTCTACTGCCACGTCGGCACGGGGAACTACAACCCGCAGACGGCCCGGCTCTACACCGACCTCGGCTTGCTCACCGCCCGCCCGGACGTCGGCACCGACCTCGTCCACCTCTTCCACTACCTCACCGGCTACGCGCCGGAGCAGCGCTACGAGAAGCTCGTCGTCGCCCCGCGCGACATGCGGGACCGGTTCGTCGCGCTCATCCGCCGCGAGGTCGAGCACCAGCGCCGGGCGGGGACCGGCCGCATCATCGCCAAGATGAACGCGCTCGACGACCCGGTGGTGATGCAGGAGCTGTACCGGGCCTCGCAGGCGGGCGTCCGCATCGACCTCGTGGTGCGGGGGCACTGCCGGCTCCGGCCCGGCGTCCCGGGTTACTCCGACCACATCCGCGTCGTCTCCATCGTCGGCCGGTTCCTCGAGCACAGCCGGATCTACCACTTCCACAACGACGGCGCCCCCGTCACCTACATCGGCTCGGCGGACTGGCAGCGGCGCAACCTCGAGGAGCGCGTCGAGGTGTTGGTGCCGGTGGAGGACGAGGCGTTGCGCGCCCGGCTCGTCCGCACCCTCGCGTTCTGCCTCGACGACAACCGCCTCGCGTGGGACCTCCACGCCGACGGCCGCTACGTCCAGCGCACGCCGCGCCCCGGCGAGCCCGTCCGCGCGCTCCACGACACCCTCATGGCGCGTGCCGTCGCGCGGAGCCAGCACGAGGACGTGCCGTGGGACCTCTGAGGCGATGGGTGATCGGCGACTGGCGATTGGGGGGAACGTCACCCATCGCCAGTCGCCGATCGCTCGTCACCCGCCGGCGGCGCGGGCGGAGTCGGCGGCGGCCTGGGCTGCGCGGCGCTGCGGCACGATGGTCAGCAGCGTCTCGGCGGTGCCGGCGAGGTCGCGGAAGGCGCGCGTGCCCCACACGCTCTGGTGGATGCGCGCGATCTTCGCCTGCGTCTGGCGGTAGCGGGAGTCCGGGTGCTGCGCGGCGAGGGCCTCGAGCTGCGCGACGATCCGGTCCAGCCGCGCCTTGTTCGCCATCGAGAAGCCGAACCGGCCGGTGTCCCGGACGAGCTCCTCGTAGGCCCGGTCCACCGCGGTCACCTCCTCGGCGCGGACGCGGTACGTGTTCTCGTCGAACGCGAACACGTCGCCGATGACGTCGAGGCCGACGCGGCGGAGGACCTCGGCCGAGCCGCTGGGGAGGAAGAAGCGGACGGGCTTGCCGCCGGCTTCGGCCGTGAGGCGGAGGTTGCCGTCGGCGGGGACGGCCCCGCTCGGCGACGCCGGGAGGGCGAAGTGCGGGTTCATCCGGCGGAAGCGCTCGTAGACCGAGAGGCTCGTGTCCTCCACCTGCCAGTCGAGCCGCCCGGCGCCGCCGAGCGCCGTCAGCAGGCGGTCGAGCGTGATGGAGCGGCCGGCGGCGAGCTGGACGAGGTCGCCGCGGAAGCGCTCGGCCGGGTCGATGGTCTTCCCCTCGGTGGCGCGGAGGGCGCCGTAGGCCTTCATCACGTACGCCCGCGACTCCGGCCCGAAGCTCGACTGCGCGTCGACGCGCTCGAACCCGTCCGTGACGCCCCACATGTAGGCGTCGGAGACGTGGCCGTCCACGGGCGGGTCGGCCGCGTGGGCGCGGAGGTAGGCCTGGTAGAGGTAGAAGATGTTGCCGGGGCCGGTGTGGTAGGCCGAGATGCCGGGGAGCTCGTGGCCCACCGCGTTCGAGTAGGCGCGGACGAGCATCATCGAGGGCTCCATGGCCAGGAGCGGGTGGCGCTGCTCGCGGACCTGCACGTTCGCGCCGCCGACGGTCGGGATCGCGTACTGCTCGACGTTGAACAGCCGCATGATGTCCGGCATCAGCTGGAACCGGCTCTCGGCGCCGGCGGGCGAGACGAGCCAGTCCTGGTTGAACGTCTCGACGGTGCCGATCTCGGTGGCCAGCAGGCTGAGGCCGAGGCGCCGGGCGAGCTGGATCTCGTAGTGGATGAAGGGGGCGTCGCGCTCGCGCGCCTCGGCCACCTGGTTGGCCCGGCCCCAGCGGACCGTGATGGCGTTGCGCGGGATGCCGCGGGCCGACCACTTGTTGATGAGCTGGGTCGTCGCGTTGCGGCGGTGGGGGAAGTCGACGTCGTTCCAGTCGATCTCGCCGGTGGTCTCGTAGCGCGCCTTGAGGTCGCGGAGGGTGTAGACCTCGAGGGTCTCGCCGGTGCGCTCGTCGAGGATGCGGATGGTGAAGTTGTCGTCCTCGCCGTACGCCTTCCGGTACATGTCGAGGCGGTAGCGGAAGTCCCGGTCGGCCGCGGCGACGGAGTCGGCGCCGGGGCCGGAGAGGAAGGCGCCGCCGAAGTGGCTCGCGAACATCCGGTCGGGGTGGATGTCGAGCCCGGTGAACGTGAACGGCTCGGTGGGGTCGAAGGCGAGGACGGGGAGCGCCTCCTCGGCCGGCTGCGGCCCCTCGGGGGCGGCCGAGAAGGCGAAGCGGCCCGTGGCGATGCCGACGGCGCCGAGGAGCGCGAGGAACCCGAGGACGAGGAGGGGGATGCGGACGGCGCGGCGCTCGAACCGGCTGAGCGGGGGTTCGGGCGCGGCGTCGGCCTCGGCCTCGACGGGGAGTCCTGACGCCTCGGCCTCCTCGTCGCTGAGCGGCGGCAGGAAGGGGTCGAAGGGGCGTTCCGTCATGGGGAAGGAGGACTGTGGGCTAAGGGTGACACCGTAGACATAACGGCACGGGGCAGGCGCTGTTGCCGCCGTGGCGGGAGGAAAGGTAAGGGGCTACCCGACTCCTCCGGCCGCGGGGCGGCCATTTTGCACCGCTCTGCCTCCGTGCAAACTTCACGCCGCCGCCCGCCGCGCCGTCTCGACGAGGTGGCGGAAGAGCGGCGCCGCCGCGGCCCCCATCCGCTCGGGGTGGAACTGCACCCCGATGAACCGGCCGTCGTCGCTCTCCAGCGCCTCGATCACGCCGTCGGGCGCGAGGGCGGCCACGCGGAGGCCCGCGCCCGGGGCGGCCACCGCCTGGAGGTGCCGCGTGTTCACCGTGAGCCGGTCTGTCCCGAGGAGGCGACGGAGGTGCGTCCCTTCCGCGACGCGCACGGCGTGCTCGGTGCCCCCGCGCTTCTGGCTGTGGACGCCCGTCCCCGGCCGCTCGGCCTCGACGTCGCCGTAGATCGTCCCGCCGAGGAGGGCGTTGCCGAGCTGCATCCCGTAGCAGATGCCGAGGACCGGCCGGCGCCGTTCGAGGAACGGGCGGAAGATGCGCCGGTCGCTGGCGAGGCGGACGGGGTCCGTCGCGTCGAGGTCGGGGGGGAGGGCGCCGACGAGGCCGTCGGTGACGGCGGGGCCACCCGTGACGACGAGGCCGTCGAGGAGGGCGGCGAAGGCCTCGGCCGCCGCGTCGGTGTCCAGCATGGGGACGATGAGGGGGAGCCCGCCCGCTTGCTCGACGGCCTGGACGTAGCGGCGGTCGAGCCGCTGCTCGCCCCCATTGAGCGAGGTCGTGATGCCGATGCGGGGGAGCATGGGGAGTTTGAGGTTTGAAGTTTGGAGTTTGAGTGGGACGGGGGAAAGTCCCGCTGTCTTCTGACCTCTGGCCGTCGTCTACCGGAGGTCGAGCATCCGAATGGGCGTCGGGTCGCGGCGGGCGGGGAGGCCTAGGCTGACGACGGTGACGCCCTCGCTCGCAGCGAAGTGGCCGTGCGCCTCCGGCAGCCCGTCGTCGTCGAGGAGGTCGTGGAGGGCGTGCTTGAGGGTGCGGTTGCGGGTGCGCGGGTCCGAGGTCGAGGCGCCGTGGACGACGCGGAGGGTGGCGCGGCCCCGCGCGGCCGCGAGCGCCGCCCCGCGACGGACGAGCCGGAGCCCTTCGTCCACGGTCGCCCCGTGGAGGTCGGGCGTGACGGTGGTGCCGTCGTCGGTGAGGCGCGGGCGCGGCATACGAGAAGCTAACGAGGGTCCGTGGTGAACGGCTACTCGGGAGAAGTTCCCTGATCCCTGCCCCCTGCCTTCTGACTTCTGTCCACTGACTCCTGTCCACTGCCCACCGTCCCGGAGCCCTGGAGACGGCGGCGCGTACAGGCCGTCTCCATTCTATCCCGCCCTTCTCCATGCCGTTCTCTCCCCGGGCCGCCTGGGCCCTCGTCAAGGACACCGTCTCCGAGATCGGCGACGACGACGTGGCCAGTCTGAGCGCCGCCATCGCCTACTACACCATCTTCTCGCTCCCCCCGCTCCTCGTCATCCTCGTCGCCGTGGCGGGGGTGTGGTTCGGGCCGGACCAGGTGCAGGAGGCGCTCACGGGGCAGGTGGGTGGGCTCGCTGGCGAGGGCGCCGCCAGGGAGATCCGGACGATGATCGAGAACGCCGGCGACGTCGGGGAGGGGACGGCGGGCAAGCTGGTCGGCGTCTTCCTGCTCTTCGTCGGCGCGTCGGGGGCGTTCGGGCAGCTTCAGAAGGCGCTCAACAGGGCGTGGGACGTGCGGCCGGCGCCGGGCGGCGGGATCCGGCAGCTCGTGTTCAAGCGGCTCCTCTCGTTCGGGATGGTGCTCACCATCGCGTTCCTGCTCCTCGTCTCGCTCGCGCTCAGCGCCGCGCTCTCGGCCCTCGGCGACCAGGTGGACGGGCTGCTGCCGGGCGGGGTCCCGGCGGCGGTGTGGCAGCTGGCCGACACGGCCGTCTCCGTCGGCATCATCACGCTCCTGTTCGCCGCCCTCTTCGTCCTGCTACCCGACGCGAAGGTGGCCTGGCGCGACGTGTGGCTGGGGGCGGGCGTGACGGCACTCCTGTTCACGCTCGGGAAGTGGGCCATCGGGTTCTACCTCGGCCGGAGCGACCCCGGCTCGGCCTTCGGTGCGGCGGGCTCGCTCGCCCTCCTCCTCGTGTGGATCTACTACACCGCGCTCATCCTCCTGGCCGGGGCCGAGTTCACGCAGGTGTGGGCCTGCCGCTTCGGCACGCGCATCGTCCCGGAGAAGGGCGCCGTGCGCGCGGGCCGGAAGAGGTCGGCGCCCGACCCGGAGATCCACCCTCTCGCGCGCCCCCGGGACCCCGAGCCGTACTGAGCGCGGGTGCGCGGGATCGTTATGCCCGTAGGAGTATGCACCCGTCGGTTCACGGGCGCCCCCTTGTTCCTACGCGCCCACCACCGGATGGCCTGCCGCCTTCCAGCCCCGGAAGCCGCCGTCCATCGAGGCGACGTTGGTGTAGCCCATCTGCTGGAGGGCGTCGGCGGCGAGGGCGGAGCGGTAGCCGCCGCCGCAGTAGAGCACGATCTCGGCGTCGAGGTCGGGGAGGCGCGTCTCGGCGTCGCGCTCGATGACGCCCTTGCCGAGGTGGATGGCGCCGGGGAGGTGCCCCCGCTCCCACTCGCTCTCCTCGCGTACGTCCACCAACAGGAAGTCGTCGCCGCGGCGGAGGCGCTCGGCGACCGCCGCCACGTCCGTCTCGCGGATGCGGGCGCGGGCGGCGTCTACGAGGGCGAGGAAGCGGGGACTGTGGTCCATGTGCGATGGGTGGTCACCGGTCGCTACTCGCAAGGTACGACGGGCCGCACCTCGCCCGTCCGCTCTACGACCCAGAAGCCGGCGGCGGGGGCGTCGCCCGCCGCCCCGTGCGTCTGGTCGAACCCCACAAGGACGGTGAGGTGGGGCTCGGCCGGGGCGCAGGGGTTGACGCCATCGGGCTCCGTGCTGGTGACCACGACGAGGTCGCCCAGGACGGCGGCCAGCAGGGCGGCGTCGCCGAGGGCACGGGGGAGGACGGGGGCCCCCGCGTCGCGGACGAGCGCGTCGGGGAGGTCGGATTGCACGAGGGCGAGGGCCGCCTCGGCGTCGGCGCGCTCGGCGAAGGGGCCGCGGACGGCGGCGAAGTAGCCCGGCGTGAGGCCGCGGTAGAGGTCCGTGCGCAGCACCCACCCGCCGTGGCGCCGCGCGTGGGCCTGCGCCGCCGCCTTCGTCGTGAAGCTGCCGAGGTAGACGAAGTACGTCCCCGTGGCCTCCTGCGCCCGTAGGGCAGGGACGAGGAGCGAGAGGCCGAGGAGGGGGAGCCAGCGGCGCACGGGCGAGGGGCCGGCGGGCACGCTTACGCCTCGGCCGGCCGGACGAGGCCGATGGGCCGGCGGAGCCCCTTCGAGGCGCCCGTCTGCTGGGCGACGTAGGCCGCCTCGTGGAGCGCCGCCACGTCGTCGTGGGAGAGGCCGAGGATCTGGCGGGCCTGGTGGAGCCCCACGTGCTCGCCCGGCTCGATGGTGTCGTCGGCGAGGACGACGTCGATGAGGTTGAGCATGAGGCCGCGGCGGATCTCCTCGGGCGCGTCCTTGAGCTGGAGGAGGCAGCGCTCGAGCGGGGGCGGCTGGATGGCCTGCGAGAGGACCTGCTTCCGCGCCTCCGGCGAGAGGCCGCCGAGGTCGAGGTTCTCCTCGACGCGGTCGGCCTCGACGGGGTCGATGGCCCGGTCGGCGGCGGCCATCGCGAAGAGGGCGCCGTAGAAGCAGAGGCGCTGAGGCTCGGGGAGCCCGCTGAGGTCGAGGGTGCCGAGGGTGTCGGGCGTCGTGATCATGGGGAGGGGCGAAGGAAGAGGAGGCCCCAACTTACGGCGCTCCCACCTCCCGGTGGTGTGCCCGACGCGAGTTCCCCGTGAACACCACGCCGTCCTGCTCCCACGCCTCCAGTCGGCACGCGGTGCGCCGTGCCCTTACGAAACCCTTGCGGAGGTGACGGCTCAGGCCGCCATCGGGAGGCGGCGGGCGGGCGTGGCGGCGGTGCCCAGCCCGAACCGCACGAACAGCCGCGTGAGGTCCTCGGCGACGCGGGCGGCGGCGGGGTCGGCGGGGCCGAGGGCGAGCCGCGCAGCCACCGACGCCCGGTAGCGCCGCCAGTCCGTGATCGCCTCGCCCTCGCGGAGGGCGACGGGCGCCGCCGGCGGCTCGAAGAGGAGGCCGAACCACGCGGCGAAGAGGCGGGTGGCCTCGCCCCAGCCCTCGGCGCGCCACGGCGCCGGCACGCGGGCGTCGGCGCCGCCGAGGCGGAGCCACACGCGGAGGGCCGGGGCGTAGGCGTCGAGCGCCTCGTCGAGGCCCGGCAGGTCGTGCGCGTGGCGGTGGCGGACGCGGAGGCCGCGGCTGCTCTCTACGAGCGCGAGGCGGCGCTCGCGGACGACGGCAAGCGTCTCGGCGAGCGTCCAGGGGCAGGTGGCGGCGGCGTGGAGGAGGGCGATGGTCATGGCCGGGAGGGGGCTGTCCGCCCGCAGCTTACCCCGGCCGGGTGTCAGCCGCCCGTCACAGGGGCCGCGCCCACCGCATCGCGCTCGGCCTGCTCGATGAGCGCCTCGGCCGCCGCCGGCCCGAGGAACCGGTCGATCAGCCAGTGTCCGAGGTAGATCAGCGGCGTGATGGCGACGGCGATGACGAGCTTGTACGCGTAGTTGAACAGCGTGATGGCGACGATCTGGCCGAAGGCGATCTGCCCGGCGAAGGCCACCATCAGCACGACGAACGTGTCGATGAACTGGCTGCCGAGGGTGGAGCCGGTGGCGCGGAGCCAGAGGTGCCGCCCGGCCGTGCGCCGGCGCAGCCAGTGGAACAGGCTGATGTCGACGAGCTGCCCGACGAGGTAGGCCGTGAGGCTGCCGACGATGACGCGGCCCGTCGTGCCGAAGACGACGGCGAAGGCCTCGCCGGGCACGGGGGAGTCGGGCGTGGCGGGGACGGCGAGGGCGAGCTGGAGGAGCCCGAACTCGAACGCCACCATCACCATCCCGAGCAGCGTCACGAACCGGATCCCCCGCGGCCCGAAGTACTCGTTCATCACGTCGGTGACGATGAACGTGACGGGGAAGGCCAGCACGCCGGCGGTCATCACGACGGAGGCCGTCTCGAACCCGAACAGCCGGTAGGTGAACGGGAGCTCGAAGGCCTGGAAGAACTTCCCCGCCGTCGCCTCGGCGACGACGAGGGCGGTGACGAAGATGCCGGCGCAGACGACGTAGACCTGCTGCGGGCGGGTGAGGACGTAGAACGGGCGCATCGGATGAGGGGGTGGTCGCGACAGTTTAGCGCCCATCCGTCGCAACACGCTATCCTGTGGCCGCCGCGTTACGCCCGGGTCCACGCCGGCGGCGATCCTGATGCCGTCATGATCCGCTCCCTCCCGATCCTCCTGCTCGTCGCGCTCCCGGCGCGGGCGCAGATCGAGCGCCTCCCGGCGCCGGACTCGGCGACGGGAAACGGGTTCGGCGCGGCCGTGGCCCTCAGCGGCGAGCGCCTCCTCGTGGGCGCCAGCGGCGAGGCGGTGTGCGGCGAGAACGCGGGGGCGGCCTACGTCTATCGCCTCGGCACCGACGGCCGCTACCGCCCGGAAGCCCGGCTCGCACCCGCGGACTGTGCCGCCGGCCGCTTCTTCGGCCGGGCCGTGGCCCTCGACGGCGGCCGGGCGCTGGTGGCGGGCGTCCAGCCCTTCCTCGGCGCCCCGCGCGCCAACCCGGTGCTGCTGTACGAGGTGCGCGACGGGCGCTGGGCGGAGATCGCCCGCCTGTACCCGCCCGACTCGACGCGCGCCCTCGGCTTCGGCGCGGCCGTGGCGCTCGACGGCGACCGGGCGGTGGTGACGGCCGAGGGCGACGCCGGAGCGGGGCGGCCAGGCAGCGCCTACGTCTACGAGCGGGGGGGCGACGGGCGCTGGCGCCTCGCCGCCCGCATCACGGCCCCCGGCCGCTTCGGCGCCTTCGCCGTGCTCGACGGCGACCGCCTCGCCGTGACGGCGCCGCCGGCCAACGAGGGAGGCGAGGGCGCCGTCTTCGTCTACGAGCGCCACGGCGACGGGTCCTGGCGGCAGGCCGCCCGTCTCGACGGATTCTCCGACCTCCACCTCCGGTGCGACCTCAGCGGCGACCGCCTCCTCGTCGGCCACAGCCGGGGCGGGACGGGGCGCGAGGGCCTCGCCGTCGTCTACCGCCGCGAGGCCGGCGGCGAGTGGCTGCCCGAGGCCACGCTCCGACCGGCGACGGCCTACGAGCTGGGCGCCTTCGGCGTCACCGTGGCCCTCGACGGCGATCGGGCGCTCGTGGCCGGCTACACCGAGCAGATCCGGCTCCCGTTCAACATCGACCGCGTCGTGTACGTGTTCGCGCGCGAGGGCGAGCGGTGGGTCGAGCGCCAGGTGGTAGACGTCGGCAGCACCGCCTTCGGCGTGGCGCTCGACGTGGAGGGGCGGCACGCCGTCATCGGGGAGGCCGGCGACGCGGCGCCGGGGGCGGCCTACGTCGCGGAGCTCTTCTGAGGCACCGCCGGCACCTGCTGCGTGAGGCAGTGGAAGGCGCCGAGCCCCCACACGAGGTCGCGCGCGTCGATGGGCACCACGTCGCGGTCGGGGAAGAGCGACTGGAGGCGCTGCTTCGCGACGGCGTCGGCGGGGTCGTCGAAGGCGGGCAGCAGGACGACGCGGTTGCCGATGTAGAAGTTGGCGTAGGAGGCCGGGAGCCGCTGGCCCTCCCAGAAGAGCGGCCTCGGCATCGGGAGCTCGACGATGCGGAGCTGCTCGTCGCCGAGGGTGCGGAGCTTCTGGAGGCGCTCGAGGTTCTCCCGCAGCGGCGCGTAGTTCTCGTCGGCCGGGTCCTCCTCGACGGCGGTGACGACGGCGTCCGGGGCGACGAACCGCGTGAGGTCGTCCACGTGCCCGTCGGTGTCGTCGCCGACGATGCCGTCGCCGAGCCAGAAGACCTCGCGGACGCCGAGGCCGGCGAGGAGCCACTGCTCGATCTCGGTCTTCGTCAGCGCCGGGTTCCGGTTCTCGTTGAGGAGGCACGCCTCCGTCGTCAGGCAGAGCCCCTGCCCGTTGACGTCGATGGAGCCGCCCTCCAGCACGATGGGGAGGTCGAAGACCGGGACGTTGAGGTAGTCGGCCATCGCCTCGGGCACGCGGTTGTTGCGCTCGACCCTGTCGTACTTCTCGCCCCACGCGTTGAAGAGCCAGTTGGTGGCGGCGAGGCCGTCCTCGCGGGTCACGAGGATCGCGCCGTAGTCGCGGATCCACTCGTCGTCGGTGGGGAGGACGTGGAGGTGGACGCGGGAGCCGGGGCCGGTCGGGATGCCGTGCTGCTCGAGGAGGTCGTACACCCGCTCGCGGTGGTCCTCGTCGAGGACGTTGACGTGGACCGTCTCCCCCTGCCGGAGCGCGTCGATCATGGCGACGTAGGTGGGGAAGACCGATTCGAGCTTGCCGGGCCACGTCTCCTCGCAGTGGGGCCACGTGAGCCACGTGCCCGCGTGCGGCTCCCACTCGGCCGGCATCCGGTAGCCGAGCTGGACGGGCGAGGGCGTGGGGAGGGCGGGGGGGACGTCGACGCGCATCGGGGGGGAGGACGCAGGCTCGCAGGCGTACACGCCTGCGCTCGGCCGGATTCAGCGAGGCGGGTCCAGGAAGCGGGCGGTCAGCGGGCCGTAGGCGTCGACGCGGCGGTCGCGGAGGAAGGGCCAGCCGTGGCGCTGCTCCGTGATGGCGCCGAGCTCCACCTCCGCCACGAGCACGGCCTCCTCGTCCTCGGGCGCGCGGACGACGAACGTGCCGTCCGGGGCGGCGACGAACGAGGAGCCCCAGAACTCGATGCCGCGCCCCTCGGCCTCGGCGTCGGGGTCGGCGTAGTCGAGCGGCTCGAAGCCCGTCCGGTTCACGGCGACGACGTAGCAGCCGTTGGCGATGGCGTGGGCGCGCTGGGCCGTGATCCACGCCTCGCGCTGCGCTTCGCCGTGCGAGGCCTTCTCGGCGGGGTGCCAGCCGATGGCCGTCGGATAGAACAGCACCTCGGCGCCCTGGAGCGCCGTGAGACGGGCGGCCTCGGGGTACCACTGGTCCCAGCAGACGAGCACGCCGAGGTCGCCCTTCGACGTGTGCCACGCCTTGAAGCCGAGGTCGCCGGGGGCGAAGTAGTACTTCTCGTAGTAGAGGGGGTCGTCCGGGATGTGCATCTTGCGGTACTTGCCCACGTAGCCGCGGACGCCGTCGAGGACGGCGGCGGTGTTGTGGTAGAGCCCGCGCGCGCGCCGCTCGAACAGGCTCGCGATGATGACCACGTCGAGCTCGCGGGCGAGGGGCTCCAGCTTCTCCGTCGTCGGGCCGGGGACGGGCTCGGCCCAGGCGAAGGGCTCGGTGCTCTCGGTCTTGCAGAAGTAGGGCGTGAGGAAGAGCTCGGGCAGGCACACCACGTCGGCGCCCTGCCCGGCCGCCTCGCGGATGCCGCGGACGGCCTTGTCGAGGTTCTCCCCGGCGTCGGGGCTCATCCGCATCTGGACGAGGCCGAT
>DATGQT010000177.1:0-7301 GCA_035304085.1 Rubricoccaceae bacterium
GCGGTCGCCGGCCGTGATGGGGGTGTCCGGCGTCGCCTCGTAGGCGTACGCGGCGACCGTGGCGACGTCGGCCTGCTCGGTGACGGCGAGGCGGAGCCAGCCGTAGTGGAGCTCCCCGTCGCCCCCGACGAAGCGGAACCCCGCATACCCCTTCGCCCCGAGGAACTCGACGCAGATCGGCCCACCATAGTACGTGCTGCTCGCGGCCATGACGTAGGAGTAGAAGCCCCGCGGGGGCGCGACCGCGCCGATGAGGTCGCCGCTGCTGAGGCGGCTCGCGCAGATCCTGCCGTACGGAGGTGGGGAGATGAAGTAGCCGAAGGCGCCGTTCGCCGCAGCCCCCCCTTCGGGCACCTGCAGCGCGATGCGACGCTCCAAGATGGGCGTTGCGTTGGGCTCCCGGACGCCTCCCCCGAAGAACAGATTACAGTACTGGGCCCAGTGGTAGTAACAGGCGAACAATTCGAGGTCGGCGAGACCGTCGTCGTCGAAATCGAGGGGGATGGCGTCCGGGTCCACCACGCCGACGACGTCGGGGTCGAGGTCGTGGTAGACGACCTGGGCGCCGGACTCCGGGGCGACGACGAGGGCGATGCCGGCGGTGGCGGAGTAGGCGGCGAGGCGGCGGGTGAGGGCGGGGGAGAGCTTCGGATCCATGGCGCGCCGGAACGAGGGATGCCGGAGGCAGGATAGGGCATCCCAAGCAAACACACAACCGTAGCCCGGACTCCTCCCTCACGCCGCCACGCGGATCTCGACCGGCACGCCGAAGACGCGCTCGAACAGCTCCCCGCCCTGCCGCGCCGCCCACACGTCGAGCGTGGGGTCGGCGTGGGTGTAGAGCGTGAGGGCGAATACGCGGCTGCCGTCCTCGCCCTCCAGCCGCGGCACGAGGCGGGCGACGTTGCGGTAGTGGCTCCGGTCGAGGCCGTTGGCGAGGCGGAGGAACGCGGCCAGCTCCAGCACGAGCTGCCGCCGCTCCGGGCGCAGCCGCTGGAACTCGGCGTGCGTCGCCTTCGGCGCGCCGGCGCGGTGGTAGCGCGCCACGTTCGCCACGACGGCCTTCTCGTCGGGCGTGAACCCCTGGAGGTCGGCCTCCTGGATGATGTAGAGGGCGTGCTTGTGGTGGTTCCGCCGGCTGATGGCGTAGCCGACGTCGTGGAGGACGGCGGCGTACTCGAGCAGCTCGCGCGCCTCGGCGTCGCGGCCGTGGAGCGGGCGGGCGGCGTCGAAGAGCTGGAGGGCGAGGGCCTTCACGTGCTCGGCGTGCGCCTGGTCGTAGCGCAGCCGCATCGCGAGCTCGTAGACGGACTGCCGCCGCCGGCTCCGGTACGGCGCCAGCCGCCGGATCCACTTCAGCTCGCGGGCCACGTAGTCGATCACGATCCCCTCCCGCAGCGCGTCGGGCGAGACGGCGAACCGCTCGATGCGGAGGTCCTTCAGCAGCACGTCGAGCAGCACGGCGCCGGCGACGATCTGTCCGGCCCGCTGCTCGAGGATGCCCGGCGTGGCGAGGCGCTCCGCGAGGTCCGACTGCATGAGCCGCCGCGTCACCTCGCGCACCTGCGCCGCGTCGAACGTCTGCTCGGCGAGCGGGGCGGCGGCGTCGCCGTAGGCCGCGGCCGTCACCGTGGCGAGGGCCAGCATCGTCCCCGACGAGCCGACGACGCGGCGGACGCCGCGCGCGCGGGCCGCCTCGTAGACCGCGCCGAGGTGGTCGCGGACGTGCGCCCGCAGCGCCCGGAACTCCGCCCGGCTCAGGGGGTCGGTCGTGACGAACTGCTCGGTGAGCCGCTGCGCGCCGAGGGGGAGCGAGCGCAGGAAGTGCACCCCCGCCCCGTCGGCCACGATGCACTCGGCCGAGCCGCCGCCGATGTCCACGAGCAGCGACGGCTCCGAGAGGTCCACGGCGTGGCTGACGGCGAGGTAGATCAGGTGCGCCTCGGCCTCCCCGCTGATGGGGCGGACGACGATGCCGAGCTCGCGGCGGATCCGGTCGATGTAGGCGCCGCCGTTGGTGGCCTCGCGGATGGCGCTCGTCGCGCAGGCGAGGTAGGCCGCGGCGCCCCACGCCTCGGCCAGCGCCCGGATCGCGCGGAGCGCCTCCATCCCCCGCGCCATCGCCGCCTCCGTCAGCCGCCGGGCGCCGGCCTCGGCGAACTCCCCCTCCCCCAGCATCACCATCTCCTTCTGCCGCGTGAGCACCTGGAAGGTGGCGTCGGGGAAGGCGTCCACGATGACGGCGTGGAACGAGTTCGTCCCGCAGTCGATCACGCACAGCCGCACGGCGTCGCCCTCGACGGGCGTGACGGCGGGGGCCGCCACGGGCGGGCGCGAGACGACGAGCGACGGCGGCGGGGCCGCCCCGTCGCCGTCCGCCCCGGCGGGGAGCGGCACGACGGGCGGTGAGTGCGCGGGGACGTCGGGCATGCGGGGCGTCGTTGCGGCCCCAAGGGTAGCACGCCCACGCCCGCACCCGCAAGGGCAGCGGCGATTGTTAACACGGCGGGGGTGGCTGTCGGCTGTCAGCTATGGGCGCAGCGCTGCGTGGCCGAGGTGGGCGGGTCATCCTGAGGAGCGCCAGCGGTCCCCGCGAAGACGGGAAGGCCCTCCTCCCGGCAAGCCGATGGCTCCATCGGGCTACCGGCAAACCGGCAGTAGATCCTTCGCTCAGGCTGACAGCCTCAACCCGATCGCATACCGCTGCATCCAAGACAGCCGACAGCCCCCAGCCCCTCACCCGAGCACCCCGTCGAGGCCGGCGAGGAGGGCGGCGGGGTCGCGGAAGACGGCGCGGGCGCCGGCCGCGCGGAGCTCGTCCTCCGTCCACACCCCCGTCGTCACGCCCACGAACGGGACGCCCGCCCGCCGGGCCGCCTCGGCGTCGTGCGCCGTGTCGCCGACGAAGACGGCCTCCCCGGGCGCCAGGCCGAGCCGGTCGAGGACGGCGTGGAGCACGTCGGGGTCGGGCTTGCTCTCGTCCACGTCGGAGGCGTTGGTGACGGCGTCGACGGCCTCGCGGAGGTCCACGCCGGCACGCTCGGCGATGAGGACGAGGTCGCGCTGCTTGGCCGAGGTGGCGATGGCGGTGCGGAGGCCGCGCCGCCGGGCCGCGACGAGGAGGTCCTCGGTGCCCGGGAAGAGACGGAACCGGCGGCCCCGCGCGATCGCCTCGAACGCCGCGCTGGAGGCGTCGCGGAGGCGGTCGCCGTCGCGCGCCTCGGCGTCCTCGCCGAGGAGGTGCGCCACGAGCTGGTCGCCCCCCATCCCGATGGCGCGGGCGATGGCGTGGCGGTCGGGCGCGTAGCCGCACCGCCGGAAGGCCTCGACCCAGGAGTCGGTGTGGGCGTCGTTGGTGTCGACGAGGGTGCCGTCGAGGTCGAAGAGGAGGGCGCGGAGGGACATGGGGTCGAAGGGAGGAAGGGAGACGTGGGGAGGCCGTACGCGTTCGGGCCGCCCGCGCTCCTCGCCGCGCCCCGATTCTTCCGTCTCTCCGTTTCCCCCCGAGGGGGTAACTTTCACGACGCCCCCCACCCCGTCGCCTGCCGATGGCCCGCCCCGCGCCCCACGAGACGCTCCCCCCGGCTGTCCCGCGGCGCGGCAACGCCCTCACGCGCGGGCTCGGCCGCCTCGTCCTCGGCCTCCTCGGCTGGCGGCTCGAAGGGACGTTCCCGGACCTCCCCCGGTTCGTCCTCGTCGGCGCCCCGCACACGTCGAACTGGGACGCCGTCGTGGGGCTGGCGGCGGCGATGGCCTACGGGCTCGAGGTCCACTTCTTCGCCAAGCGCGAGGCGTTCCGGTGGCCGCTCGGGGCGCTGCTCCGCGCGCTCGGCGGCATCCCCGTGGACCGCAGCCGCCCCGGCGGCCTCGTCGCCCAGGCCGTCGAGGCGTTCGCGCGCCGCGAGGCGTTCGTGCTCGGCGTCACGCCCGAGGGCACGCGCAGCCGCGCCCCGCGCTGGAAGACCGGCTTCCACCACATCGCCGTCACCGTCGGCGTCCCCGTCGTCCTCGTCGCGCTCGACTACGGGAACAAGCGGATCGGGCCCGGCCCCACGCTCACCCTCTCCGGCGACCTCCCGGCCGACCTCGCCCGCATCGCCGACTTCTTCCGCGACGTGCGGGGGAAGCACCCGGAGCACTTCGCCCTCCCCGCACCGGAGCAGCTCGGCGAGGCCGCTACCGGACGAGCGTGACCCGCCGCGCCGCGACCTGCCCCGCCGCCTCCAGCCGCACGGCGTACGTCCCGACCGGGAGCGACGCCCCGTCCAGCACGGCCTCGTGCGCCCCGGCACCCAGCGCCCCGTCCACCAGCACGGCCACCTCCCGCCCCAGCACGTCGTAGACGGCCAGCCGGACGTGCGACGGCCGGGGGAGCTCGAACGCGATCACCGTCCGCGACGAGGCGGGGTTCGGGCGCGGGGGGTGGAGGGCGACCCCCGTGACCCCGGCCCCCGGCTCCGTCGCCGTCGCCTGCGCCTTCGTGAACGTGAAGCTCGCGCTGCCCCCGTCGGCGAGGGGGTGGTGCCCGAGGTAGACGGTGAAGACGTACTCCCCGGGCCGGGCGGGAGCGGGAACGACCTTCGTCTCTATCGACGACATCGTCTGTCCTGGTGCCAGGGAAACGAGAACGGGGTTGTACACGGTCTCCTCCCCGTCGGGCGCCGTCACCGCCGTCCAGACTTCCCACGACTGCGGGACGGGGTTCGCGCTCTGACTCGTCAGGGTGATCTCGTACTCGAACGATCCCCCTTCAGGCGGGATCACGACGGGCGGATCGAGGGGGGCCGCCGTGAGTGCGGGTAGCGCACCGGGCGCACTCGAGAAGAGGTAGACTCGGCCGGATCTGTCAGAGATGTTGTGGCGGAGCGCTGTCACGAGGAATCCGCTGCGCCCCTCCCCGTCCACGGCAGGCACAGCCGAGACCGTCGTTCCGAAGTAGGGGCGCGCGAGGGTATCCGCTGGGGACACGATGACGTAGCGGAGATCGAAGGGGGGCGAGAAGACGTAGGCCCGCCCCGCATCCTCAGGGCTGCCGCCGGGGTCCTCGCGCGGCGCCCCCGCGAGGAGCTCGGGGAGGCCGTCCCCATCGATATCCCCCAGCCCCGCGAGCGACCAACCGAAGGCGCCGAAAGGCTCTCCGTTCGGGGAAAAGGTGTCCTCGATCTCATCTCCCATGCCAGCGAAGAAACTCACCTTTCCTCGCGCATCCGTGAACCAGGGAGATCCCCCCCAGCCGACGATCCCTCCCTGAGGCGTACTGATGTAGTAATCCCCCCGCCCATCACCAGTGGCGTCCTCCATTCCGACGAGGACCTGTCCAAAGTGATCGACGCGATTAGCTGTAAGATCCTCCTCGTGCTGCCAGATCATCGCGCCGCTCTCCCCACTGAAGAGGTAGGCGGCCCCCATACTATTGCACGCGAGAGGCGCACCCACGAGGACGTCAGCCAGCCCACCCTCGTCGGCATCCGGCACCCCCGTGATCGCAATGGCAAATCCATCGCCGTGGTAGAGGTCACACCATACCCCTTGCGTCGTGAGACTGCGGATGAGCGTTCCATCGGACCCGCTGTAAACGTAGGCGTAGCCGGGCTCGTCCCCCGCGTGGCCGGTAGCGTACGGGGCACCCACGGCGTGTTCAGCGTGCCCATCGCCGTCGAGGTCAGGGAGGCCGGTGACGGCGTAGCCGAACCTCACGCCCGCCTCGTCGGAGGGGGCGGCGTAGGTCCGGAGGAGCGCGCCCGTGGCCCCGCTGAAGACGTAGGCGTACCCGAGGGCGTGGGTGTACCCCCCTCGCTCCTCCGTTGCCCCCACGATCAGGTCCTCGTAGCCATCGCCGTCAACGTCCTCAACGGCTGCCAGATAGTGGCCGAAGCTGCCCTCTGCTTCCGGGCTGGGTGAGTCGAGGGTGCGGAGGAGCGTACCGTCCGCCCCGCTGAAGACGTAGACGCGACCAGCCTCCAGCCCGTCCACTTCGTCACTGGGCGCCCCGACGACGAGCTCGCTGATCCCGTCGCCGTCCAGATCCGAGACGGCCGCCAGCGACCTGCCGAAGTCGTCCGATTCCGGGCGGGTGCCGGGGGAGTCGAGGACGAGGAGGAGCTCCTGTGCGCGTGCCGGCGCGGGGAGCAGGATCAGCGCGAGAAGGAGCGTACGCATGGCAAGGCACAGGAACGTGACTACGCTGATGATACGGCATCCCCCGTTACGCACAACCCCCCGGAGCACTTCGCCCTCCCCGCGATGGATCAGCTGGGGAGACGAGCATGAGGGTGAAGGGGATAGAGGGGCTGTAGAATAGACGTCCCCCTCCATCCCCTCCTCTCCTCCCACGCTCTCCACCCCCGCCCTCAGAACGCCCCGCGCGCCTTCAGCTCCAGGTACCGGTTGATCGCGTCCACCGTCAGCGACTCCGGCCGCGTCAGGAGCGCGCCGATGCCGTGGCGCTCCAGCTCCCGCGCGATCTCGCGCTTCTCCACCTCCAGCCCCTCCGCGAACGCCTTCACGTAGACGTCCTCCTCCCGCTCGGCCTCGTGGTGGAGCAGCTCGCGCAGCCCCGTGTTCTCGAAGAACACGACGACGAGCCGGTGCAGCTTCGCGATCCGGCGGAGGTACGGGAGCTGGCGCTTGAGCCCGTTGCGCGTCTCGAAGTTGGTGAAGAGCAGCACGAGGCCGCGCTGGCGGAGCGTGTGCTCCATCGTGGCGAGGAGGCCCTCGTAGGAGGGGTCCTGGAAGCCGGTCTCCAGGCGGTAGAGGGCGTCGAGGAGGCGGGCGAGCTGGCCGCGCCGCCGGCCCGCGGGCAGCACCGCGCGCACCTCCTCGTTGAAGGCGACGAGGCCGGCCTTGTCCCCCTTCTGGAGCGCGATGTTGAGGAGGACGAGCGCGGCGTTGACGGCGTGGTCGAGGAGGGTGAGGCCGTCGAAGGGCGAGCGCATCGTGCGGCCCATGTCGAGAGCGGCGTAGACGGGCTGGGCGCGCTCCTCCTCGTACTGGTTCACCATGAGCGCGAGGCCGGCGCCCGCGCCGGCGCCGCGCCGCGCCGTCGCCTTCCAGTTGACGGTGCGCCGGTCGTCGCCCGGGACGTAGGGGCGGATCTGATCGAACTCCATCGTCTGCCCTACCCGACGCACCTTCTTGACGCCGACCTCCTCGAGGCGGTTGGAGGCCGCGAGGAAGGCGTAGCGGTGCATCTGGAGGATGGAGGGGTAGACGGCGGCCTCGGCCTCGGCGGCCGTGCGGAAGCGCCGCAGCAGCAGTCCGAGCGGCGAGGCGGCGTAGAGGTTGAGCACGCCGAAGCGGTA
>DATGQT010000178.1:0-17232 GCA_035304085.1 Rubricoccaceae bacterium
CGTCCACCCAGTGCAGCTCCGTCCCCGCGTCGCGGCTGACGCGCGTGACGGGGATGGCCCTGGTGTCCTTGCTCAGCTCGACCTCGGAGCCGGTCACGGGGAACGGCGCGACGAAGACGTTGAACGCCTCGATGAAGGCGACCCACCGGCCGTCCGGGCTGGGCACTACGTCGGTGGCGTACTTCAGCGTGAAGTGGGTCCGCTCCCCGCAGGGGCGGGGCAGGCAGTCGCCGCCGTCGAGGCGGACGCTCTTGTACCGCTTCTCCAGCCCGCCGCCGGTGAGGAAGTAGACCCGTTCGCCGTCGGGCGAGAAGCGCGGCTCGCGGCCGGACTCGGTGATGAGGGTCATCTCGCCCCCGTCGGCGTCCATCCAGTAGAGGCCGGGCTCGGTGCCGTGGAGGGTGCCGCGGAGGCCGTTGCCCTCCCCGCGCCGGAAGACGATCCGCTCGCCGTCGGGCGAGAAGCGCGGCGTGGCGTAGTGGCCGGGGCGCTCGGTGAGGCGGCGCGCCTCGCCGCTGCGGAGGTCCATCAGCCAGATGCTCCCGTACTCGTCGTCGCTCCAGGTGGTGTAGACGAGGCGGCGGCCGTCGGGGCTGAAGGCGGGGTCGTACTCGAAGCGGGCGTCGTCGCGGGTGAGGCGGCGGGGCGTACCGTCCGGGTAGTCCATCGTCCACAGGTGGCCGACGGCGTGGAAGACGAGCGTGCGGCCGTCGGGCGCGGTGGCGGCGTCGCGGAGCATCCGCACCCGGAAGCGCTCGGGGGCGACCTCGTACGTGGCGCGCACCGGCTCCGTGATCGTCTGCTCGACCTCGGCCTCGAAGGGGATCTCGGTCACCGCGCGCGTCGCCACGTCGAGGCGGTGGAGGCCGCCGTCGGCCCAGAAGACGAGGGCGCGGCCGTCGGGCGTCCAGTCCATGGCGGGGTAGACGCCGAAGATGGCCCACGTCTCCTGCTGGTCGCGGCTGAGGCCGTCGTAGAGCGGCGTCTCGGCGCCGGTCTGGAGGTCGTAGAGGAACAGCACCTCCTTGTCGCGCACGCGGCGGACGAAGGCGAGGTGGCGGCCGTCGGGGGAGGGCGTGGGCCGGGCGGCGCCGCCGGGGCCGCCGAGGAGCGTCTCGACCTCGCCCGTCTCGCGGTCGAGGCGGCGGATGGCGTAGATGCCGGCGTTGGGGTCCTTGTTGTACTCGAACGTCGAGCCGCCGGTGGCGTCCTCGGCGTAGTAGACGTAGCGGCCGTCGGGGCTGAGGGCGATCTCGTTGGCCTGGTCCTGCTGGTCGTTGCGGCGCTCGGTGAGCTGGAGGCCGGCGCCGCCGGAGACGTGGTACATCCACACCTCGCCGGCGCCGAGGGAGCGCGTGCTCGTGAAGTGCTTGCGGCCGAGGAGGTACTGCCCGTCGGGCGTCCACGCCGGCCCGTTGACGAGGCGGAAGTCCTCCTTCGTGACCTGGACCGGATCGCTCCCGGCGCGGTCCATCACCCAGAGGTTGTCGCCGCCGGCGCGGTCGGAGGTGAAGGCGATGCGCGCGCCGTCGGGCGAGAAGCGCGGCTGGACGTCGAAGGCGGGGCCTTCGGTGATGCGCCGCGCCGTGCCGCCCTCGATGGGGAGGAAGTAGAGGTCGCCGAGGAGGTCGAAGACGATCTCGCGGCCGTCGGGGCTGACGTCGAGGTTCATCCACGTCCCCTCCGTCGTCGTGAAGCGGACGGTGCGGGTGGGACCGTGTTCGGCGCTGACGTCCCACTCCGCCTCCTCCTCGTCAGCCTGGGCGGCGGCGGGGAAGGCGACGAGGGTGACGAGCAGGCCGAGGAGCAGGTGGCGAACGGGCCCCGCGAGCGGGATCTGCGACATGGTGGCGGTGGGGTGATGCGGGTCGTGCCAAGAAACCCACACCGCGCCGACGGGCGCAACCACCGGACCTGGACGCCTCCCGCGCCCGCCTCACGCCGGGGCGATGTTGCGGTTCGAGCGGAAGAGGTTGTCGGGATCGTACTTCCGCTTGACCGCGGTGAGGCGGTCGAAGTTGGCCCCGTACGTCGCCCGGATGCGCTCCTCGGACTCGTCGGCCGTCTGGAAGTTGACGTAGGTGCGGTCCAGCGAGAAGGGCCGGATCCGCTGCCCGGCCCCGCGGACCCACTCCCGGAACGCCCCGGCCTCGGGCTCGTCCGGCGCCCACATCCCCTTCACGCCGATGGCGAAGCGGGCGTCCCGATTCCCGACGGCCCCGTCGTCCTCGGCGCGTTCGTTGAGGGCGCCGCCGAGGTGGAGGAAGCCGATGTCCGCCCCGGGGATGGGGCACTCGGCGAAGAGGTCCCGCACGGTCGTCAGGAGGCCGTCGCTCAGCCCGGTGAGGTACGCGGTCTTCCAGTAGTAGTGCATGCCCCCCGGCTCGGTGGCGTCGAGGTAAGACTGCACCTCGACGTAGGGCCGTGGCTGGAGGAGGTCCACGACGGGCTCGCCCAGCGCGCGGACCGGCGCGAGCACGGCGTCCACCTCGGCCAGGTCGCCGCTGTAGCAGAGGGCCATCGCGCAGACCTGCTCGCCGTGCCACGCCGCGGGCACGAAGGGGGCGGCCGGGGCCCGGAGGAGCACCAGCCACGTGGTCAACTCCCGGGGCGCCCCGGCGGTGAGCGCCCGGTAGGCCGACAGGACCTCGTCGGCCCGCTCGAACGGCCACGCGATGAGCCCGCCGTAGACGGTCGGGCCGACCTCGTGCAGGCGGAACGTGAACCGGGTGACGACGCCGAAGTTGGCGCCGGCGCCGCGGACCGCCCAGAACAGGTCCGCGTGCTCGGCGCGGCTGGCGGTCACGATCCGGCCGTCGGCGGTGACGATCTCGACCGCCTCCAGGTTGTCGACCCCCCAGCCGAAGCGGCGCGTGAGGTAGCCCAGGCCGCCGCCGAGCGTCAGGCCGGCGACGCCGGTCTCGGAGATGAAGCCGAGCACGGCCGCCAGCCCGTGCGCCTGCGTCGCCCGGTCGACGTCCCGGAGCCGGCACCCCGGCCCGACGTGCGCGAGGCGCGCCTCGGGGTCTACGACGACGCCGCGCATGCGGGCCATGTCGAGCGTGAGGCCGCCCTCGGCGATGGCGATCCCGGCGATGTGGTGCCCCCCGCCCCGGACGCTGAGCAGCAGGCCGTGGTCCCGCGCGAACCCGACGACCGCTGCGACGTCGCGGGCCGAGGTCGGCTGGACGACGAGGGCGGGAGATCGGGCGGCCATGCCGTTCCAGACCCGCACCGCCTCGTCCCAGCCGTCGTCGCCCGGAAACAGGAGCGGGCCCTCGACCCGCGCGGCCAGGGCTTCGAGCTGTTCCAGGGTCAGTTCGACGTGCCCGCCGTCGCGGGCAGCGATCTCGATGGTGCTGGTCGTCATGGTGTGACCTTTCGGATTTGGGGTTTCGAGCGCCGCACGCAGCGCTCGCAGGAAGGCCCCGTGGGCCGGCAGGTCCAGGGCGTCTCCGCCGGCAGATCCTTCGACCACGACGTTACGGGCGCCGCCGGGCTCGCCGCTTCGGCAGAACGACCCAAACCGGCGCCTCCGCCAGAAATGGGTCATCCTATGCAGGCGTTCCTATACGAGGCCGTGCCGGTAGGCGTAAGCGGTGGCCGCCGCCCGGGTGGACAGCCCCAGCTTGCCGAAGATGTTGCTCACGTGGCGCGCCACGGTCTTCTCGCTGATGAAGAGGGCGGCGGCGACGGCGCGGTTGGTCTTGCCGGCGGCCACGAGGCGGAGCACCTCCAGCTCGCGGGGCGTCAGGCCCCCTGGAACCGCGGGCGTGGCCCTGCGGATGAGCCCCTCGACGCGGGCGAGGTCCGGCGCCGCGCCGAGCTCGCGGAAGGCCCAGGCGGCGGCGTCGAGCTCCAGCGCCGCCGTGTCGGCGTCGCCGAGGTGCCGGCAGGCGAGCCCGATGAGGGCGCGGACCCGCGCGGCCTCGTAGGGCGCGTCGAGGGCCTGCCAGGCCGCCCACGCCTCGCGGAGCGCGGGGAGGGCCGCGCGCGCGTCGCCCTCGGCGAGGAGGACGGCCCCCGTGGCGTGGGCGGACACGGCCCGGAGGTACGGCGCGTCGAGGGCGGCGGCGATCTCCGCCAGCTCGTCCGCGCCACTGCGCGCCGCCGCGACGTCGTCGGCCGCGAGGAGGACCTCGACGTAGGCGGGGAGCAGCCTCGACCGGGTCCGGCGCTCCCCGGCCTCGTCCAGCGCGCGGCGGATCGCCGCCGCCGCGGCCTCGACCTGCCCCTGGGCCAGGCGGAGCAGTGCGAGGCCGGGCTGGGGCTTCCGGCCCCGCCGGCTGGCCTGGCGGTAGCCCTCCTCGGCCTCGTCGAACGCGCCGCGGAGGCGGTGCAGCTCGGCCTGCTGGTAGCAGGCCGCCCCCGCCGCCCGGGGCGACCGCTCGCACGCCCGCCGCGCCGCCTCGGCGGCGTCGGCCCACGCCCCGTGGAGGAGCATGATCTCGGCGCGGCGGACGAGGCACTCCCCGCTGTACGGCACCAGGTCGGGCTGCGCGTCGCACCAGCGGGTCAGCGCCGCCGTCCACTCCTGCGCGCGGCGGAGGTCGAAGACCTCGAGGCACCCGGAGATCACGCTGCAGTAGACGTCCCCGGCGACGGTCGGCGAGACCTCGCCGGCCTCGACGGCGACCATCGCCTCGTCGAGCAGGCGCACGCCTTCCCCGACGGCGCCCATCCGGATCAGCGCCCGGCCCTGCCCCTGCCGGGCGAGGGTGACCAGGTCCGCGTCGCCGAAGCGGTCGCCGATCCCGGCGGCCTCGCCGAAGGCGGTGCACGCCTGCCCGGCGTCCCCCCCTCCGATGTGCTGCAGCGCCTCGGCCAGGAGCAGGTAGCCCCGCTCGACGCAATCGCGCCGGCCGTCGTCGAGCAGCCGGCGGGCGCGGGCGAACCAGCCACCCGCGCGGGCCTGCTCGCCCGCGTTGAGGAGCCCGAAGGCCAACCAGAGCGCGCACCGGACCGCGCCCTCCACGTCCCCCCTGCTCAGGAACGCCTGATGCGCGCGCGCCCAGCCGTCGGCGCTCTCGGCGTCCCTCCCGGTGAGGTAGGCGGCCGTCGCGAGGCGCTCGAGGTCCTCCGGTTCGAGCGAGGCCTCCGCGTCGGCGTCCGTCAGCCGGGCGTAGGCCTCCGCCCACGCCCGCCGCTCGAAGGCCGCTCGGCCGCGTTCGCGTGTATCGGCCGTGGTCATACGCGTTCGGCAGCCGCAGGGTTGGCCCGACGGGAAACGGGCACCGGGGACGGGCGAGGGGGCATTATACGGAGGGATGCCCGGTGTCCGCGGACTCCCTTCGAAACCCGGATGCCTAGGCCGACCGCGAAGGCGTGCCCGCGCCCGATTTGGCGGCCCGCACAACATCCCCGGGCGTTGACGGGTTAGGTTAGGCGTTGCCGGCTCACCCCCGGCACCATCACCCACCTATCACCCACCCGCCCGCAAGGGCTACAGCCATGAAGCAGCTCACCCTGCTCCTCGCCCTCTTCGCCTTCCTCGCCGTCGGCTGCGCCGGAGAAACCGACGTGGAGACGCCCCCGGCCGACGACGAGCTCGTGGAGGACGAGGGCGTGATCGAGGAGGACACCGTCACGATGGACCCCGAAGCCGAGCTCGACGCGGCGGTGGACTCGCTCGGCGCCGCCGTCGAGGAGGTCCAGGAGGCCGCCGGGGACGTCGAGGAGGCCGCCGAAGAGGCCGCCACCGAACTCGACGGCGACGGCCAGTAAGGCCCCGACAGCCTCGGATCCAGCGCGCCCCGCCCTGAAAAGGGCGGGGCGTTCTTTTTAGTGGACACTCCTGCCGGCCCAGCGTCCGATTTTTCACACAACCGGCGGCAACTTCCCGCCGTGCTGCCGGTTGACGCCCCCCGTGTCGGGTGCGCCGGCACGCTCGCTTCCCCCCGTCCCGTCTGCGGGACGTCGTTCCACTTCTACCCGCCCTCCGGGCACCATCACCCATGAAGAAGTTCTTTGCCCTCACCACGCTGTGTGCGCTCTTCGCCGTCGGCTTCACCCTCACCGGCTGCGCCGAAGAGACCGAGATCGAGCCGGCTGAGCCCGAGGTCGTCGAGCCCGCGCCGCTGCCGGAGCCGGAGCCGCTGCCCGCTCCGACCGACACGACGATGATGATGGACGACACGACGGCCGCCCCGCAGATGTAATCCTGCGGCGCCCTCGCGTCTCCCCGTTCGCCCGGCCCGCCTCGTGCGGGCCGGGCTTTTTCGTGACCACGCGAGACGTGATTACGTGACGGCTTCCCCTCACGTAATCACTCGGCCATGAACTCCTCCAGGTACGCCACGGCCGCCGCCACGTCGGGGAGCCGGTAGCGGGCGGCCGTCTCGCCCGCGCCCACCTTCACCGTCACGGCGTCGGGGTGGGCGGCGTGGAGGGCGCGGAAGGCGTCCTCGTCGGTCACGTCGTCGCCGAGGTAGACGGGGGTGCGGTCCGGGTGGGCGGCCGCGAGGCGGGCGACGGCGGTGCCCTTGCTGAGGCCGCGCACGCGGAGCTCGACGACCTTCTTGCCCCAGATCGGCTCCAGCGCCTCGGGCGCGGCGGCGGCCCACCGTTCGAGCGCGCGCCGCGCCGCCGGCTCGTCCCCGGCCTGCCGGTAGTGCACGGCGAAGGCGCCGCCCTTCTCCTCGACGTGGACCCCCGGCAGGCGCGGCACCGTCGCCTTCAGCGCGCTGAGCACCCCCGCGTATCGCTCCAGCGCCGGCCGCGTCGTCGCGCCGCCGAGGCGCCCCTCCTCGGCCCCGTGCAGCCCCACGGCGTCGACCTCGACCGGGAGCAGGCGCGCGAGCGCGGCGAGGTCGCGGCCGGTGACGACCCAGAGCGGGTGCCGCCGGGCGAGACGCCCGAGGAGGGCCGGCACGCCCGGGTGCGGGCGGGCCGCCTCCGGATCGGCCACGATGGGCGCGAGGGTCCCGTCGTAGTCGAGGAAGAGGAGGGGGCGGGCGGGGTGCGGGGGCGCCGCCACGGCTACGGCGCCACCGAGGCGAGGCGCGGCACCGACACCGTGTGGCCGTCGCCGCCGGGGGAGGGCGCGTCGGCACGTTCCCCGGCGGGGTGGAGCGCCGCGAGGAAGCGGCCGGCCCAGGCGTGGACGTCGAGGCGGCGGACGGCGGCCTTGAGGCGGGACAGCCGCCGGCGCCGCTCCTCGAGCGGCATCGCGAGCGCCTCGCGGAGCGCCTCCGGCAGCCCCTCGGTGTCGTAGGGGTTGACGAGGACGGCGCCGTCGAGGTAGTCGGCCGAGCCGGTGAGCTCGGAGAGGACGACGACGGCGGGGCGGTCCGGCTGGCTCGTCGCGGCGAACTCGTGGGCGACGAGGTTCATCCCGTCGCGCAGCGGCGTGATGAGGGCGACGTCGGCGGCGCGGTAGAGCACGGCGAGTTCCTCCTGCGGGTAGGCGCGGTAGCGGTAGTGGATGGGGACCCACTGGCCCTCGGCGAAGGCGCCGTTGATGCGGCCGACGGCCTCGTCCACCTCCCGCTTGAGCTGGTCGTAGCTCTCGATGCCCGTCCGGCTGGGCGTGGCGACCTGGAGGAGGGAGACGCGCCCGCGCTGCTCGGGGTGCGTGCGGAGGAACCGCTCGAAGGCGTCGAGGCGGAGGAGGAGGCCCTTCGTGTAGTCGAGGCGGTCCACGGCCACGACGAGCCGCTCGACGTCGAGCCCCTCGCGGAGGGCGCGGGCCTCGCGCCCCGTCTCCGCGTCGGCGCCCAGCGCCCCGAAGTACCCGACGTCGATGCCGATGGGGTGCGCCTCGGCGCGGACGCGCCGCCCCTGCCAGAGGACCGCCTCCCCCTCGACCCGCGCCCCGAGGAGGTCGCGCGCGCTCTCGCGGAAGTTCTCGGCGTACCCCTCGGTGTGGAACCCGACGAGGTCGGCGCCGAGGAGGCCGGCGAGAAGGCTCCGCGCGGTGGGGAGGATGCGGAAGACCTCGGGCGCCGGCCAGGGGACGTGCCAGAAGTGGCCGACGGCGGCCTCGGGGCACGCCCGCCGCAGCAGCGCCGGGACGAGCATGAGGTGGTAGTCGTGCACCCAGAAGAGGTCCCCCGGCCCCGCCGCCTCCAGCGCCGCGCGGGCGAAGCGCTCGTTGACGGCGCGGTACGTGCCCGAGAACAGCCGGTGGGGCTCGGTGTGCTCGATGAGGTAGTGCGTGATCGGCCACAGCACGCGGTTCGCCATCCCGTCGTAGTAGCCCTCCACCTCCGCCTCGCTCAGCGGGACGCGGTGGATGGTGAAGCGGGGCACTTCCTCGGGGAAGGGCTGGCGCTCCGGGGCACCCTCGTCCGGCGCCCCCATCGCGACCCACGCGCCGCCGCGCTGCTCCAGGACGGGGAGGAGCGCGGTGGCGAGGCCGCCGAGGGCGGCGGCCCATCCGTCTTCGGTGCGGCGAACGGGGGCGCGGTTGGCGAGGAGGGTGAGCGACACGGGGACGAGGTAGGTGAACGACGGGGGCCGCAAAAACGGCTCGCTTCCACTACGCACCATGCCCGCGGCTGTTCTTCGTTTGACCACCGATCCGGGCTTTCCTGACGTCCTCGGCCGCTCGGCACCCCCTCGGATTCCGGCACGCTTCGCCGGCATCCGGCCGGGCCGCCCGTATCTTCTCGGACCGCTGCCCGGATGGCGGAATCGGTAGACGCAGCAGACTCAAAATCTGCCGGCCGCGAGGCCGTGGGGGTTCGAGTCCCCCTCCGGGCACCTCACCCACACCGTCGCCGACCGCCACGCCCGACGTCGTCCACCTCAACGGGAATCACGTGGTGCGGGCGGCGGCGCGGCTCTCGCCCGACGACCGCGGCTTCCTCTTCGGCGATGGCGTCTACGAGGTCGTCCGGTTCTACGGGGGCCGCCCCTTCGCGCTCGACGCGCACGTGGCGCGGCTCGGCCGGAGCCTCCGCGCGCTGCGGATCGAGGGGTTCGAGGCGACGGCGTTCGCGGAGATCGCGCGCCGCCTCGCGCAGGAGAACGGGCTCGCCGACGGCACCTGCTACCTCCAGGTCACGCGCGGCGCGGCGCCCCGGCGGCACGCGTTCCCCGCGCCGGGCACGCCGCCCACCGTCTACGCCTGTACCTACCCCCTCTCCGCCGCGCCGGAGCGATGGGCGCGCGGGGTGGGCGTGCACCTCGTGCCCGACGAGCGGTGGGCCCGCTGCGACGTCAAGAGCACGGCGCTCCTCGCCAACGTGCTGGCGAACCAGGCGGCGCAGGAGGCGGGCGCCGAAGAGGCCGTGTTCGTCCGCGACGGCCTCGTGACGGAGGGCTCCCACACGAACGTCGCCGCCGTCTTCGGGGGGCGGGTGGTGACGCACCCGGAGGGGCCGCGCATCCTCTCGGGCGTCACGCGCGCCGTCGTCCTCAGGCTGTGCGCGGAGCTGGGGGTCCCCGTCGAGGAGCGGCCGGTGCCGGCGGCGGACCTCGCGCGCGCCGACGAGGTGCTCCTCACGAGCACGACGTCGGAGGTGCTCCCCGTCGTGGCGGCGGACGGGCGGCCGGTGGGGGCCGGCGCGCCGGGGCCGGTGACGCGGGCGCTCCTCGACGCCTTCCGTGCGCACGTCGGCAGGAGCCTCTGACGGGGCTGCTGTACCCGCCTCAGCGCGCGATGGGGAAGGTCCGGGAGACGACCAGCCGCAGCAACGAGGGGAAACGGTTCCGATCGAAGGGGCCGACCGCGTCGGCTCGCAGGTCGGCGATCCCCTCGATCCGCGCGCCGAACACGGCGCGCCAGAACATTGACGGTGGGGTGTGCAGTTCCGCTGCGAGGGAGTTGGGATCGGGTTGGCGATCCTCATCCCGCTCGAAGTGGATCCTCCGCTGGAACACCTCCTTCCGGCCGAAGCCGCCACCTGCATAGAAGGCGACGGCGTCGGCGGCGTTGAAGCGGAAGAGCGCCGTCGCCCCCCAGTCGGCGAGTGGGCGCACCTCACGGAGTCGGTTGCTCACGTCCTCTAGGAGGACAGGATTGAACAAGCCCTCGGCAGCGACGAGGGTGTCGCGCCCTACCCTCCGCGCATCCGGAACCGGAATGAGCGGGAAGTTGAACGCGTCGAGCTTCGTCCAGCTCACACCGCCGTTCAGAGACAGGGAGAGCTCGGTCTCGGCGAAGAGCGGCCACACGAGGTCGAGCTGCCCGGAGAGCACGGCCTGGTCAGCCTGTCGGATGGCGTCCTCGAGCTGGCCCTGGCCATCGGGAGGCCCCTCGCCATCCTCGCTCACGGCGAGTTGCTGGTTCGCATTGAGGCCGAGGCGCCACTGCACGAACGCGTACGGCGCACCTCGCCCCCGGAAGCGTCCGAGGCCGAGGATAGCGCCGCTTCCGCTCATCAGACGATGCACCCCCACCACGTCGAGGTTGAACCCGGTGCCTCCCAGGAGGCTCTCGTCGTCGCCGGGCGTGTCGTTGAGGGCGAACTGCGCGCCGAAGCCAAGTCCTACCGAGGGGTCGCCGGGGTTGGCGACGAGCGCGACGGGGCCGTCGGTGAGGTCATCCGAGGGCGACGCGTCGAGGAGACGCGCAGGCAGGAGAGGGTCTGGAGTGGTCAGCCGGAGGCCGTCGCCGTACCGTGTCCGGACGAGCGCGCACACCTCGCCGAGCGTGAGGTCCCGCATCGCCACGACGAACGGCTCCTTGCCGGGCTCGCTGATCACGAGTTGCCCGCGCGAGACGAACACCCGCGTTTCCGCAGACACGGCGTCCGCATCGGGGCCAGCAGCGAGCGGGGTACTACTGGCCAGCGAAGCGCTGCCGATGGAGGCGGAGTTCCGTTCGACCGTCAGGAGAACGTCAGTCTCGTGGAGCGGGGTGCGGTAGACGGGGGGGAGGTGGAAGGGCTGCGCGCGCGCGGCCCCGGCAACCGGCGCGGCCAGCGCGAGCGCAAGCGCGATGGTCGCTGGGAAGGGAAGACGGAGGCGGTCGAGGGGTCGCATCACGTATACCTCGTGAGGGCTGTGGGTGCAGAGGGCGGGACGAATCCGGCCGGCCGGCCGGCACCTGCTCGGGGTGCATCGTAATGCGCGGCTTGCTGCTTCAGCATCATGTAATCGCATGAGTTGGTGAAACGGATCTGCATCGTATCATCTCCCAAAGCCCTCGCGCCCTGGTAGCGCGTGCCCGACAACTCCGAGTTCCCATCCCGGAACTCCTCCAAACTCTCCGACCATGCCCGAGCCGCTGTGGACCCTCCCTTGGCACTACCTCGCCACACCGATCTGCCTCCTCTATTATTCACACATAAAGCCCGATCTCATGGAGAAGTTCGAAAGTGGCGTCCTGGATCCCAGCGAGGTCTTGGCCCCCAACCAACCCAGGCGCCCTAATGGCAATCCACCGCTGTTCGACGAGGTGAAGATCATCGGTCAGCAGACGCAGGATGCACGGTTTCCATGGGGCACGGCGTGGGACCCCAACTTGGAGTTACGCATCCGGGAATGGACCTCCGCACAGCATGATGGCAACTTCATCCTCACCCGCGGGACCCTCTACCTCCGATCCCCATCGATCCCCGGTGCTCCCACGCCCATTCAACTGGAGACCGGTGTCCCCGCCGCCGGGGCGGACTTCTATTCCGAGGCCTTCATGGCCGTGATCGACGAGTTGGTGACGACAGAGGCAGGTCGGAAGTTCTTCTCAAGCGATAGCACCGGCGTGCCACATCCGAACGACGTCGATGCTGAGGGGAAGATCAGAGGGGTACTTTACGGACAGCAAAGCACCCAGGGTGTGCCATATGACCCTGCCCTGACAGTGCACGTGGAAGCGGATTGGCACACGTACCAGACGACGTGGGAGCGGTACGACGACCACTTCCACCTCCGGTTAGGGTGGATATGGGATGACCAGGACAAAGCGATGATCGCAGACTGGCCTTGTGGGGCGCTGTCGTAGCAGTGTCCGCGGCTGTAGCAGGGTCGGGGCCGCACCTCATCGCACAGAGACGAGTGGCGGAAGCGTGCTGTGGTCTCCCTACCTGCCGCTTACAGATCCCCCTCCGGCAGGTAGCTTCCGTCCGGCGTCGGGAGGAGCGGTCGTCCTCCCCCGGCGCCGGCCCCGATGCGCCTCCCCGGCCTCCTCTTCGCCCTCTTCGTTACAGCACCGCTCGCCTACGCGCAGCCAAGGCCCCTTGCCTTCGCGCACATCGAGGGTGAGGGAGGCCATGCAGGCTACAGCGTACTGGCCGTCGCCCGCGATGCGGCGGGGTTCCTCTGGGCCGGCACACAGGGGGGGCTCTACCGCTACGACGGCGTGCGTACCCCCTCCTTCGGCCGCGCCGCCCCACCGCGCGACAGCACGACGAGCAGCGGGCTGCCGGACCTCTACGCCCTCGCCCTCGCGCCCGACGTGGCCGTGCCCGGCGGGATGTGGATCGGCACCCAGGCGGGCGGGCTGGCCCGCTACGACCCCCGCACCGGGCGCTTCACCCATCACGTCGCCGCCCCGGCCGCCCTCCCCTCCGACTCCGTCGGTGCGCTCCTCACCGACCACGGCGGCACGCTCTGGGTCGGGACGACGGGCGGCGGACTCGCTCGTCTGACACCGGGCGCGCGCGGCTTCGAGCGCGTGCGCGGCCTCGACCCACGGGCCACCGTGCGCGCGCTCCTCGAGCCGGCGCCGGGCGTGCTCTGGGCCGGGACGACGCGCGGGCTGGCGCGGCTCGACACCCGCAGCGGCGCGCTCACGGCCGTTCCCCTCGCGCCCGGCCCCGAGGGCCACGTGACGGCGCTGGCGGCGGCCGGCGGCGCCGTGTGGGCCGCGACGGCCGGCGGCGCCCTCTACCGGGTCGAGGCGGCCACGGGCCGCACCACGCCGTTCCGACCGGGCGCGCAGCTCTCCGCCCTCGCCGCCTCGCGGGCGCAGCCGGGCGTGCTGTGGGTGGGCACGCGGGGGCAGGGCCTCCTCGCCTTCGACACGCGCACGGGCCGGGCGACACCGGCCGCGGCCGACCCCGCGCTCGCCCGCGCCGACGTCCTCGCACTGACCGAGGACGCGGCGGGGCTGCTGTGGATGGGCACGGTGCAGGGGCTCTACCGCGCCGACGCGGCGGGGCCGCCCTTCACCCCCATACTCAGCGACCCGGCCCAGCGACGGGGCGGCCTGACGGGCAGCGGCGTGATGGCGCTCCACGAGGCGCCGTCGGAGCCGGGCGTGCTCTGGGTGGGGACGGTGCGCGGCGGCCTCAACCGGCTCGACCGGCGGACGGGCGCCGTCCGCGCCTACTTCACGGCGCCGGACCACCCCCTCAACGTCGTCTTCGCCATCCACGAGGACCGCGCGGGGCGGCTCTGGCTGGGCGGACTGACGCAGGAGGCGCTCTTCCGCTTCGACCGCGCCACGGGCGCCGCCGAGGCCCTCCCCCTCGCACCCGGCTCGTCGGGCTACGTCAAGCAGATCTACGAGGCGCCGTCGCGGCCAGGCGTGCTGTGGGTGGCGACGTCGGCGGGTGGGCTCGCCGAGTTCGACCCCGCCCGCGGCGCCGTCCGACGCCGGTTCACGACGGCGGGGCCGCCCGGCGCCCGCCTCCCCCACGGCGACGTGTGGACGGCGCTGGAGGCGGCCGACGAGCCCGGCGTGCTCTGGGTGGGCACCAACGGCGGCGGGCTGGCCCGCCTCGACGTGGCGACGGGGGGCGTCCGGCGCGTCGAGGCGCGCGGCGACGGGTGCCGGATCAGTGACCGCGTCGTCGCGCTCGCCGCCGGCCCCGGCTCGGTGCTCTGGCTCGGGACCTACGACGAGGGGCTCCTCCGCTACGACCGCCGCGCCGGCACCTGCCGGCGCTACACGCGCGCCGACGGCCTGCCTGCCGACGCCGTCGGCGCCGTCTTCGTCCACGACGGCTACGTGTGGATGAGCACGAGCGACGGGCTCGCCCGCCTCGACCCCGCCCGCGAGGCGATCACGACGTTCACCGAGGCCGATGGACTCCAGGGCAGCGAGTTCTACTTCCACGCGCGCGGGCGAACGGCCGCCGGCGAGGTCCTCCTCGGCGGCGCGGGCGGGTTCAACGTCTTCCACCCCACCGCCGTCCGCGTGGACACGACGGCCCCCCGCGTCGTCCTCACGCGGCTCCTGGTGGACGGGGAGCCGGCCCCGCTCGTCCGCGAGGGCGACGGCCTCCGTCCTGTCCGGCTCCCGTACAACCGGAACGACCTCGCCTTCGAGTTCGCCGCGCTCGACCTCCGCGACCCGTCGAAGAACCGCTACCGCGTCCGCCTCGGCGCCGGCGCCGCGTGGCAGCACCTGGGGAGCCGCGCGGAGGTGCGCTACCCGTTCCTCGCGCCGGGCCGCTACACGCTCGAGGTGGTCGCGACGAACGCCGACGGCTACTGGAGCCGGGAGACGACCGCGCTCGCCTTCGTGATCCGCCCGCCGTTCTGGCGGGCGTGGTGGTTCTGGGCGCTCGTGGGGGCGGCCGTCCTCGGCGTCGTCGCGGGCGGGTACCAGTACCGCATCCGCCAGCTCGTCCGCCTCGAGCAGACGCGCCGCCGCATCGCCGACGACCTCCACGACGACATCGGCAGCAAGGTCGGCGCCGTCGCGCTCCACCTCGCGCTGGCCGGGCGGAGCGCGGCGCTGCCGGAGGCGGAGCGCGAGCGGCTCGCCGCGCTGGCGCAGGCGGCGCGCGGCGTGGTCGACGACCTCCGCGACGCCGTCTGGTTCGTCGACGCCGGCCACGACGACCTCCCCGCCCTCGTCGCGCGGATGGAGCAGGCCGCCGAGACGATGCTGCGCGGGCGGCCCCACACCTTCGACCGCCCCGACCTGCTCCCACAGGTGGCCGTAGGGATGGAGGCGCGCCGCCACCTCTACCTCCTCTTCCGGGAGGCCCTCCACAACGCCGTCAAGCACGGCAGCGACGGCTGTGTCGGCGTACGCGTGGCCTACGAGGGCGGGCGCCTCGCCGTCGAGGTGGCCGACGCCGGGCCGGGGTTCGACCCCGCCGCAGCTACGCGCGGGCGCGGGATGGCGACGATGCGCACGCGCGCCGAGGCGCTCGGGGGCGACCTCCACGTCGAGAGCGCGCCCGGGCGCGGCACCACCGTCCGCTTCGGCGTCCGCCTCGGGTGATCACACGATCCGGCTCGCCGTCCGAGGCGCTATCCTCCCCTCTCGAACCCGCCTTCCGCCCCGATGCCCTCGCCGCCGCCCCCCTCCGTCTGGATCGTCGAGGACGACGAGGCGTACCGCGCCGCGCTCCAGGCGGCGCTCGCCCCCGCCGCCGACGTGCGCGAGGTCTTCGGGAGCGTCGAGGACGCCCTCGCGTGGGCCGCGGTGCGCGAGCGGGCCGCCGACACGGACCGGCCCGACGTCCTCCTCCTCGACGTCAACCTCCCCGGCATGAGCGGGCTCGACGGCCTCGGCGCCCTCAAGGCGCGCCTCCCCGGGACGCGCGTCGTCATGCTCACCATCCGCGACGACGCCGAGACGATCTACGCCGCCCTCGGGGCGGGCGCCTCGGGCTACCTCCTCAAGAACGCCGACCCCGACCAGCTCGCGGCGGCGGTCGAGGCCGCCCGCGACGGCGGCATGCTGATGCCGGGGCCCGTCGCGCGGAAGGTGCTCGCCGCGTTCGACCGGCCGCGGCCGTCGCCGGACTACGGGCTCACCGAGCGCGAGCGCGACGTGCTCCGCGAGATGGTGGCCGGGCACACGCAGAAGGAGATCGCCGAGCGCCTCTTCGTCAGCCCGAGCACGGTCAACACGCACGTCCAGCACATCTACGAGAAGCTCCACGTGCACACCGGCAGCGCCGCCGTGGCGAAGGCCGTCCGCGAGCGGCTCGTGGACGCCGGGGGCGCCGCGCAGGCCTGAGCCCCGTGCGGGCGGCGGGACGAGGAGGAGCAGGATCGTGTGATCACACGATACGATGACGCCCTTCCGACCGTTAGCATGAGGCCACGTCACTACCGCCGCTCGCAGCCCCCTCCTCCTCATGTCCGGCCTCCCGGCTCCCACTTCCTTTCCGGCCGCCCACGTGCGCCCCACCGCCTCGGCGCCGCGGCGAGAGGGGCGCCTCGACCGCCACGGCGCGGGATCTGTGGCGGCGGCGCAGGCGACCACGCGCACGGACCATCTCCGCCTCGCTGCCCACCTCGCCGCCGACCTACGGCCCGGCACGGGTGCCGCCTCCAGCATCGGGCGGGACGACGTGGAGGTGCTCTTCGAGGCGGCCTGGGTGGCGCTGACCGGCGAGCCCTGGATCAGCCCCCGCGTGGCGGCCCGGCTGATCCCCGCCGCGGTCGATGGGGCCGGCCCCGCACGGCCGTCCGACGAGGCGCTCC
Organism: Rubricoccaceae bacterium; assembly: GCA_035304085.1. Lineage (GTDB taxonomy): Bacteria > Bacteroidota > Rhodothermia > Rhodothermales > Rubricoccaceae > DATGQT01. The sequence continues at coordinate 16,279 of DATGQT010000178.1, forward strand.
GGGCGCGGTTCGGGCTCACGCGCCAGGAGACGCGCGTGGCCCGGCTCCTGGCCGCGCGGCGGACCAACGCCGAGATCGCCGCGACCCTCTCTATCAGCCCGTCCACCGCGCGCCGCCACACCGAGCAGGTGCTGGCGAAGCTGAACGTCGCCTCCCGCACCGACGTGGAGGCCCGGCTGGCGGAAGCCGAGACGCGAGGGTCGCGCGGGGCAGCCCCCGCCGCGTCCCGCGCCCACGCGCCACCGCTCCCCGACCGACCAGCCCACCCTTCCCCGTGACGGTCGGTCGCGCGGGGTAGGACGGGATGCGGTACACCCGCCCGCGCGGTGTGATGCTGTGTTGAGCGCGGTGCGGGTGGTGCAGGCGCCGGCCGGGGTGTGGTGGCCTCGGCCGGCGCCACGGCTTCTGCCCCCAGCGTCAGTCCACGCCGAGCACCTTGTGCGTCTGCACGCTCACGCGCCAGCCGGGGTGCGCGAGGGCGAGGTCCACGGCGAGGCGCGTCGCCTCGGCGCGGCGCGGGCCGTCCTCGGGCTGGAGCCAGCGGAAGCGGACGGGCGCGCCGCCGAGCCGGTGCGCGCGCAGGCGCTCCGCGAAGCGGGCGTAGGCCTCGGGCCGGTAGTCCGGCACCACCAGCTTCAGCTCGTCCATGGCCTCCAGCTTCAGACGCTCCTCGGGCAGCTTCGGGCTGCACACGACCCAGTCGGGCCAAGCGGCCTCGTCCGCGCCGAAGGCGTCGGCGAGGGCGACGGTGCCGTTGGTCTCGACGGCGACGAAGCAGCCGGCCTCGTGGAGGGCGCCGACGAGGGCGGCGTCGGCCTGGAGGAGCGGCTCGCCGCCGGTGAGGACGCAGAACCGGATGGGCTCGTCGCCCCCGGCCACGCGGAGGACCTCGTCCGCGAGCGCCCCGGCCGAGAGCCGGGCGCTGCCGGCCTTGCGGAAGTCGGTATCGCACCA
>DATGQT010000179.1:0-6448 GCA_035304085.1 Rubricoccaceae bacterium
GACCCGTGGAGCGTGCCGCCGGGGACGGCGCAGCAGCGGACGTTCGACCGCCGCCGCTCCTGAGCCGAAATTGATTCCGGCTTCTCAACCCCCCGGCGCGCGGGGGGTATGACGCCCGCAAACGCACCCACCCCGATGGAGCAGCAGCCCACCGACCCGCGCCCGGGTTCCACGACCACCGCCGTCCGCGCCGTCGAGCGCCCGCGCCGCAAGAGCCGCCAGGTCGACGTCGGCGGCGTCCTCGTCGGCGGCGGCGCGCCGATCTCGGTCCAGTCCATGACGACGGGCAAGACGCACGACGTCGAGAGCTGCGTGGCCGAGGTCCGGCGGCTGGCCGAGGCGGGGGCCGACATCGTGCGCGTGGCCGTGCCGCGCCCCGAGGACGCCGACGCCCTCCCCGAGGTCGTCGCCGGCAGCCCCGTCCCCGTCGTCGCCGACATCCACTTCAACTACCAGTACGCCCTCAAGGCCATCGAGGCCGGCGTGGCGAAGGTGCGCATCAACCCCGGCAACATCGGGAAGCCGGAGTGGGAGCGGGAGGTGCTGCTCGCGGCGAAGGCGAAGGGGCTCCCCATCCGCATCGGGGTCAACTCGGGCTCGCTCGAGAAGGACATCCTCGACAAGTACGGCTACCCCCAGCCCGAGGCGCTCTACGAGAGCGCCATGCGCCACGTCGAGGTGTGCGCGCGCGAGGGGTTCGAGGACGTCGTGATCTCGGTGAAGCACTCCGACGTCTTCTTCATGATCCAGGCCTACCGCCTGCTGGCCGAGCGGACGGACTACCCGCTGCACCTCGGCGTCACCGAGTCCGGCTCCGTCCGCACCGGCACCATCAAGAGCGCCATCGGCATCGGGAGCCTGCTGGCCGACGGCATCGGCGACACCATCCGCGTCAGCCTCGCGGCCGACTCCGTGAACGAGGTCGAGGTGGGCCACGCCATCCTCAAGAGCCTGCGGCTCGGGCGCCCCGGCGTCAACGTCATCGCGTGCCCTACGTGCGGGCGGCTCGCGGGCGACCTGTTCTCGGTGGTCGAGGAGGTGGAGGCGGCCGTGGACCGGAAGAAGTTCACGAAGGACCTCAACGTGGCGCTGATGGGGTGCGCCGTCAACGGCCCCGGCGAGGCGGCCGGCGCCGACCTCGGCGTGAGCCTCGGGCGCGGGCGCGCCCACCTCTTCAAGCGCGGCGAGGTCGTCGGCACCGTCGAGCAGGGCGAGATCGCCGACGCCGTCATCGCGCTCATCGAGGGGTGGGAGGAGCGCGGGGAATAACGCGGGGGTAGCGGCGTTAGAGCCTGCCCCACGCCCGCCCGCCGATGCGTCTCCTGCTCCTCCTCTACGGCCTCCTCGCCGGCACCGTCGCAGCGCCCGAGGACCCCGCGCACCGGCTGTGGGCCGAGCGGGTGCGCGCCTGCCTCGGGAGCGGCGAGGCCGAGGTCCTCGCGGCCGACGAGGCCGCCGGGCTGCTCGCGTTCGCGTGCGGGAAGGGCGACCGCCGCCTCGTCGTCATGGCGAACGGGGGCGCGTCGCCGCAGCGGGTCGAGCGGACGCCGCCCGTCGAGCCGCTCGTGCCGGTGTTCGCCACCCGCGGCGAGGTCGGTGCGATCCCCTCCCTCCTCATCACGCTCTTCGAGGACGGCGGCGCCACGTACAGCAACGAGGTCCCCGCGCGCACGGCCGTCGTCTTCCGCCCGGCCGCGCCGGGGGACGTGCGGCCGAGGGGGCTGGACGAGTGAGGGCGCGCCCCCGCGACATCGGGGCGTGAAATGCGGGAGGGGCGGAACCGAGAGGGGCGGTTCTCGCTTTCCGTGCTGCCACGTCGCTGTCACCGCCCCTCTATGCCCCGTTCGCTCCGCCCCGTCCTGTGCGCGCTCGCCCTCCTCGGGGGGGGCCTCCTCGGGGGCTGCAGCGGCTGCGACGAAGAGGTCGAGGGGCGGCTGGCGGCGGAGGGGCCCGAGGCGCTGGCCGCCCTCGCGGTGGCGGTCGAGGCGCCCGGAGAGGGCGACACCCTCGACGTCCGCCGCGCCTTCTTCTTCTCCGACAAGGCCGGGGCCTACCTCTACGACGCCCTCGCCGCGCCGCAGGACGACCCCGCCATGGGCTTCGTCGCCGGCGGCTACCGCGTGCTCGACGGCTGGCGCTGGTGGAGCCACCGCGACTCGACCGCCCTCGAGCCCGACGACCGCACGCGCGGCGTCGCCCGGCCCGACTACGCCGTGCGCACGTACGTCCAGGAGGACACCTCCGGCTTCGTCGGTCGCCTCTTCAACAGCATCCGCGGCGTCGAGCCGACGCGCCTCGTGGAGCGGGTCGCTCTCCTCGAAGGGCGCGGGGCGCTGGTGGTCGAGGTGCCGGACTCCGCCGGCGTCGTCGGCTTCCGGCCCGTCGTGAGCGACCGGGACGGGGCGAGCGACTACCGGGTGGAGGCGCGCGGGGGGACGCTCCTCATCGCGCGCGGCAACTACCTCGCCCCGCGCGAGGGCGACCCGCGGCCCGTCTGGCTGGCCGTCCGCGCCGAGGGCGGCACGGCGCGGACGGGGGCGCAGGAGGTGCGGCCCGAGGCCGGGCGCCGCCTCGCCCTCACCCTCGGCGAGGTGGCCTTCCCCACGCCCGGCCGCCTCGTCGTCGCCACCGCCGACACGCCCGAGGCGGCCGACTCCCTCGCCGCCCTCGCCCTCCGCGACGCCGGGGCGCTCATGGAGCGGCGGGGCGAGCGCCTCGCCGCCCTCCTCGACCGCACCCCCCTCGACACCCAGGACGACGCCTTCGACGAGGCGCTCCAGTGGGCCCTCCTCACCCTCGACGCCCTGACGGTGACGGACTCCGCCGGCACCTACGTCGTCCCCGGCGTCCCCGGCGCCGAGCCGCCGCCGGGGCGGAGCGGGCTGGCCGCCCTCGACGCCCTCCTCCTCACGGGCGGCTGGGAGGCCGCGCGCGCGCTCCTCACCACCTACGGCCGCGCCCAGCTCTTCGACGAGCGCGTCGACGTCCTCGGCCGCGCCCCGAACCTCGTCCGCCCCGGCGGCGAGGCCGCGTTCACGACGGCCGACGCGACGCCGCTCTACCTCGCCGCCGCCGGCCGCTACGTCCGCGCCACCGGCGACCGCTCGCTCGTCCAGGGCGAGCCGAACTTCTGGTTCAAGAGCGTCTTCGCCATGCGCGGGCTCTACCAGGACAGCCGCCGCTACGGCCGGCAGGTCTCGACGGAGGGCTTCCTCCTCGCGCAGGACGGCCAGACGTGGATGCAGAGCCCGGCCCGCCGTGAGGGCGTCGCCACCCCGCGCGGCGGCGTGCCCGTCGAGGGGCAGGGCGCCCTCTACGAGGCCCTCCGCACCCTCACCGACTTCGCGACGCTCATGGGCGTGGCCCGCCGCGAGACGGCCGCGTGGTACGCCGACAGCGCCGACGCCCTCCTCCACCGCTTCCCCGCCCGCTTCGTCGCCGGCGACCGCGTCGTGGACGGGTTCGACCGGCGCGGGGCGCCGAGCGCGGTGGTCCGCCCCAACGCCCTCCTCGCCCTCGCCCGGCTGGACCTCCCGCCCGAGCAGAAGGCCCGCCTCACGCGCGCCCTCGCCGAGCGCCTCGCCTACCCCTGGGGCGTCGCCACGCGCCCGCAGGCCGACACCCTCTTCCACCCGTTCCTCACCGCCCCCGCCTACTACAGCCCCGACGACGCCCGCTTCAACGGGCCGGTCTGGACCTGGCTCAACGGCCCGCTCGTCCGGATCATGGCCGAGACGGGCGCGGCGGCGAAGGCGTACGAGCTGCTGGAGAACGAAGCCCGGCTCGTCGTCGAGCGCGGCGTCGTCGGCGCCGTCCCGGACGTGCTCGACGCCCACCCGCGCACGGAGGACGCGCCGCCGGCCGTCGGCGGGGCGCCGGTGCAGCCGTGGAGCCTCGCGCAGCTGATCGAGAACGCTTACCGCGACCTCGCCGGCATCCACTACGCCCGGCCGGACACGGTCGTGCTCGAGCCGCGCCTGCCGGCGGCGTGGGGCGAGACCACGACGCGCTTCCGCCTGGGCGAGGGCTGGGTGGGCGTCACGATGGAGCAGTCGGAGCGCAGCCTGGAGGTGCGGCTGGCGCCGGAGGGGGCGCTCCCCGAGGGCGCCGCCGTGCGCGTGCGCGCCTTCGGGCAGGAGGAGGCCGTGCCCGTGACGCGGATGCAGGGCGACACCCTCGCCGTCGCCGCCGCGCCGCTCACCGTCCGCCTCACCCCCGACGGCGTCGAGGTCGACGGCGAGGACGCCGAGGCCGACGCGCGCTACCCGACGCCCGACCCGGCGTGGTGGGACGGGTTCGCCTGGGTGCAGCCGCAGCTCCAGGAGCGCTACCCCGTGATGGCGCGGGCCGAGGCGCGGCGCCGCCTCACCGCCGACCAGATCCTCCGCTACAACCCCACCGCCGTCCCCACCCTCACCCAGACCGACCCCGACGGCGACGACTGGGGCTCGACCAACACGTTCGTCTACCCCCAGGGCTTCCCCCCCGGCGTCCTCGACGCCACCTACCTCGAAGTCACCGAGGACGACTCCACGACGTACTTCCGCGTCGAGTTCGTCCGGCTCGTGCCGCCGGACTCCCTGGGCTTCCAGCCCACCTTCGCCGCCCTCGCCATCGACACCGAGCCGGGCGGGGCGCGGAGCGTCGGGCGCAACGCGCGCTACGACTTCCCGCAGGGGGAGGGCTACGAGTACGTGATCTTCCTCGGCGACGGGCTCGTGGTCGAGGACGCCAACGGCCGCGTGCTCGGGGAGGTGGCGCCCGGGCAGGGCACCGCGTTCGTCCCCGACGCCGGCGCCCTCTCCTTCGCCCTCCCGCGCTTCGTCGTGGCGGACGTCCCGCGCGGGGCCGGCATCACCCTCCTCGTCGGCGCGCACGATCCCGCCGGCGACGTGGGCCGCTTCATGTCCGTCGGCCGCGAGGCGAGCGCGGACCAGGGCGGCGGGAAGGTGGACTCCCGCGCCCCGAACGTCTACGACTTCATCACCGGGCGCGCGGTGCGCTGACCGCCAGGATGACGGCGGACGGTCGTCCGTCGGCGATCGCCCCTACCAGCGGCGCGGCTTGAGCAGCACCCCCAGCGGGGCGACGAGCGTGTTGTGGAGGAGGTAGAGGAGGTCGAGGAGCGGCTGCGCCAGCGTGAGGTCGCGCGCGCCGAAGGCCTCCTCGGCCGGCCGCAGCGCGGCCCGCTGCACGAGGAAGCGGGCGGCGAGGAACCCCGCGCCCCAGGGCGTCCCCGCCGCGAGCCAGAGCACCGGCGCGCCGAGCCACACGAGGAGGTTGGACGCGTGGAAGAAGAGGAGGTGCACCTGCGCCGCCGGCCGGTAGTGCCGCCCGCCCGAGGCGTGCCGCCGCTTCTGCCGCAGCCACGCCCCGAACGTCGCCGGCGCCGCGCTCGGCACGAACGAGGCGGGGTCGAGCACGTAGCGGACGGGCGCGGCGCCCGTCCGCGCCACCTCCTGCACGAGGAGGTCGTCGTCGCCCGAGAGTGAGCGGGCCGAGTGGGCGAAGCCGCCGAGCCGGTCGAACAGCGTGCGGGGGTACGAGAGGTTGCGGCCGACGGCCATGTACGCCCGCCCCCAGCCCACGGCCGCCGCCGTCATCAGCGCCGTCACGAGGGTCTCGTAGCGGACGAGCGCGTTGAGCAGCCCCGGCCGCGCGGCGTAGGGCCCGTACCCGACGAGCACGGCGCCGGAGTCCTCGCCCTCCTGCGCGGCGTGGCGGGCGAGGGCGGCCGTCCAGCACGGCGGCGGGACGCAGTCGGCGTCGGTGAAGAGGAGGCGGTCCGGGGTGGCGGCGGCGATGGCGCGGGTGAGGGCGTACTTCTTGCGCGGGAGCCCCGCCGCCTCGGCCTCGCCCTCGGCGATCCGCACGAGCCGGAGCACGGGGCCGCCCGCCGCGGCCCACGCCGCCGCGCGCGCCTCGACGAGCGCCGCCGTCGCGTCCCGAGAGCCGTCGTCGGCGACGACGACCTCGGCGGGGGGGAGAGCCTGGCGCTCCAGCGCGTCGAGGAGGGCCGGCAGGTTGGCACGCTCGTCCCGCGCCGCGACGACGACCGCGAGCGGGAGGTCGGGCGGCGGGCCTTCGTCCTCCGGCTGTCGCTCCCGGACGCGTGAGAAGCCGACGCCGAGCACGGCCCAGTAGAGGAGCTGCACGGCGAGGGCGGCGGCGAAGACGGCGAAGAGCAAGGTGGACGATGGGGCTGGGAGCGCGGGAGAAGTTCCCCCCATCCCCTCCACCCTTTCCATCCCTCCACCCCTTCCTCGCCCTATCTCCTAACTTCCATCCCGGATGCTCCCCCCCGTGCCCATACCGCCCCGCCCGTCGTTCCCGGAGATGGGGCGGTTCTGGACCGTGGCCAACGCGCTCAGCCTCGCCCGCGTCCTCCTCGTCGCCCCCATCACCTACCTCGTCTATCGCGGCGGGCCGGTCGGGCCGATGTTCGGCC
>DATGQT010000180.1:0-6405 GCA_035304085.1 Rubricoccaceae bacterium
GAACGCCTTCAACGTCTTCGGCCGGTTCATGGAGGAGGGCCGCGACTACCGCCGTGCGCGGTCGTTCGACGAGCTGGAGCTGGTCGAGCGCTGGATCCTCACGCGGCTCGACGAGACGATCCACGCCGTGGACGAGGCCGCGGGCCGCTACCGCCTCAACGAGGCCGCCGGGCTCATCTACGACTTCGCCTGGGGCGACTACTGCGACTGGTACCTCGAGCTCATCAAGCCCGCGCCGGGCGAGGCGATGGGCGAGGAGGCGCTCGCGCTGGCCGTCGAGGTGTACGAGGCGATCCTCCGGCTGCTCCACCCGTTCATGCCGTTCATCACCGAGGCGCTCTGGCACCGCCTCCGCCCGCGGGCGGATGGCGACGCCCTCATCGTCGCCGCCTGGCCCGCGCCCGACGACGCGGCCACCGACCCCGAGGCCGCCGAGCTCTTCCGCCTCCTCCAGGCGATGATCTCCGGCATCCGGTCCGTCCGCAGCCAGTACAGCGTGGCGCCGTCGAAGCGCATCGCCGCCGCCATCTCGGTCTCCCCCACGGGCCACGGCGAGGGCGCGCGCGAGCTCGCCGCGCTCGTCGAGACCCACCGCGACTACGTGCAGCGCCTCGCGGGCGTCGAGAACCTGTGGGTGGACGTGGGGCTGGAGAAGCCGCCGGCCTCGGCGGCCGTGGTGGTGGAGGGGCACGAGGTGTTCGTCCCGCTGGCCGGCATGATCGACCTCGCCGTCGAGCGGGAGCGGCTGGGCAAGGAGATCGCGCAGAAGGAGGGGTTCCTCCGCGGCGTCGAGGCCAAGCTGGCCAACGCGCAGTTCGTCAGCCGCGCGCCCGAGGAGGTCGTGGCGAAGGAGCGCCAGAAGGCCGCCGACGCGCGGGCCGAGCTGGAGAAGCTGCGGGCCAACCTCGCCGACCTCGGCTGAGCACGCGCATAATCCGGGCGGCGGCGCGTTGAAGCGGCAACCACTCCACCTCCGTCGCCCATGCTCCGCCTCGCCCTCGCCGCCTCCCTGCTCACCGGCGTTCTCCTCACGCCGCTCCTCTCGGGCTGCACGTCCCCGCGAGCCGTCGCCGGCCCCGACGGCCCCCCCGCACCGGGCGACACCACGCGCGCGGCGCTCGACGCCGCCCGCGCCCGCTGGGAGGCCGCCGGCCTCGACGACTACCGCTTCGTCTACCAGGTCACGTGCTTCTGCCCCGAGGAGGCGCGCGGGCCGTTCGCCCTCACCGTCCGCGACGGCGTCGTGGTGGAGGCGCTCTTCCAGGGTCGGGCGATGGACCCGGCGGATCCCCGCTTCGCCACGGTGGACGCCCTCTTCGAGACGCTCGCCGAGGCGTTCGACCGCGGCGCCGCGTCCGTCCGCGTCACCTACGATGCCGCTCTCGGCTACCCCGCCGAGGCCTACGTGGACTACGAGACCATGGTGGCCGACGAGGAGCTGGGCTTTGCGGTCCGCGACCTCACCCCGCTCGGCGGCTGAGCGCGAACCGGGGGACCTGCTCCTTCGTTCACGGCCCTCCCCTCGTCGCGCCCGCAGTGCGGTCCAGCCATGTCCCCCCGTCTCCTCTCCCTCCTCCTGACGCTGCCGGTGGCGCCGCTGGCCGGCTGCACCGGCGAGGCGCCGCCCCCCGACGCGGCGGCCGAGGCCGTGGTCGTCGAGAACCTCCGGCTCGTGCAGGAGGAGGACGGCTCGCGCGCCGTCCGGGGCGTCGTCGTCAACGAGGGCGACGAGGCGCGGAGCGTGGAGGTCGTGATCGCGCTCTACGACGGGGCGAACCAGCGGATCGGGGAGGTGCAGGTGCCCGTGCAGGACGTGGGGCCGGGCGCCGAGCAGGGGTTCAACTGGACGCTCGACCGCGACGCCGCGGGGGCCAGCGTCCGGCGCATCTTCGTTCGGTAGGGCCCCGAGCCACCAGAACGCAGCGAGCCACCCGACGGATGCCGGGTGGCTCGCTGGTCCCGAGGGGGCGGTGGCGCCGCTCAGCGCGCGAGCGTGAGCTCGGCGCGGAGGTTGCCCTGCTCGTTCGTGACCTCGAAGACCGGCTCCGTGCTGGTGCGGAGCGCCTCGGCCGTGAACGGCTTGCTGATCCCGATGAGGTCGTAGCTGCCGTCCTCGTCGCGGTCCATCACGACGACGTAGTAGCTGCGCGCGGTGCCGACGAGCGCGCCGCTGCCCGCCACGGTGAGCGGGAAGGAGGTCGCCTCGGCGTCCTCGAAGACCTGGTCGGCCTTGACGACGGCGCGGCCGCCGACGTCCTGGATCTCGACGTAGATGTCGGGCCGGGAGCCGTCCTCGTCACGCGGGAGCGGGGAGTCCGTGAGGATGAGGTTGGAGAACGCGGCGGGTTCCACGTCGGAGCCGACGAAGTCACAGCCGGTGAGGAGGGCCGCGCAGGCGGCGAGGGTGAGGATCTTCTTCATGGGGGGTAAGGGGGAAGGAAGGTGGAGGCTCAAGGGCGGTATCGGTAGCTCCCGAAGCGGCTTAAAGGGGGCCACACGTTTCTTCATCGGATCGGGGATGCCGCAGGGCCGCCGCGAGCCCGCGCGGCGCGGCGGCCGAACGTCCGAGCGAAGGCCCGAAGGTAGGGGGCGAGGTGCCGGCGTGGAGTGAATTGCGCAGGTCAAGCCCGGTTTTCATATTATGAACACATCTTTGATCGTGAGGGAAATCCGCAGGTTTCAGGGGGTAACGGGCGCGACGTAGGCACTCGAGTGACGGGGGAAAGCTGCTCCGCGGTGGTCACTCCGGGAGCCTCTGGAAATGGTGGGGGGCGGGCGATCACCCAGGCTCCTCGGAACCGCCTCCCTGAGGAGCGGCTGTAACGGACCCGCGCACTTCCGCCCCGCCCTTCTCCGCGCCGTGTCCCCCCGCGCCTACGTCACCGCCCGCCCCCTCGCATTCGGCCACTCCGTGCCTCAGGAGGAGGGGATCGCCTGGATGAAGGCGTGCCTCCGGCGCGTGGCCGAGACCCGCCCCGTCCCCGGCCTCGGCCGCGCCCTCCGCTTCTGCGACGTCCTCGCCCGCACCGCCAACATCGGCGCTCGGACGACCTGCCTCGACGACTACACCCACCAGGACTGGGACCGGATGCGTCTCCACGCCGCGCCGCCGGCGGGCGACGGGCAGGCACCAGCGGCCGACGCGGCGGAGGCCCCGTGGTACCGCCCCTCCCTCGAGGCGCGCACGGAGATCTTCGCTGAGACCGCCCTCGCCCTCGCCCGCGACGCCTTCGCCGACGACGTCGAGGCCCCCGGCCTCCTCGTGCAGGTCTCGTGCACGGGCTACGACAGCCCCACCGCCGTCCAGCGCCTCGCCGTCGAGAAGGGGTGGACGGCCGGGACGAGGCTCCTCCACCTCGGGCACATGGGCTGCTACGCCGCCCTCCCCGCCGTCGCCCTCGCCGCCGACTGCCTGCCCTCGCTCAGCAGGGCCGTGCGCGCCCGGGCGGCGGCCGGACCGGCGGGTGACGATGTCACCGGCGCCCGCGCGGCCCTCTTCCTCGTAGAGCTGTGCACGCTCCACCACGACCCGGCCGCCACCGACGTCGAGCAACTCGTCACGCAGACCCTCTTCGCCGACGGCGCCGCGCGCGTGGACGTGACGGCGGAGCCGCCCGCGCCCGGCACCCGCGCCCTCGCCTTCCTCGACCACGCCGAGGTCCTGCTCCCCGAGACGGCCGAGGCGATGACGTGGCGCGTGGCCGACGCCTACTTCCGCATGACGCTCAGCCGCGACGTACCCCGCCACATCGGGGCGAACCTGGCGTCGGCCGTCGAGCAGCTCCTCGCGCCGCACGGCCTGGGGGTCGAGGACGTGGCGTGGTGGGCGGTGCACCCCGGCGGGCCGCGCGTGATCGAGAGCGCCGCCGAGGCGCTCGGCCTGCCCGACGCGGCCGTCCGCCACAGCCAGGACGTCCTCTACGCGCGCGGCAACATGTCGTCGGTGACGATCCCCCACGTCTGGGCCGCGATGCTGGCCGACGAAGCCGTGGCGGCGGGCGACCTCGTCGTCTCCCTCGCCTTCGGCCCCGGCCTCACCGTGGCGATGAGCCTGATGCGGGTCGCGTGATTACGTGAGGTACGTGATTACGTGATCTCGCGCCCCCCACGTAATCACGTGTCACGTATCAACAACGCCTTCTACGCCGACCTCGGGGACCGCTGGTTCGAGGGCGACGAGCACGCCGTGGCGCTGCTCCGCGCCGAGGCCGGGATCAAGGTGCGGTATACGCTGGAGGTGTTCGAGCGGATGGGGATCGGGCCGGGCGCGCGCGTGCTCGACGTGGCCTGCGGGGCCGGCCTCGTGGCGTTCCCCCTGGCCGGCCGCGGCTACCGCGTCAAGGGCGTGGACCTCGCCGAGGGCGCCATCGAGACGGCGCGGCGGCAGACGCCCGAGGGCGTGGACGCCACCTTCGCCGTCGCCGACGCCTACGCCACCGGCGAGCCCGCCGGCGCCTACGACGCCGTCCTCCTCCTCGACATGCTCGAACACGTCGAGCGTCCGGCCGACGTCCTCTGCGAGGCGGCGCGCGTGGCCCGGCCCGGCGGCGCCGTCGTCTTCCACACGTTCAACCGCACGCCCGAGGCGTGGCTGCTGGCGATCCACGGGATGAAGGTCGTCGCGCGCGACACGCCGGAGCACGTCCACGTCTACGAGCTCTTCATCAGGCCCTCGGAGTTGCGGGCGATGGCCAGGGAGGCCGGGCTCGACGTGAAGGAGGTCCGGGGCGTCCGGCCCGTCGTGGACCGGGCGCTCTGGTGGTCCGTCGTCCGCCGCCGCGTGCACCCCGGCTTCCGGTTCACCTTCGCGCGGGTGCCGCGCGTGGGGTACGCGGGGTACGCGGTGAAGGGCTAAAAATTTAGCAGGTAGCGTAACAACCCGCCAGCGGCCTCGTTGGGCACGTACGGAAGCCTCTTCCACCGGACCCTCGACCGGTCATGCCCCGCTCGGTCACGCTCCTCGCCATCCTCTTCGCCCTGCTCCTCGCGCCGGCCGCCCTCGCGCAGGCCCGGATGGACGGACGGCCCGCCGGCGCCCTCGACGCCGAGGCCCGCCGCGCCGCCGTCGCGCGCATCGCACAGCTCCTCGACGAGCGCTACGTCTTCCAGGACGTCGGCCGCGAGGCCGGCGCGTTCGTGACGGCGCAGATGGAGGCCGGCGCCTACGACGATCTCACGGGCGTCGACGCCTTCGCCGAGCGGTTGACGGCGGACCTCCAGTCCATCTCGCACGACGGCCACATGCGCGTCCGGCCCGTCCCGCCCGCCGAGGCGGCCGGCGACCCCACCACGGCGATGGCCGCCGCACGCCGCCGGATGCGCGCCGAGAACTACGGGTTCTACCGCGTCGAGCGCCTCGAAGGCAACGTCGGCTACCTCGACCTCCGTGGCTTCGCGCCGGTCGAGGAGGCGCGCGAGACGGCCGCCGCCGCCATGCGCTTCCTCGCCAACGTGGACGCCCTCATCGTGGACCTCCGCCAGAACGGCGGCGGCAGCCCGGCCATGGTCCAGTTCCTCTGCTCCTACCTCTTCGACACGCCCACCCACCTCAACAGCCTGTACTGGCGCGAGGGCGACCGCACCGAGGAGTTCTGGACGCTCGACGACCTCCCCGGTCCCCGCCTCGCCGACGTGCCGGTGTTCGTGCTCACGGCCCGCCGCACGTTCTCCGGCGCCGAGGAGTTCGCCTACAACCTCCGCACGCGCGAGCGCGCCACGCTCGTCGGCGAGACCACCGGCGGCGGGGCCAACCCCGGCGGCTTCATGCCCGTCTCGGACCAACTCGGCATCTTCGTCCCCACCGGCCGCGCCATCAACCCCGTGACGGGGACGAACTGGGAGGGCACCGGGGTCGAGCCGCACGTGGCCGTGCCGGCCGAGGAGGCCTTCGACCGGGCGCTGGCGCTGGCCCGCGAGGCCGCAGAGGCGTACCGCGCCGAGCGCTTCGCCGCCGAGGACGCCGCCCGTGCCGCGCTGAACGAGGGGCTCCGCGCCGCCGAGTCCGCCGAGGGCACCGCGAAGGATCGCGCTGTGGCCGAGGCCCTCCGTGCCGCCCTCGACGCCGGCGTCGCCGACGAGTTCGTCATCAACGGGCTCGGCTACCGCTACCTCGGCGCGGGCGATACCGCCATGGCCATCGCCGTCTTCCGCTTCAACGTCGAGGCCTTCCCCGACTCGTTCAACACGTACGACAGCCTCGAGGAGGCGTACATGGAGGCCGGGCAGCGCGACCTCGCCATCGCGAACTACGAGCGGAGCCTGGAGCTCAACCCGGACAACGAGAACGGCCGGATGATGCTCGCCCGACTTCGCGGGGAGTAGCCGCTCCGCGGGGAGCAACGGGCGAGTCAGCCCGCGACGGCCCGCTTTATCCGCTCGATCTGGCGGAGGTGGACGAGGTCGTGC
>DATGQT010000181.1:0-42292 GCA_035304085.1 Rubricoccaceae bacterium
CCCTCCACCTACCTCATCGCCGTCGACGCCGACGACCCCTCGCGCGAGGCCGTCAGCGCGCGGTTCCGCGTCCGCGAGCCGTGGCGGCTCCACCGCGTCGTCGGCCCGCTCCAGCGGCCGGAGTACGAGAAGATCGAGCGGGCCCGGCACGCGTGGAGCTTCGACCAGAGGCCGGAGAACATGTGGCCGGAGACGTACTGGAACCACCGCTACCACTACTACGGCAACACCGAGGTCGGCTACGACCGGTTCGTCGAGCCCGTGCCCGACGTCCGGTACGACCCCGAGTTCTTCGCCGGCCACACCGCGTCCGAGAACCCGACGTGGCCCTCCTTCGTGCGCGCCTTCGGGATGGCGGGCACCTACGCCTCGGCCGAGCCGTGGGGCCTGCCCGGCTTCCTCCTCCACCAGCCCAACCGCGAGGCGGCCGACTTCTGGGATACCAAGACCCACCAGTTCGACGGGTACGAGGGCGCGTGCTACGGGCTCTCGATGGCGATGATGGCGGCGTTCCAGGACCCCGAGCGCTTCGACGCGAAGTGGCTGCCGACGAGCGGGGGGAGCGAGACGCTCGCCAGCGTCCCGCTCACGGACGAGGTCCGCGACGCCGCCCACGCCCTGCTCGCCTACCAGTGGGGGCGGCTCCAGCGGAACCAGAACGAGCTGAACGTCGGCGTGACGCCGCGGGAGACGCTGGAGCGGCTCCGCCTGATGTTCGAGCGCGACGACCGCACCCGCGACCGGTTCATCACGCTCCGCAGCTACTACCACGACGGCGACGGCAGCCGGCGCTACGGCGGCCACGCCGTGGTCCCGCTCGGGATGCAGCGGACCGGCGAGGGGCTCTACGCGATCGGCGTGTTCGACCCCAACACCGGCGGCGTCGCGCCGGAGTACGTCTTCGTCGACTCGACGGCGAACGCGTGGACGTACTCCGACTCGTTCTGGGAGGGGGCGGAGGGGAAGGGGCTCTACCTCTCCATCGAGGCGATCTACGCCTTCGACCCGGCCTCGACGTCGTGGCCCCACGTGTTCGAAGAGAACGCAGCCGGGCCGCCGCTCGCTGCGCGGGGGGGCGGGTCCGAGCACCGCTCCGTGGGGATCGTCGGCCGCGGCGGCGCCGTGACCTCCGCCGCGGGCGCGCTCCGCTACGAGGGCGGCGTGCTCACCGAGACCCTCCCCGGCGGCTTCGTCAGCTTCCCCTACACCGGCGGCCCCTCCGACCCCGACGCCTACGTCGTCCCCGCCGACGGCGGCCCCTACCGCGCCGAGGCCGTCCCCCGCGACGACGGCATCGCCCGCGTCCGCGTCGAGGGCGGCCCCGTCACCGCCACGTTCGCGCAGGCGGAGGCGGCCGACGCGACGCGCGCCGTCGTCGACCTCCTCGACGACGGGCTGGCCGTCGTCAGCGGCGGCGGCGGCGTCTTCACGCTCGGGGCCACGGCCGCCGCCGGCGGCGCCCCCGAGCTCCGCTCCGTCCGCGTCCGAGACCTCGCCTCCGCCGACCCCGCCGGCCTCGCGCTCACCGCCGCCCCCGACGCGGCGACGTTCCGCCTCGTCGGTGCCGACGAGCCGACGACGTACGACCTCACGGTGGGCCGTGCCGCGCCCGGCGAGCACCGCACGTTCCACCACGCCGCCGTCCCGCTGGCCGCGGGCGCCGTGCACACCGTCCGCCCGGACTGGGGGCACCTCGCCGGGGGCACGGTGACCGTTGAGGTGGACCTCGACGGAGACGGGGAGCCGGACGAGGTGCTGGTGCTGGAGGACGAGGGGTATCCCGTCGGGGCCGAGCCGTCGAGGCCGGAAGGGTTGCCGTCGTCGTACGCGCTGCACGCGGCGGCGCCGAACCCGTTCGCCGGGCGGACCACGCTCCGCTACGACCTCCCCGAGGCGGCGCCGGTCCGGCTCGTGGTCTACGACCTCCTCGGCCGCGAGGTGGCCGTGCTCGTGGATGGGGAGCGGGAGGCCGGCACGCACGCGGCGGTGCTCGACGGGCGCGGGTTCGCGGCCGGGGTGTACGTCGTGCGGATGACGGCGGGGGGGCGCGACTTCACGCAGCGGCTCACACTCGTGCGCTGAGGCGCCGGCCCGCAGGAGCGGCGTGGGCGCGGAGACTTACCTTCGCGCCCACGCCCGCCCCGGCCGGCTTCTAACACCCAATCCCGTTCCCTCCTCCGACAGCCGGCCGCCAAGCGGCCCTACCCATGCACCCCGATCCGTCCGCCTCCGCCCCGCAGGGGCCGCGCCTCGTCCGCTTCACCGAGCCCTCCGAGGGCGCCTTCACCCTCGTCCTCCCCGACGACTGGCAGGTCCAGGGCGGCGTCGTGCGCGGTGCGGCCGATCCCCGGCCGTGGTACCGGGTGGTCAGCCCCGGCGGGGGCGCCGAGCTGCGCGGCTCCGACCCCCGCGTGCCGCCGTCGTTCGTCGCGCCGGGCTTCGGGATGATGCCCCTGCCCGGCGTGCCGGTGCGGCCGTACGTGCCGGCGGTGGCCTTCGCCGAGGAGTACGCCCGCCACTTCGCCCGCGAGGCCGGCGCGGCGGCGTTCGAGCCGGCGGGCGTCCGCGACGTCGAGGCCATCCTGGCCGACGACCCCCGCCCCGAGACGCGCCCGCGCGTGGCGTGGATGATGCAGCAGGGCGCGGAGCTGGGCGGCGTCACGTTCGCCTGCCCGGACCGCGGCCTGAGCGGGCTCGTGGACGTGATCACGCTGCGGATGCAGGGCCCGTTCGGGCTCACGTGGTCCCCGTTCGTCACGGCCCTGATCGGTCCGACCCAGGCGTGGGCCGACGTGAAGGCGACGCTCCTCCGCATCGCCCACTCGTACCAGACGAACCCGGCGTGGCAGCAGGCGCAGCAGCAGATGCAGCAGGCCCAGCACCAGATGACGATGGACACCATCAACACCGGCACGCGCATCCTGCAGATGCAGCACCAGTCGGGCATGGAGGCCATCCGCGCCGCCGGCCAGCGCGCCCAGATGAGCGCGCAGACGAGCGCCGAGATCAGCGACATGCAGATGCAGGCGTGGCGCCAGCAGCAGGCCTCCAGCGACGAGATGCAGCGGCGCACCGTCAACGCCATCAACGAGCGGGTGGACCTCTACGACCCCGCCTCGGGGCAGGTCTACCGCGGCGCCCCCGCCGGCTACCGGACCTACTGGACCGACGGCGCCGACCGCGTCGTCGCCAGCGAGGGCTACGACAACCCGGACCCGACACGGCTCACGCAGGCCACCGACCTCGACGACCTCCACGGCGCGTGATTCCGTGAGAAACCGTTTGGGGAAGCCTGGATCGCTCCTACGGCGTCCCCTCTCCCCCCGCGGGGGGAGAGGGAGGGCCTCGGTCCCCAAACCGTCTCTCAGAATGACGTTTTACGATGTCGTCAGCGACGAGCATCGTCATCAAGCTTTCGGCACCGGCCGAGTGCGGCTGGTTCACGCGCGAAACGCTGCTTCCGCCACGAACCCGACCCGCTTGTGTGTGCCGTCGCAGAAGGGCTTGTTGGAAGAGAAACCGCAGCGGCAGAGGGCACACTTGGCCGTCGTCACCTCCGCCCCGTCGGCGCCGGTGATGGTGACGGGGCCGCGAAGGAGCAGCGGGCCGTCCTTCGCCAGGACCACGCGGAGCGGCCCCTCCCCCTCCGGCGGCGTGGCGCCGTGGGTGCCGAGGCGGCCCTCGTCGGTGAAGGCGTCGAGGTGGCTGTTGTCACAGAACGGCTTGTTCCGTGACCGCCCGCACCGGCAGAAGGCCACGCGCGTGTCGCGCAGGATCACCTCGCCCTCGGGCGTCTCCACGCGCACGTCGCCGCGGACGTAGAGGGGGCCGCTGGGCTGGACGGCGACGGTGTTCGTGGCGGGCACGGGCTCCTGAGCGCCGCCGTCGGTGCGGGTGAAGTGGAGGGCGCCGGTGGGGCAGCGCATCACGACCTCGGCGACGGCGTCGGGCGGCGCCTGCGTGGGGTCGATCCACGGCCGCCGCCGCGGGTCGAACACGCGCGGGAGGCCGCGGACGCACGCCTCTGCGTGGATGCAGCGGCGGACGGCGTAACGGACCTCGACGCCGTCGGCGGGGTACGTCTTCTCGGACATGGGCGGCGGCTCAGAAGCCGATGCCGAGCGCTTCGAGGAGCCTCCCCCCGTGAACCGTCACCGACGGCACGACGATCCAGTCGCCCTGGAAGAGGGCGTCGGAGGGGCCGTAGAAGAGGCCGAGCTCGGGGCTGATGCCGAGGTCGGCCTCCCCCAGCCGCACGCCCGCGAAGACGCCCGAGGCGGGCTCGGGCGCGGGCGCGCCGTCGTCGAGCGGGAGGAGGTGCTGGACGCGGACGCCGCCGTAGGGCACGAGCCGCGGCCCGACCGGGTACGACCCGACGAGCGTGGCCTCGACGTGGCCGTGGCTGCCGAGCCCGACGACGCCGGCGCCGACGAGGAAGGCGGCCGAGAGGCCGTCGGCACCGCCGTCCAGGACGCGCCGCTTGTAGGAGGCGACGATGCCGCTGGTGCCGACGAGGCGGACGCCCGCGTCGGAGTGGGCGTCGAGGCCGAAGCGGGCCTCGTTGTCGAGGGTGAACGTCGTCGTGCGCGGCTCGGCGTTGGGGTCGTCGTCGTCGGGGTCGAGGTCGGGCTGGCCGGCGGCCACCTGCACCGTCGCGCTCGGCACGACGACGCGGGGCGGGGCCGGCGCCGCCGTCGTGCCGACGGCGTAGGGGACGCAGCCGGAGAGGAGCACGGCGAGCAGCCCCGTTGTCAGGGCGGAGGGGGAGAGGTGCATCGGAGGGGGGACGAGGGGCACCGCGAAGGTACGGCGAAGCCGACGGCCCCTCCGAATCGCGGCGCGCTAGGCTGCTCGCCGCAGATGATGCTAAAAAATCAGCACCTCCACATACGCACCCGAACGAAGCCGGCGTTCCCAGGCCAACGGGCTTTGCTAAAAAAACAGCATCGCCCCCGGTCGCGGCCCGCAACCCACCCTCGGGCGGCCCGTAGCGCCCCCTCGCCGACAGTTCCACCGCGCCCGGTCCCCCCTCTCCATCAATCGCCCGCTACGCCCCATGTCCCGCATCGTTACGCTCTGCGCGCTCCTCCTCGCAGCGCCCGCCTTCGCCCAGCCCGGCGGCCCGCCGCCCTCGGGCACCCTCACCGGCCTCGTCCTCGACGACGCCACCGGCGACCCGCTCGTCCAGGCCACCGTCGCCCTCTACACCGCCGCCGACGGCGCCTTCTTCACCGGCACCACGACCGGCGCCGACGGCCGGTTCGTGCTGGAGGGCCTCCGCCCCGGCCGGTTCAACGTCCGCATCAGCTACGTCGGCTACGAGAGCGCGGAGCAGGCGGGCGTCGAGGTCCGGCCGAACGCCGCGACCGACCTCGGCACGATCCGCCTCGCGGAGAGCACGGCCGTCCTCGGCGAGGCCGAGGTGGCGGCCGAGCGCGAGCTCGTCGAGCAGCGGGCCGACCGCACCGTCTACAACGTGGCCGAGCAGCCCGTGACGACGGGCGGCAGCGCGCTCGAGACGCTCCAGACGCTGCCCGCCCTCGAGGTGGACACCGACGGGAACGTCAGCCTCCGCGGCAACCAGAACGTCGCCGTCCACATCAACGGGCGGCCCACGCCCGTGACGGGCGCGATGCTGGCGGGGCTGCTCCGGCAGATCCCCGCGAGCAACATCGCCCGCATCGAGGTGATCCCGAACCCGTCGGCCCGCAACGACGCCAGCGAGATGGGCGGCATCATCAACATCGTGATGAAGCAGGGGACGAGCCGCGGGCTCGGCGGCGGCCTCACCCTCGGCGGCGGCACCGCCCCCAACGCCGAGGTCTCGGGCAACGTGAGCTACCAGCGCGGGCGCGTCGACCTCTCGGCCAGCTACGGCTTCCGCCTCGACGCCTTCAACCTCGACGCCGAGTCGAACCGGACGTTCGGCCTGACGGCCCCGCAGGCGACGCTCCAGGCGTTCACGATGGACCACCTCTTCACCTCCCACCTCCTCAACGCCAGCCTCGACTACACCCTCCGCCCCGGCCTCAACGCCACGCTCAACGGCTCGCTCTCGGCGCGGATGGGCGAGACCGACCACTTCACGCAGTACCTCGCCGGCCCCATGGGCGGCACCTCGGAGCGCCAGACCGACCGCTGGACCGACGGCGGCCACGACGGCACCAACGGCGACCTCGCCCTCGGCCTCCGCCGCGCGTTCGGCGAGGACCACCTCCTCTCGGCCGAGGCCCGCTACACGCGGAACTGGGACGAGGACGACGACGCCTTCCTCAACCGGGAGACCGACCTCGACGTCGGCGCCTCGCCCGTGGACGAGGTCACCCGCGACCTCGTCGTGCAGACGGCCGACGAGGGGTACCTCCAGCTCGACTACGAGCGGCCGTTCGCCGCGGGCCGCCTCGAAGCGGGCGCGAAGGCCACCCTCCGCCGGCAGGACAACGACCTCGTCTTCGAGGACTGCGTCGGCGGCGGCCCCACCACCGGCGACGACGTGCAGTGCGTGGGCGGGACGTACACCGTCAACCCCGCCCTCACCAACCGCTTCGTCCTCGACGAGGGCATCTACGCCGCCTACGTCCAGGGCGCGCGGACGTTCGGGCCGGTCGAGCTCCAGCTCGGCCTCCGCTCGGAGACGTCGGACCGGAGCTACGACCTCACCTCGGCCGGGCAGCTGGAGAGCCGCGACCTCGGGACGCAGACGGACCTCTTCCCGAGCGCCTTCGCCACGTACACCTTCAGCCCGGGCACCCTCGCCAAGGCGAGCTACAGCCGGCGGATCAACCGGCCCCGGCCCTTCATGCTCAACCCGTTCCAGACGTTCGACGACCCGCTGAACCTCCGCCAGGGCAACCCCGACCTCCGGCCCGAGTTCACCGACGCCTTCGAGCTCACGCTCCAGTACAAGTACTTCCTCACGCTCTCCCCCTTCTACCGCCGCACCACCGACGTCCTCCGCCAGCGGCTCGTCGTCGACCCCGAGACGGGCGTCTCGCGCTTCACCTTCGCCAACCTCGACTCCGACGAGAGCTACGGGGCCGACCTCACGCTGACCGGCGCCCTCGGCCAGCGCGTCCGCGGCTTCGTCAGCACGAGCGTCTTCCGCAGCGTGACCGACGGCGGCAGCATCGAGACGGGGCTGGCCTCCGACGCCATCGGGTGGCACGCCCGCGGCAACGTGCAGGTGCAGCTCCGCCCCGGCACCGACCTCCAGCTCTTCGCCTTCTACCGCGCGCCGCTCGAGATCCCCGACGGGCGGATCTCCGGGTTCGGCATCACCACGCTCGGCCTGAGCCAGAAGTTCATGGACGACCGGCTCACGCTCAGCCTCCGCGTCAACGACGTCCTCTCGACGTCGCGCTTCCGCTGGCGGCAGGACGGCACGGACCACACCTTCGACGGCTTCCGCGACCCCGACATCCAGCAGGTCACCGGCACGCTGACGTACACCTTCGGGCAGGCGCCGCGCCGCCGCCCGCCCCAGCAGCAACAGCAGCCGCAGCAGGGCAACGACGGGTTCGTGTTCTGAGACCCATCCCGCAGGCTGGAGCGAGGGGGCGACCGGTGTGTCGCCCCCTCGCGTTTTTTCGCGCCTCGGCGGTCAGGCCGGCGCGGCCTGGGGGTGCGTGAGACGCAGCGTGTGCGGGTCCGGCACCACCGTGTCGAGCACGCGGGCCGAGGAGAGCACACCGGGCATCCCCGCGCCGGGGTGCGTCCCGGCGCCGACGAGGTAGAGGCCGTCCACGTCCTCGCTCGCGTTGTGGGGGCGGAAGTAGGCGCTCTGCGTGAGGACGGGCTCCAGCGAGAACGCTGCCCCCTTCACCGAGAGGTAGTCGTCGAGGAAGCCGCGCGGGGTGAGGGTGAGGGAGGCGGTGACGCGGCGCGAGAGGCCCGGCAGCACCGTCCGCTCCAGGTACGCCTCGACGGACCGGCGGTAGCGCTCGGTCTGCGCCGCGTCCCAGGCGTCACCGCTGTCGAGGTGGGGGACGGGCGAGAGGACGTAGAAGGCGTCGTGGCCCTCGGGCGCCATGCCCGGGTCCGTGGCCGTCGGGCGGTGGAGGTAGAGGGAGAAATCCTCGGCCAGGTGGTGCCGCTCGAAGATGTCATCGAGGAGGCCGCGGTAGCGGGGGCCGAGGAGGATGGTGTGGTGGGCGACGTCCGGGTAGCGGCGGTCCGTGCCGAAGTACCACACGAAGAGGCTCATCGAGTAGCGGGCGCGGCCGAGGCGCGCGTCGGTCCAGCGCCGCCGGTACTCCGGGCGCACCAGCCGCTCGTAGGTCCACGCCGCGTCGGCGTTCGAGACGACGACGTCGGCCGGGATGGTCTCGCCCGACTGGAGGCGGACACCGGTGGCGCGGGGCCGCCGGCCCGAGGCGTCCACCGTGATCTCCTCGACGGTCTCGTTGAAACGGAGGCGCCCGCCGAGGCGCCCGATGAGGTCGGCGATCCCCCGGACCATCGCGCCCGTCCCGCCCATCGCGTACCACACCCCCCACTTCCGCTCCAGGAACGCGATGAGCGCGTAGATGGAGGTCGTCGAGAACGGGTTGCCGCCGACGAGGAGCGGGTGGAACGAGAAGACGACGCGGAGGCGGGGGTCGGTGATGTACTTCGAGACGAGGCCGTAGACGGTGCGCCAGCTCTCGAGCACGGCCATCGCCGGGGCGATCCGCGCCATGTCGAGCGGGCTGGAGAACGGGACGTGCCCCAGCGCCTCGAAGCCGACGGCGAAGATCCGTTCGCTCTTCCTCAGGAAGCGCTCGTAGCCCGCCACGTCGGCAGGGCGGAAGCGGGCGACCTCGCGGCGCATGGCCTCGGCGTCGCCGGTGTAGTCGAACCAGGCCCCATCGTCGAACCGGATGCGATAGAAGGGCGCGATGGGGACGAGGGCGACGTGGTCCTCGCGCCGCTCGCCGGCCAGCGCCCACAGCTCGTCGAAGAGGAACGGCGCCGTGATGAGGGTGGGCCCGGCGTCGAAGGTGTAGCCGTCGTGCCGGAAGACACGCGCCCGCCCGCCGGGCTGGCCGAGCCGTTCCACGACGGTGACGCGGAATCCGCGCACGAGCAGCCGCACGGCCGCCGCCAACCCCCCGAGCCCCGCCCCGATCACGACGGCGTGGGGAGCGTCGGCCGTGAGGGGGACGGGCGCGGTGCGCGTGTTGAGCAAGGCGCCCGGACGGCGGGCCATCCGGGCCATCCAGTCGGGCATGGGGAGCGGCGGGGGAGCGGCGGGCGGATCAACCGCAAGCGGAGGGCGGCGTTCCTCCTACCAGTTCCTCGTCGGGTTCACCGCGGCCGTCATCCCCATCGTCGCGCGGTGAGGACGGTGAACGGGTGATGGTAGTCCTTCCCCGTCCTCGCCCGACTCCAGCGAGCAGGCTCAGCGCACTACGGGCGGTCGACGGCGAACCGTTCGCGCACCTGCTCGAACGTGTCGCCGCCGTAGCGTTCGAGCACGGCCTCGGCCAGCACCCACGCCACCATCGCCTCGGCGACGGTGCTCGCGGCCGGCACGCTCGTCACGTCGCTCCGCTCGTAGCGCGTCGGCTGCGGCGCGCCCGTGGCGAGGTCCACGCTCATGAGCGGGGCGATCAGCGTCGGGATCGGCTTCATCGTGCCGCGGACGACGACGGGCATCCCGTTCGACACGCCGCCCTCGACGCCGCCGGCGCGGTTCGTCGCCCGCGTCAGCCGCCCGGCCTCGTCCGCCACGACCTCGTCGTGGACGCGCGAGCCGGGCAGCGCGCCGCTCGCGAACCCGTCGCCGACCTCGACGGCCTTCTGGGCGGGGATCGAGAGGACGGCCTGGGCGAGGCGCCCGTCGAGGCGGCGGTCCCAGTGGGCGTAGGAGCCGAGGCCCGCCGGCACCCCCGTCGCCACGACCTCGTAGACGCCGCCGAGGCTGTCGCCCGCCTTCCGCGTGGCCTCGATGTGCTCGACCGCCTGCGCGGAGAGTGCCGCGTCGAGCATCCGCACGGGGCTGGCGTCGGCGGCCTCGTAGAGCGCGCGGGCGCCGCCCTCCGCGAGGAGCCGGTCGCGTGCGTCCAGCCACGCGCCGCCGTCGTAGCCGACGGCGCCGATGCGGAGGACGTGGCTGCCGACCTCGACGCCGAGGTGGCGGAGGAGCTGGCGGGCGACGGAGCAGCAGGCCACGCGCATGGCCGTCTCGCGGGCGCTGGCGCGCTCGATGACGGGGCGGAGGTCCGGCCCGCGCGGGGGCCGGTCGAAGCCGTACTTCTGCGCCCCGGCGAGGTCGGCGTGCCCCGGCCGCGGCAGCGTCACCGGCGCCACGCCCTCCCCCGTCCCCTCGACGGCCATCGTCTCGGGCCAGCCCGCGCGGTCCCGAAGGTGCGCCGCGTTTGCCAGCCGGAGCGCGACGGGGCTCCCCATCGTGCGGCCGAAGCGGACGCCCGCGAGGATCTCGACGCGGTCGGCCTCCACCTTCGCGCGCCCCCCGCGCCCGGCACCGAGCCAGCGCCTGGCGAGGTGCGCGTCGACGTCCGCCGCCGTGAGCGGGACGCCGGCCGGCATCCCCTCGACGATGCCCACGAGGGCCGCGCCGTGCGACTCGCCTGCGGTGAGGAACCGGATCATTCGAGTTCGGATTTGGGATTTCGGATTGCGGATTGAAGATGTACCTCGCCAAATCCGCAATCCGAAATCCGCGATCCGCAATCCCCTAGTCCACGTAGGGCGACTGGAGGTCGTAGAACGCCGTGAGCCCGTTCTGGCGGCGGACGCGGAGGAGGGCGGGGGCGCCGACCTCGGCGAGGGCGGCCATCGCCGCGCGCGCCTGCTCGGCCGAGCCCACGGGGCGCTCCTCGATCCGCGTCACGACGGCGCCGGCGGGGAGGCCGTCGACGTCGGCGGCACTCCCGCTCACGACGGCCTCGACGAGGGCGCCGCCGGAGACGCCGAAGGCGCGGCGCTCGGCGGGGGTGAGGTCGCGGAAGCGGATGCCCCAGTCCTCCGCCTCGAACAGCGGGGCGTCGGCCGGGGGCTCCGGCGGCGGCGGCTCGGCGGGCTGGCGCTGGTCGCCAAGGTCGTTGAGCCACTGCGCGAAGACGGGGTCGTCGCGGCCGATGAGGGTGGCGCTGAGGCGGAAGCGCTCGCCGCCGCGCCAGATCTCGAACGCCACGTCGTCGCCGGGGTGGTAGAGCGCGATGCGGCTCTGGAACTGGTTCGGGGAGTCCACCGGCTCGCCCTCGACGGTCAGGATGACGTCGCGCTCGCGGAGGCCGGCGCGGTCGGCCGAGGTGCCGCGGGCGACGCTCTCGATGAGGACGCCCTCGATCCGGCGCATCCCGAGCTCCTGCGCGTCGGCGGCGGTGACGGGCCGGATGACGACGCCGAGGTAGCCGCGCTCGACCTCGCCGTAGGCGATGAGGTCGGTCGCGACGCGGCGCGCGAGGTTGATGGGGACGGCGAACCCGTACCCCTCGTAGGACCCGCTCTCGGTGGCGATGGCCGTGGCGATGCCGACGACCTCCCCGCGGAGGTTGGCCAGGGCGCCGCCGGAGTTGCCGGGGTTGATGGCGGCGTCGGTCTGGATGAAGTCCTCGATGCGGAAGGAGTCCTCGATGATGTCGACCTGCCGCCCGAGCGCCGAGACGATCCCCTGCGTGACGGTGCCCGTCAGGCGGAACGGGCTCCCGACGGCGAGCACCCACTCCCCCACCTCCACCGCGTCGGAGTCGCCGAGGGTGGCGACGGGGAGGGGGTCCTCGTCCTCGTCGGCGCCGACGTTGACCTCGAGGAGGCGGATGACGGCGAGGTCCGTCGTGGCGTCGGCGCCGACGAGCTCGGCGTCGAACTCCCGCTTGTCGGCGAGGAGGACGCGGATGCGGGCGGCGTCCTGGACGACGTGGGCGTTGGTGACGATGTACCCCTCGGGCGAGACGATGACGCCGCTGCCGGCGCTGGTGCGGTTGCGGGGGTAGTACGGGAGGTCGTCGTGGAACCCGTCGGCCGGGAGCTCGGCGGGGGCGTCGGTCTGAACGCTGATGAAGACGACGGCGGGGGTGACGCGGGCGGCGACGCCGGTGAAGACGCGGTTGAGCGTGGTGGCCTCGGGGAGCTCCGGCGCCGGCTCGGGGTCGGGGTTGCCGATGCGGATGGGCTCGGCCGTGGCGGGGGCCGGCGCGGGCCGCTCGCGCTCCCCCCCCGCCTGCGCCGCCGACGCCGGGCGCTCGTCGCCCGCGTGCCACACCTCGGCCGCGAGCACGCCGAGCAGCGCGCCTGCGACGAGGAGGGCGAGGCCGAAGAGGAGGCGACGGGGGGACATCGTGGAGAGTGAGGGACGAGGGGGAAGAGTGGGGGGTACGGGGGAAGGGGGGGAACGATGCAGTCCCTCCATTCTTTCCCCTCTTCCCGCGCCCCCCGTGCCTTCCCTGCACGGCGGCAAACCTACGCACCGCCGGGGGCAGCCGTTTGTTTCTGCCCGCGCTCGGGCCTTTTTTCGCCCCTATCTTGGCCGCGCTCTCGTCCCCCGCCGTGCCCGCCGATCCGCCGCCTGCGCCGCCGGCCCCCGACGGCCGCCCCCACGTCCTCTTCGCCTTCGTGGGCGACGTGCGCGAGTCGTCGCGGGCGCTGCGGCAGCTCCGCGCCCTCCGCGAGGCCGGCCTCACCGTCGAGGTGCTCACGTTCGGGCCGCCGGCCGGCGACCGCCTCGCCGAGGGGCTCCCGCTGGACGGCCGCCTCCGCGCTCGCGTCCTCCCGACCCCCGGCGGCAGCGGCCCCCGCTTCTTCTGGCAGGCCCACCGCCGCATCGGCCGGGCGGCCCACGCTACGCCGGCCGCCCTCTACCTCGCCAGCGACCTCTTCGCCCTCCCCGCCCTCGACCGCGCCGCCGCGCGCCACGACGGCCGCCTCGTCTTCGACTCCCGCGAGCTCTACGCCCACCTCGACTCCACGGCCGGGCGGCCCTGGGCGCGGCTGTTCTGGAGCACCGTCGAGCGCCGCCACATCCGCCGCGCCGACGCCGTGCTCACCGTCAATCAGAGCATCGCCGAGCGGCTGGCGGCGACGTACGGGATCGCGCCGCCGGTGGTGCTCCACAACGTGCCGCCCCGGCAGGAGGTGCCGCGGACGGACCTGCTCCGCGAGCGGCTCGGGATCGCGCCGGAGACGCGGATCCTGCTCTACCAGGGCGCGCTGCAGCGGGGCCGGGGCGTGCCCCTGCTCGTCGAGGCGGCGCGCGCGCTCCCCGAGGCGGCGCTCGTCGTCATCGGCGAGGGGGTGATGGGCCCGTCGCTGCGGGCGCAGGCGCGCGACTTGCCCCACGTTCACTTCCTCGGGTTCGTCCCCCCCGGCGAGCTCCTCGCCCACACCGCCTCGGCCGACCTCGGCGTCCACCTCCTCGAGCCGACCTGCCTCAACCACCGGCTGGCCCTTCCGAACAAGCTCTTCGAGTACCTGACGGCGGGCCTGCCGGTGGTGGCGAGCGACCTCCCCGAGATCCGCCGCGTCGTCGCGGGGTTCGACGTGGGGCTGGTGGTGGACCCCGAGGACGCGGGGGCGCTCGTGGCGGCGCTCCGGCAGGCGCTCTACGACGACGCCCTTCGCGCCCGCTGGCGTGCCAGCATCCCGCGCGTCTTCGAACACTACCGCTGGGAGCACGACCGCGAGCGCTTCCTCGACACCATCCGCCGACTCCTGGACCGGCCCGCCTGAGCCGGGGCGTCACCGGCCGAGGCCGCGGGCCTCGGCGAAGGCGTCGATCTCGGCCACCATCGTGCGTGCCACGTCACGGCCGAACACGTCGGGGCGCGGGCCCCGCGGCGCGAAGGTGGCGACGACCTCGGCCAGCGCCGGCGAGCGGGGGTCCACGAGGCGGTTCCAGCCGGCCTCGACCGTCTCGACCCACTCCGTCTCGGGCCGCACCGTCACGCAGGGCCGGCCGAGGAGGTAGGCCTCCTTCTGGACCCCACCGGAGTCGGTGACGATCCGGGCCGCCGCGTGCTCGAGGCGGAGGAAGTCGAGGTAGCCCTGGGGCTCGACGAGGCGCAGCGGCGGGGCGACCTCGACGTCGTACTCCTCGATGACCTTCCGCGTGCGCGGGTGCACCGGGAACACCACGGGCGGCCCGGCCTCGGCCACCGCCGCCAGCACGCGCCCGAGCAGCACCGGGTCGTCCACCGTGTACGGGCGGTGGAGCGTGAGGAGGAGGTAGCCCTCCGGCTCGAGGCCGAGCCGTTCCAGCGCCGTCGAGCGCGCCAGCGCCACCGGCAGGTGCTCGGCCAGCGCGTCGGCCATGACGTCGCCGGTGAGGACGGCCCGCGCGGCCAGCCCCTCGGCCGCGAGGTTGCAGACGGCCGCCGGGGTCGGGGCGAAGAGGAGGTCGGCGCAGTGGTCGGCCACGACGCGGTTGACCTCCTCCGGCATGGCGCGGTTGAACGACCGGAGGCCGGCCTCGACGTGGAGCAGCGGGAGGCCGAGCTTGGCGGCGGCGAGCGCCCCGGCCAGCGTCGTGTTCGTGTCGCCGAAGACGAGGACGAGGTCGGGCGCCTCGTCGCGGAAGACCGCTTCGAGCCCCGTCAGCATCGCCGCCGTCTGCGCCGCCTGCGACCCCGAGCCCACGCCGAGGTGGTGGTCCGGCTCCGGCAGGCCGAGGTCGTCGAAGAACTGCCCCGACATACCGGCGTCGTAGTGCTGCCCCGTGTGGGCGACGGTCTCGGCGTGGCGCGTGCGGAGGGCGCGGGAGAGAGGGGCGAGCTTGACGAACTGGGGGCGCGCCCCGACGACGGAGAGGACGTGCATGCGGCCTGCGGGATGAGAGCGGAGTCTAACGCTCCGCCCGCCGCCGTTCCAGCCGCCCCTTCGGCGGGGCCGCCGCAGACGAGCGCGCGTCGCCGCCGCGTTGGTGCGATATTAGCCCTCTACCTACCTCCCGCTCACGCCCACGCCCGCCCCGATGCCCCGCCTCTGCCTCGCCGCCCTCGGCGCCCTCCTCCTCGCCGCGCCCGCCCTCGCCCAGGGCGGCGCCGAGACGGGGATCGTCCGCGCCGCCCCGGCCGCCCACGACTCCACCGCCGCCGACATCCCCGCCGACGCGCCGAACTGGCGCTCCATGGAAGAGGCCGCCGCCGCGGCCAAGGCCGACGGCGACCTCGTCCTCATCCACGCCTACGCCGTCTGGTGCGGGTGGTGCCGCCGCCTCGACCGGGACACCTACACCGACGACGCCGTGCAGGCCTACCTCGCCGAGAACTTCGAGGTCACCCGCCTCGACATCGAGAGCCCGGAGGAGGTCAACTTCTTCGGCGGCACCGTCCCGATGTACGAGCTCGGGCAGGCCTTCGAGGTCTCCGGCACCCCCACGACCATCTTCCTCGACGCCGACGGCAACTTCCTCACGAAGGCGCCGAGTTACTGGCCGCCGGACAAGTTCCTCCTCGTCCTCCGCTACGTCCGCGAGGGCTTCTACGAGATGATGCCGTTCGCGGACTACGTCGAGATGGTCGAGGCCGAGCAGGGCGGCTGAGGAGGTTGAAAGTGAGAAGTGAAAAGGGAAAGACCATCTTTCTCACTTTTCATTTCTCACTTTTCCCTTTCCGGGGCCGAGGGTGACGAGCTGCCGGCGACGTTCTCGTCCACGGTCATCGTGACGCCGCCCCAGGTGCGCTCCACGTCGAGGGCGCCCTGCCAGGCGGCGGCGTAAGGGAGGCCGGCCTCGCGCGGCGGCCGGTCGAGCGCGAAGCCGTCGCCGCCGGCCACCCAGAACGGCGGGGTGTCGGCGCGGCCGGCGTCGCGGTAGGCGTTGAGGGCGTCCGCGAAGAGGGCGTCGGCGTTGCGGCGGTGGGCGTAGGTGCCCGGGCGGTACCGCCCGTCGCGGAGCACCCCGGCCACCCACGCGCGGTAGTAGGCGAGAAACGGGGCCGGCAGCGCCTCCGCGCGCTCGACGTTGAGGAAGACGGTGGTGCCGGGCGGGAAGCCCTCGGCCGCGGCGCGGGCGACGGCGTCGGCGGCGTCGCGGCGGCCCTGCTCCTCGGAGAGCAGCGTGTGCGAGCACCGGATGGGCGTGGGGTGGTCCGGCGCCGGCGGCGGCTCCCCCTCGAACACCTGCTGCCCGACGTAGAGCACGGCCATCCCCCACCCCATCCGCTCCAGCGCCGCGCGGCGCCCGACCCACGACGAGTCCCGGCGGCACGGCGAGAGGAGGTAGTAGCCGACCCAGCGGTACGGCGAGGCCTCGCGCCACACCTGCATGGCGTCGTCGCCGGGGTAGCGCCAGGTGTCGAAGCCGGCGAAGGTGGGGACGGGGGGCGGCTCGGGCGGGCGGGTGCCGGCGCAGCCGGCGAGGGCGGAGGCCAGCAGCGCCGCGGCCACGAGGAGGGGAGCGCGCTTCAAGGAAGGGACGGGCGGCGGAGAAGGGAGCTTCTCAACCCGCGAGCCGCCGCCGGGTTGCCCGCCGCCGGATCGCCGGCGGCGAGCCCGTCACTTGTCGCCGCCGGTCTGCGGCCGCACGCGGTCCACCAGCGGGCCGATCAGCGGGCCGAGCACCATGCCCAGCTGCTCCTCCAGCTGCTCCTCCGAGCCGCACGTCGCCAGCTGCGCCTCGATCTGGCGGAGCTGGCCCAGGAGGGGGTTGGCGGAGCCCGTGCTGACGTGGGGGGCGAGGTGGGCGAAGGCGCGGCGGAGGTGGGTCTCCGCCTCCTCGCACTCCTGCACGCCGAGCTCGGCCGCCGCCCACTGCCCCTCGGTGAGGGCGTGCGTGCTCGCCACGACGAACGCGCTCGAGGTCGGGAAGCGCTGGAAGATGGCGAGGGCGCGGAGGAAGTCGGCCCGGCCCTCCGAGACGTCGCCCATCTGGAAGCGGACGTTCCCGCGCGTCCGATAGATCGTCGCGCCGTCCTGGGCGTCGCGGATCTCGCGCTCGGCCTGGTCGAGGAGCGCGATGCCCTCCGAGATCAGCGCCGAGTTGAACATCGCCGTCGCGACGAGGATGTAGTCGCTCGTGGTGACGTGGCCGGGGTCGACGGCGTCGAGCTGCGCCATGAGCTCGGCGGCGTGGAGGGCGAGCAGCTTGTTCTCCTGCTGGATGAAGGCGACGATCTGCCCGATCACGGAGGGGTCGTCGTACTGCTCGCTGAGGGCGACGGCCTGGCGGGGCAGCTCGCTGAGCCGCTGGAGCAGCCCCCGCAGCTCGACGCGGGTGTCGTGGATCTTCTGCGCCTCCGCCTGCCGGCACGCGTAGTACGTCGTGCTGAAGGAGAGGAGGAGGGCGACGGTGGAGATGAGGGGGCCGATGTCGAGGTACCACGGCCGCTTCTTCTGCGTCGTGGCGCGGAGGGTCTCGATCTGCGCCTCGTGGCGCGCCAGCTGGTCCCGGAGGCGGTCCAGGGACCCGCCGGCGGGCGGCGCCACCTCGCCCGCGGTTACGTCTTCGAGCGTGCTCATTTCGGCTCAGGCTCGCTGGGTGATGGCGGCAAGTATAGGACGCCCGGGCACTCCCCCGCCTGCGCCGGATCGCCCGCGCCGATTTTTTCGTATCCCCGCTCTCGGAGCCATCCCTCACGGCCCGCGAGTCCCTCCCATGCGCCCCGTCCGCTTCGCGCTCCTCCTCGGCGCCGCCCTCGGCCTCGCCGGCTGCCGCGCGCTGCTGCCCGCCGGCGACCTCCCGGTCACGCCCGTCGTCGTGCCGGAGGCGTTCGTGACGCCCCGCGACGAGGCGGACAACCTGGACTCCCCGGCCGTCTGGCACGGCGCCGACGACCGCCACTGGCTCGTCGTCACGGCGAAGGACACCGACCGCCTCCTCGTCTTCGACGCGGCGACGGGGGTGCCGGTGCGGACAGTCGAGGGCACGTTCGAGCGCCCCAACGGCATCGCCGTCGCGGACGACCTCGCCTTCGTAGTCGAGCGCGACGGGGCGCGGGTGCGGGCGCTCCGCCTGCCGGACTTCGCGCCGCTGGGGGTCTTCGGCGAGGAGCACCTCGAGCGGCCCTACGGGGTCGCGGTGGTCCCGCAGGGCGAGGGGCGCTACCGCCTCTTCGTCACCGACAGCCAGGGAGGCCCCCTCGGACTGCTGCCCCTGCCCGGGTACGTCCTCGCCCGCCGCGTCCACCGCTTCGCCGTCACGGCCGCGGCCGGCGCCCTCGACGCGCGGCACGAGGGCGCCTTCGGCGAGACCGACGGCCCCGGCGTCGTCCGCGTCGCCGAGTCCGTCCTGGCCGACCCCGCGCACGGCCGCCTCTTCGTCGCCGAGGAGGCCGTCGGCCGCTCGACGGTGCACGTCTACGGCCTCGACGGCCGCTACGCCGGGCAAGACCTCCCGCCCGAGCTGTTCCCGCACCAGGCCGAGGGCCTCGCCCTCGCCGCCTGCCCCGACGGCGCCGGCTACGTCGTCGCCACGGACCAGGGGCCGGAGCGCTCGGCCTTTCACGTGTTCGACCGCGCCACGCTCGCCTACCGCGGCACCTTCGCCGGCGCCGCCACGGCCAACACCGACGGCGTGGCCCTCACGCTCCGGCCCTTCGGCCCCTTCGCCCGCGGCGCCTTCTTCGCCCTCGACGACGACGCGGCCGTCGCTGCCTTCGACTGGGGCGCCGTCCTCGACGCCCTCGGCCTACCGGGATGCGACGGCTGACGTCCCGTGTTGTGTGCTGAGTATCGGTCGTCCCCTGAACACGCAATACGAAACACGCAACAGCAACGGAACACGCAACAGCAGCGCCACGGCGGGCTTCGCGGGCAGGCGGCCTCAGGCGGCGGCGAAGAAGAGGGCGGCGGCGATCCCGATGGCGACGAGCAGGATGGCGATGGCGAGGGCCCCGACCACGCCACGCTGCGCCGCCGGCGCGCCGGGGATGGCGTCCACCCGCTCCTTCGCCTCCTTCAGGCCCAGCCCCGTCCGCGCCCGGAGCACCTGGATCGCCTCGATCTTCCGGCCCGCCCGCGCCAGCATCTCGACCTCCGCCGGGAGCACGTCATCGACGACGACCTGCTCCGACGCCGGCAGCGGGTCCATCCCGGCCGCGAGCCGCTCGACGGCGTCCTTCGCCTCCTGCAGCCCCACGCCCGTCTCCTCGCGGATGAGCTTGATGGCCTCGATCTTCCGGCCCTTCCGGATGAGGTCGGCGATGTGCTCGGGGAGCGGTTCCATGGCTAGGCGGGCAGGTGGGCGGAGACGATGCGGGGGCGGCCGGCGAGGTCGCGGCGGAGCGCGGCGCCTTCGAGGCCGGCGCCGGCGAAGAGGTCGCGCACGGCGCCGCCGTGGTCGGCGTGGGTCTCTACGACGAGGGCGCCGCCGGGCCGGAGGAGGTCGGGTGCACGCGCGGCGAGGACGCGGTAGAACAGGAGCGGGTCGGCGGAGGGCACGAAGAGCGCCTCGGGCGGCTCGTGGTCGCGCACCTCGGGCGCGAGCGTGGCGCGCTCGGCCTCGGGGACGTAGGGGGGGTTCGAGACGACGAGGTCGAACGAGGGCGGGGCGGCGTGGACGAAGGCGGGGTCGAGGACGTCGGCCTGGACGAAGGCGACGGCGAGGCCGAGGCGCTCGGCGTTGTCGGCGGCGACGGCGAGGGCGGCCTCGGAGACGTCGCAGGCGAAGACCTCGGCGTCGGGGCGGCGGTGCTTGAGGGCGAGGGCGAGGGCGCCCGAGCCCGTGCCGACGTCGAGCACCCAGGGCGCCTCGCGCCCTTCGAGGTGGCGGAGCGCCTCCTCGGCCACCTCCTCCGTCTCCGGCCGCGGGATGAGCACGGCCGGCGTGACGCGGAGGCGGAGCCCGAAGAAGTCGGCGTGGCCGAGGACGTACTGGAGCGGCTCGCGGCGGATCCGCCGCGCCGTGAGGGCCTCGACGTGGAGGGCCTCGCCCGTCGAGACCGGCGCCTCGGGGTGCGCGTAGAGGGCGGCGCGCGAGGCGCCGAGGACCTCCTCGAGCAGCCACTCGGCGTTGCGGCGGGCGTCCTCGATCCCCGCCCCTTCGAGCCGGGCGGCGGTCTGTTCGAGGAGGGCGTGGCGCGTCACGGTGGGACTGAGTCTGAAGTTTGGAGTCCGAGGTTTGAAGTTCGGAATCCTCCTCCGAACTTCAAACTCCCAACCCCGAACTCCTAGCCTCAGTAGTACTCGACGGAGAACGTCTTGAACCGTCCCGTGGCGGGCTCCCAGCGCGCCTCGACGTCCTCGACCTCGGCCGCCTCGGGCCCCTCGCGGAGGGCGTCGAGGAAGGCGTCGAGGCGGGCGCGCGGGCCCTCGGCCTGCACCGTCACCGTCCCCTCCGGGTCGTTCCGCACCCACCCGACGAGGCCGTAGCGCCGCGCCGCCTGCCGCGCGAAGTAGCGGAAGCCGACGCCCTGGACGCGGCCGGTGATCTCGGCCACGAGGCGCTCGCGGGTATCGGTGGTGGTGGCGGACATGCGTCGGTGAGGGGGTTGCGACCGGAGAGTAGCGCACGGCGCGCGAGGGTGCAAGCGCAAACGGCCGCGCAGGAGGGACAAAAATCGGCCGCTGCCCCGTCTTGTCCGGCGCTTCAAAAAGGCGCCGCCGCCCGGCGGGTACCCCCCGAGCGGCGACGGAACGGGCTCAGGAGGCCGTTCAGGCCGGCAGCAGCCCGCGCCCGACGGCCCAGCCCCGGAACGCCGTGACGAGCTGCTCGAACGACTCCAGCACGAAGAGGATGGGCTGGAGGTGCCACACCTCGTAGTCCTGGTTGATGACGGCGTCGATGCTGAAGGGCCGCTGCTCGGCGCCGTCGAGCGCGTGGCGGACCTCCTCCTTGGACGAGAGCACGCCGGCGCCGAAGATGCGGATCTCGTCGGGGTCGCGGATGAGCCCGAACTCGACGGTGAACCAGTGGAGGCGCTCGAGGCTGACGCGGTCCTGCCCCTCGGCGTGGAGGGCGGCCTGGCCGAAGAGCTGGTAGAAGTCGGCGAAGTCCGGCTGCGTCAGCATCGGCATGTGGCCGAAGATGTCGTGGAAGAGGTCGGGCGCGGGGGTGTAGTCGAGCTCGTCCTGGCCGCGGATGTAGTCGGTCGAGGGGAAGAGGCGCTGCGAGAGGAGGGAGAAGAAGTCGCGCTCGTGGAGGAGGCCGGGGATGCGGGCGACCTTCCAGCCGGTCTCGCGGTCGAGGGCGCGGGAGAGGTCGGCCAGGGCGGGGATCCGGTCCGGCGTCATGCCGAGCTTGTCGACGCCGGCGAGGTAGGCGGCGCCGGCGCGGCCGGGGAGCAGCTTCATCTGGCGCTCGAAGAGGAACCGCCAGCGCTCGTGGTCCTCCTCGGGGTAGTCCGGGTACGGGATCTCGTCGCCGACGGGCGGGGGGCCGTCGAGCTTCTGCGGGATGCACCGGGGGTCGATCTCGGCTACGCCTTCCTTCTCGTAGGCCGAGCGGGGCTCCCCGCCATCGCGGGGCAGGCTTTCAGCGGGGGCGAGGTTCGGATCGGTCATGGCAACAGCGAAGGAGCGAAGGGGGAGCGGGATGCGCGAAGCTACGAAAGGGCTCCCGTCCGGCCGACGCCGGAGCGTCAGCGCGGCGGCCGCACGTCGGTCGTCCGCCGGCCCTTCCGCATCGCGCCTACGGCGTAGGTGACGGCGGCGGCGACGAGGCCGCCGAGGAGGGGGACCGTCCAGCTCACGCCCTCCTCGGCGCCCGAGCGCGGCATCAGCACCGCCAGCAGCATCACCACCACGAGGCCGACGCCGACGGCGGCGAGGAGGAGGGTGGCGGTCGAGGGGGTGGGCGCGGGGGCGTCGGGCATGGCGGGGGGCGTCAGGGGCGGGCGCGCTCGGTGAACCACTGCGCGAACCGGAGTACGGCGGCGAGCAGGAGCACGACGCCGAGCACGAAGGTGGCGCGGAGCAGGCCGTCGGGCGTCCACGCGTGGTCGCGCTGGTAGCCGAGCACGGTCCAGTGCGCGAACACCGCCGCCGCGAGGACCAGCCCGAAGGGGAGCACGAGCTTGTAGAGGGGCGTCTTCACGGACGGCGGCGCAGTGGCTGGGGTGCAAACGGCGCGGCCCGCCAGGGGTTTCGGATCACACGTCCCGCTCGGCGAGGACGTCGGCGAGGGCGTCCTGGGAGGCGGGGACGTCGGAGTAGAGGCAGAGGCGGGCGTCGGCGCCCTCGTAGCCGTCGAGGCCGCGGGGGCTGCCGAGGGCGGCGAGCACCGACGGCTTGAGCTGGAGGAGCTGCTGGACGAACCGCCGCTCGCGCGCCGCCAGCCCGAACCGGTGCCACGCCGCCGGCCTCACGATCACGGCCACGACGATCCGCTCGGCCTCGCGCGCCTCCACCAGCAGCGCCTCGAACGGGGCGTCCTCCTCCTCCCCGAACGGCTCGAGCTCGCGGTACTGCGCCCTCGGGAACCGCCGCAGGACGGCGTCGCGGAGGGGGAGCCACTCCGGCTCGCCCGGCTTCGGCGCGGGCTTGACGAGGACCACGAGCGTGCCCGCCCCGTCGCCGAGGTCGGGGAGCCGGCCGTCGACGCGGTGGACGGCGTGGCGGGCCACGCGCGCGGCGAGGGCGTGGTGCTCGGCGTGGCCGACGACGTCGGGGGGGTAGGCGAGGGCGGGGTCGCGGAAGACGCCGGGGCCGAACCGGGCGCGGAGCGTCTCGCGGAGGCGCTCGGCGCGGGCGAGCGCGTCGTCCACCACGCGCTCCGAGAGCCGCCCGTCCTCGACGGCCTGCGCGACGCCCTCGATGACGACCTCGGGGTCCTCCAGATCCAGGAGCAGGTCCACGCCGGCCTCGAGCAGCTCGATGGCGAGCTGGGCCTCCGTCTTCTCGTCGTCCTTGATCCCGCCCATGTGGAGGCTGTCCGTGATGACGACGCCCTCGAAGCCCATCTCGTCGCGGAGGAGGCCGCGGAGGATGCGGGGCGAGCGGGTGGCGGGGCGGACCGGGTCGAGGCCGGCGTAGCGGACGTGCGCCGTCATGACGAGGTCGGTGCCCGCGTCGATGGCGGCGGCGAAGGGCGGGAGGTCGAACGCGCGCGTCTCCTCCTCGGCGTCGTCGACGGCGGGGAGGACGGCGTGGGAGTCCTCGTGCGTGTTGCCGTGGCCGGGGAAGTGCTTGGCCGTCGTGAGCAGGCCGGCGTCGTGGGCGCCCTCGACGTAGGCCCGCACGAGGGCCTCGACGGTGGCCGTCTCGGTCCCGAAGGCGCGCGTCGAGATGATGGGGTTGCGGGGGTTCCGGTTGACGTCGGCGACGGGGGCGAGGGCGACGTGGACGCCGCAGGCGAGGGCCTCGACGCCGCCCATGCGGGCGAAGTCGCGCACGGCCGCCTGCGCCTCCTCGCCGCCGCCGAGGGCGCCGAAGGCCATGAGGTGCGGGAAGACCGTCGCCCCCGCGACCTGCTGCCCGAGCCCGCGCTCCATGTCGGTCATGACGAGGAGGCCGCGGTCGCTCCGGGCCTGGAGGTCGAGGAGCGTCCGGCGCGTCTCGGGCCAGCGGCCGTTGAAGAGGATGAGGCCGCCGATGGGGTGGCGGTCGAGGAGGTCGGCCACGGCCGCGGCGTCCTCCTCGGCCGTGCGCGGGGGGATCATGTTCGAGCCGAGCCGGGCCACGACGAGGCCGGCGACCTTCTCGCGGAGGGACTGGGGCATGGGGAAAGAGAGGGAGAGGGGGGAGAAAGGGGGAATGGGAGAGAGGCGCAGGTGAAACGGGCCGTACCCCGCCCGGTTCTGCCCGTCGCAACCGCGGACGCCGGTGTCCGCACTCCCACCGTCAAGCGAAATACCCGCTATCCATATCCCAGGACTGTAAGCGCCACCGCTATCAATATCGTGACTTCCGCCATGATAATAAAGGCAGTCCATAGCACGGATCCTGCCGATCTCTTAACTTTATGTATCTGTCATCTACCATATAGGTTATGCAGATTTAATGCAGCAAACAACGTCATAGCCACAATGAATACGCCCCTATCCATCGTCGCCTCGCGGTAAAATGTTGACTCGTCGGAACGTCAGTACTGAGTTACATCTACCCTACCCCCCCTTCACCCTTCGCCCTTCCCCCGATACAGCCCGTGCGCCTCGGCGTAGGCGATCACGGCGTCGGGGACGAGGTAGCGGACGGTGCGGCCGGCGGCGAGGCGGGCGCGGATCGCGGTGCCGGAGAGGTCGAGCAGCGGCGCGTCCACGAACCGCACGCGGGCGAGGACCTCGGGCGGCACGCCGGCCTCCGTGTAGCCGGGGCGGCGGTAGACGACCAGCCGGGCCAGCTCGAGGATCGCCGCCGGCTCCCGCCACCCCGCGAAGCCGGCGAGGCTGTCGCCGCCGAGGAGGAGGGCGAGGTCGGCCTCGGGGTGCTCGGCGCGGAGGGCGCGGAGGGTGTCCACGGTGTAGGAGACGCCGCCGCGCCGGATCTCCCCGTCGTACACCCCGAACCGGCCGTTGCCCTCGACGGCGAGGCGCGTCATCGCGAGGCGGTGCTCGGCCGGGACGACGGCGGGGTCGCCCTGCTTGAACGGCGACGTGGCGGCGGGCACCCAGAGCACGCGGTCGAGCCCGGCGGCCTCGGCGGCGGCCTCCGCCACGGCGAGGTGCCCCACGTGCGGCGGGTTGAACGAGCCGCCGAAGAGGGCAACTCGGATTTCGGATTTCGGATTTCGGATTTCGGATTGCACGGAGCCCTACTCAATCCGCAACCCGCAATCTAAAAACCGCCATCCTGTCACTGCCGCGCGGCCTGCTGCGCCTCCCAGGCCTCGGCGGCGCGGCGGCCGGCGTAGGCCTCGTCGTAGAGCGCCTCGGCCTCGCGGACGAGCGGGCTGCCCGGGAAGAGCTCGACGAACCGGTCGTAGAGCGCCATCGCCTCGGCGAACCGCTCGGCCTGCCGGTCGCGGACGCTGTTCTGGGCGAAGGCCACCTGCGCGCGGAGGGCGCCGAGGAGGGCGTCGTCGGCGTAGGGCGAGGTGGGGTGCTCCTCGAGCATGGCCTGGTACGTGAGCACGGCGGCCTCGTGGAGCCCGCGGCGCTCGTAGAACCGCCCCGACTCGAACGCCTTCCGCGCCAGCTTCCCGCGGAGCTCCTCCAGCATCGCCACCACGTCGGCGGTGAAGACGCTGTTGGGGTAGTTCGCCATGAACGTGCGGATGAGCACGATGGCGCGGTCGGTGTCGGTCTGGTCGAGGTCGTAGGGGGGGCTGAGGCGGTAGTACGCCTGGATCTCGCCGAGGCGCGCCTCCTCGGTGCGGGGGTCGTTGGGGTAGAGGTCGGCGAAGCGGTCGAACTCGGCGGCGGCGAGGAGGTACTGCTCCGTCTCGAAGTACGCCCGGGCGAGGTAGATCTGCGCCTCGTCGGCCCACTCGCCCGCGCGGCCGAAGTCGAGCGTGGCGCGGAGGTACTCGATGGCGCGGTCGTAGCGCCCCTCGGCGTACGCCGCCATCCCCGTGTTGTAGGCCTCCTCGGCGTCGTCGGCCACGATGCCGGTCGCGCTCCCGCAGCCGGACAGCGCCGGGGCGGCGGCACAGAGCGCGAGGAGGAGGGCGAGACCGTGGGGGCGTGGGAGCATGGGCGGTGAGACGACGCGGGCGATGCCCGGCACAACGGCCGGCCTCGCGGGTATATTGCCGCAGAGGATACGCGCGGGGAGCACGCCGCGGCGCCGGCCTCCCGCGTCTTCGCGGAGGCTTCGGGCTGTCGGGCCGTCGGCTATCAGCTCTCGGTAGGAGGATGCCGAAAGCTGACAGCCAATAGCCGACAGCCCTTACCGCTACTCCAGCAGCACCGCCTCCCCGTCGCGGTAGCCCATGATGAAGAGGGCGCGGTTGACCTGGCCGCCGCCGAAGTCGAAGCGGTGGGCGAGGCCCTGGTAGCGCGGGGCCTGCCGGATCCGCTCCGCCAGCGCCGCCTCGCCCGGCGCGCCGACGAGGCCGAGGAGGAAGCGGGTGGCGT
The DNA here is from genome assembly GCA_035304085.1 of Rubricoccaceae bacterium. Classification (GTDB taxonomy): domain Bacteria; phylum Bacteroidota; class Rhodothermia; order Rhodothermales; family Rubricoccaceae; genus DATGQT01. The sequence goes on from DATGQT010000181.1 coordinate 25,830, forward strand.
CGTAGCCCATGAGGGCGAGGCGGTCCACGCCGATCCCGGCGAGGGCGCGGTAGCGCGCGACGAAGTCGGCGGCGGCGTCCTCGTCGACGAGGAAGTCCTGGTCGAAGACGGTGCCGAAGCGGCTGGCGCGGGGGCGCGAGGCGTCGAGCCCCTCCCACTCGGTGTTGCCGAGGGCGCGGACCTGCCCCTCGAGGCCGAGCGCCTCGAGCCCGCGGAGGGCGTCGGCGGCGTGCTCGGCGGCGTCGGCGCCGGAGACGGGGAGGTAGACGGCCTCGACGCCGGACCAGCGCTCGGGCGGGAGGCGGTCCTGCAGGCTGCGCCAGGCCGCGGCGTCCGGCAGCCGCTCGGAGAAGGCGACGGTCCGGCCGAGCCGCCGCCACTCGGCCTCGAAGGCGTCGGCCATCTCGGCGCCGTAGCCCCCGCGCACGGCGACGGTCCCGGCGGTGCCGAGGCCGAGCCGCTGCGCGGCCACGTTCGCCATCACCTGCCCGCGCATGGCGAAGGTGGGGTTGGCCTGGAACACGTAGCGACGCCCGGCCGAGACCGCGCGGTCGGTGGCGAGCGGGGCGACCATCACGACGGCGGCGGCCTCGGCGGCCTCCCCCGCCGCCAGCGCCTCCTCGCTGAAGAGGGGCCCGACGACGGCGTCGGCGCCGCCCCCCACGACGGCCTCCACGGCCGCGCGCGTGCCGGCCTCGGTGCCGCCGGTGTCGCGGAAGACCATCCGCACCGGCCGCCGCGGGCCGCGCGCGTTGTACTCGTCGACGGCGAGGCGGACGCCGTTGAACAGCGCCTGCGCGAGGTAGCCGTCCTCGCCCGAGGCCGGGAGCACGATGCCGAGGTCGAACGGCGGGGCGACGGGCCCGCCCGGCCCGCCCTCGCGCGCGAGCGCCCGGACGCGCTCGGCCTCGGGCACGTAGCGGCTGTTCGGGTAGCGCCGGAGGAACTCGTCGAGCGTGGCGACGGCGCGGCCGAAGTCGCCGGCGGCGTAGGCCGACTTCCCGGCCATGACGAGGGCGGCCGTGGTGCGCGCGTTGTAGCCGAACTCGCCGGCGGCGCGGGCGAAGAGGCGGAGGGCCTCCTCGTAGGCGCCCTCGACGTAGGCCTGGAGCCCGTTCTCGAAGGCGGTCTCGGCCGCCGGCACCCGCTCGGCCGTCGCCGGCTGCGACCGCGCGAGGGGGGTGAGGACGAGGAGGGCGAGGAGGAAGAAGAGACGGGGGGCCAGCATGGGAGCCGAAACCTCGGTACGACGGACGATGGGCGTCGGGAAGATAGAAGCGCGACCGTCGTCCGTCGTCTGTGATCCGTCGCCCCTCACTCCCACTCGATGGTGGCGGGCGGCTTCGAGGAGACGTCGTAGGCGACGCGGTTGATGCCGCGGACCTCGTTGATGATCCGGTTCGAGACGCGGCCGAGGAAGGCGTGCGGGAGGTGCGCCCAGTCGGCCGTCATGCCGTCCACGGAGGTCACGGCGCGGAGGCAGACGGCCTGCTCGTACGTCCGGTAGTCCCCCATCACGCCGACGCTCTGGACGGGCAGCAGCACGGCGAAGGCCTGCCACACGTCGTCGTAGAGGCCGGCCTCGCGGAGGGCGTCGATGAAGATGCGGTCGGCCTGGCGGAGGAGCTCGAGGCCCTCGCGGGTGACGGGGCCGAGGTGGCGCACGGCGAGGCCGGGGCCGGGGAACGGGTGCCGCCCGATGATCTCTTCCGGGACGCCGAGCTGCCGGCCCACCTCGCGCACCTCGTCCTTGAACAGCTCGCGGAACGGCTCGATGAGGTCGAACCCCAGCTCCTCGGGCAGCCCGCCCACGTTGTGGTGCGTCTTGATCGTCGCGCTCGGGCCGCGGAAGGAGACGCTCTCGATGACGTCCGGGTAGAGCGTGCCCTGCGCGAGGTACTTCGGCCGCTTCCCGAGGCGCTCGGTCACGTGCCGGGTCGCGTCCTCGAACACCTCGATGAACGTGTGCCCGATGATGCGGCGCTTCTGCTCGGGGTCGGCCACGCCCGCGAGGCGGCCGAGGAAGAGGTCCGTCGCGTCGACGGCCTCCAGGCGGATGTGGAAGTGGTCGCGGAAGGTGGCCTGGACCTGCTCGTACTCGCCGGCGCGCAGCAGCCCGTTGTTGACGAAGATGCACGTGAGGCGGTCGCCGAGGGCCTCGTGCAGCAGCACGGCGGCGACCGACGAGTCCACGCCGCCGGAGAGGCCGAGGATGACGTGGTCGTCGCCGACGAGTTCGGCGACTTCGCGCTTCTTCTCCTCGATGAACGAGCCCATGCTCCAGTCGCCCCGGCACCCGCAGATGTCCAGGACGAAGTTGCGGAGCAGGCGCGCGCCGTGGTCGGTGTGGACGACCTCGGGGTGGAACTGGATGCCGTAGAACGGCCGCCCCTCGGCCGCGATGGCGGCGATGGGCGCGTTGTCGGTGGCGGCGATGGCGCGGAAGCCGTCGGGGAGGCGGGTGAGGTGGTCGCCGTGGCTCATCCAGACCGTCGAGCCCTCGGGGACGCCCTCGAAGAGCGGGGTGGCCTCGTGCGCCGTGAGCTCGGCCCTCCCGAACTCCCGCCGGGCCGACGGCTCGACGGCGCCGCCGAGGGCGTAGGCCATCGCCTGGAGGCCGTAGCAGATGCCGAGGACGGGGACGGGCCGGTCGGTGCCGGGCTGGCGGAGGTCGAGGAGGGCGGGGTCGAGCTGGGGGGCGCCGTCGTCGTAGACCGAGCAGGGGCCGCCGGAGAGGATGAGGCCCATCGGCCGCAGGGCCGCCACCTCCGCCGCCGGGAGGGTGCAGGGGTGGATCTCGCAGTAGACCCCGGCCTCGCGCACGCGCCGCGCGATGAGCTGGGTGGTCTGGCTCCCGTAGTCGAGGATGACGACGCGCTCGTGCTGCATCGGAGTCGGTAAAACGACGTAGGGGCGCAGCGCGCTGCGCCCCTACCGGATCAGGGGATTTCGGTAGCGCCCAAGCTACGCATCGGCGCCGATCATGTGCTTGTACTCGTCGGCCGTCATGAGGCCGTCGACGTCGGCGGGGTTCGCCGGGCGGATCTTGACCATCCAGCCCTCGCCGTAGGGGTCCTCGTTGACCTTCTCGGGCGCGCCGTCGAGGTCCTCGTTGACGGCCTCGATGGTGCCGGCGACGGGGGCGAACAGCTCGGAGACCGTCTTGACGGCCTCGACGTTGCCGAAGGGCGCCTCGGCGTCGAGCGCGGTGCCGACGGGCTCGAGCTCGACGAACACGATGTCGCCGAGCTCCTGCTGCGCGTAGTCCGTGATGCCGACGGTGGCGAGGCCGTCGTCGCCGAGGCGGACCCACTCGTGCTCCTTGGTGTAGCGGCAGTCGGGGGGGAAGGTCATGGGTTTGGAGTCTGGAGGTTGGGGTCTGGAGTCTGGAGTTTGAAGTTCGAGGGAGCCCGCTCCAAACTTCAAACCTCGAACTCCAAACTACGCCGGCGGCGCCAGCTCGAACCGCTCGAGGAACTTCGTGTCGAAGTCGCCGGCGCGGAAGCGCTCGTCGCGGAGGAGCTGCTGGTGGAAGGGGACGGTGGTGCGGACGCCCTCGATGATGAACTCGTCGAGGGCGCGGAGCATCTTGCGGATCGCCCGCTCGCGCGTGTGGTCGCGCACGATGAGCTTGGCGATCATGGAATCGTAGTGGGGCGGGATGCGGTAGCCGGCGAAGACGTGGGTGTCGCAGCGGACGCCGTGGCCCTTCGGGGCGTGGAACGCCGTGACGGTGCCGGGGCTGGGCGCGAAGCCGCGGAAGGGGTCCTCGGCGTTGATCCGGCACTCGATGGCGTGCCCCTCCAGCGCCCGGTCCCCGCCCGTGATCTTCTCCCCGTCGGCCACGCGGATCTGCCACTCGATGAGGTCGGTGTCGGTGACCTCCTCGGTCACGCAGTGCTCGACCTGGATCCGCGTGTTCATCTCCATGAAGTAGAAGTTCCGGTGCCTGTCCACCAGGAACTCGACGGTGCCGGCGCCGGCGTAGTCGACGGCCAGCGCGCCCCTGACGGCGGCCTCGCCCATGCGGCGGCGGAGGTCCCCGTCCACGATGGGGCTCGGCGCCTCCTCGAGCAGCTTCTGGTGGCGCCGCTGGATCGAGCACTCCCGCTCGCCGAAGTGGACGACGGTCCCCTGCCCGTCGCCGACGAGCTGGATCTCGACGTGGCGCGGCTCCTCGACGAACTTCTCGACGTAGACGCCGCCGTGGCCGAAGGCGGCCTCGGCCTCGGTGCTCGCGGCGACGAACTGCTTCTTGAGCTCGGCCTCGTCTCTCGCCATGCGCATGCCGCGCCCGCCGCCGCCCGCGCTCGCCTTGATCATGACGGGGTAGCCGATCTCCGCCGCCACGCGCGCGGCCTCGGCGGCGTCCGCGATCTCGCCCTCGGAGCCGGGGACGACGGGCACGCCGGCGGCGCGCATGGTGTCCTTCGCCACGCTCTTGTCGCCCATCTTCTGGATGGTCTCCGGCGAGGGCCCGATGAATACGAGGCCGTGGTCGGCGCAGACGGCGGCGAAGTCGGCGTTCTCGGCGAGGAACCCGTAGCCGGGGTGGACGGCGTCGGCGCCGGTGACCTCGGCGGCGGCGATGATCCGGTCCATCCGCAGGTAGCTCTCCGAGGACGGCGGCGGCCCGATGCAGACGGCCTCGTCGGCGAAGCGGACGGGGAGGGAGTCGCGGTCGGCCGTGGAGTAGACGGCGACGGTCCTCAGGCCCATCTCGCGGCAGGTGCGGATGACGCGGAGCGCGATCTCGCCCCGGTTCGCGATGAGGACCTTCTTGATCATTGCGGATTTCGGATTGCGGATTGCGGATCGGGAGCGGTCGAATCCGCAATCCGCAATCCGCGACCCGCACTCCCCTAGGCTTGCTCGATGACGAACAGCGGCTGGTCGAACTCGACCGGCTCGGCGTTCTGGACGAGGATCTGGCGGACCGTGCCGGCGTGCTCGCTCTGGATCTCGTTCATCAGCTTCATCGCCTCGATGATGCAGAGCACGTCGCCCGGCTTCACCGTGTCGCCGACCTCGACGAACGGGGCGGCGTCGGGCGCGGGGGCGCGGTAGAACGTCCCGACGATGGGGGCCTGCACGACGACCTCGTTCGCGCTCCGGGGGGCCTCCTCCTCGCGCGTCCTGGGCGCCTCGATGGACGCGGGGTCGCTGGGCATGGACACCGGCGCGCCCTGCGCGGGCGTGGGCGGCAGCGCGGGGTAGCCGCCGGCGTAGCCCGGCATCGGCGGCGAGAACGCCATCACGGCCGGCCCCGCGCTGTTCGAGGCGACCGCGCGGACGACCAGCCGGAACTCGCCCTCCTCGACCTCGACCTCGGCCATGCCGCTCTTCGCTACGAGGTCGAGGAGCCGTTCGATCTTTTCGAGGTCCATGGACGGGAGGGGCTGGGGGGAGAGGCCGAGGGGAAGGTAGCGCCGGGCGGCGGAAAGCGGAACGGGCGGGGCGCCGCGCGGGCGCCCCGGCGGCCTCTAGGCCGCGCTCACGCGCGTGAGGTACTGCCCCGTCTCGGTGTCCACCCGGATCACGTCGCCCTCGTTGATGAACAGCGGGACGTTGACGACGGCGCCGCTCTCGAGGGTGGCCGGCTTCGTGGCGCCGGTGGCGGTGTCCCCGCGCACGCCGGGGTCCGTCTGCGTCACCACGAGCTCGGCGTGGCGCGGGATCTCCGTCGTGAGCGGCTCCTCGGTGGAGGCGTCCACGAGGACGTCGACGTGGCCGCCCTCCTTGATGAACTCCCGGCCCTGGACGAGGTCGGGGCGGAGCGTGGTCTGCTCGTAGGTCTCCGTGTTCATGAAGTGGAGCCCCATCTCGTCGGCGTAGAGGAACTGCATCTGGCGGCGCTCGATGCGCGCCGTCTCGATCCGCTCGCCCGCGCGGAACGTGTTGTCCTGGACCCTCCCGCTGCGGACGTTCTTGAGCTTGGTGCGGACGAAGGCGCCGCCCTTGCCGGGCTTGACGTGGAGGAACTCGATGACCTGCCAGAGGTCGCCGTTCCAGTTGAGGACGAGGCCGTTGCGGATGTCTGCGGTCGTGGTGGCCATGCGGGCACGCGGGGGTGTTCGGCTGGGGATAGCCGTCAAATATACCCCGGGGGCTTCCGCCCGACGGCGCCCCCCCGGCGCGGTTCACCGAAGATCAACCCGGCTTCGCGGGCTACTCCGCCTCCGCCAGCGCCGCCGCGCCCTCGCCGGCCGCCTCGGCCGCACCTTCGGCGGTGAGCGGGAGCGAGACCCGGAACCGGCTCCCGACGCCGGGCGCGCTCTCGACCTCGATCCGCCCGCCGTGCCGCTCGATCATCTCCTTGCACAGCACGAGGCCGAGGCCGCTCCCCCGCTCGCCGGCGGTGCCCGTCCGCGAGCGCGTCTGCTCCACGCGGAACAGCCGCGCCACCTCGCCCGCGCTCATGCCGACGCCGGTGTCCTCCACCGTCACCACCATCGCCCCCCCGGCGACGTCGGCGCGGACGGCCACGCTCCCGCCCGAGGGCGTGAACTTCAGCCCGTTGCCGACGAGGTTCAGCAGCACGCTCCGCATCATGTTCTCGTCGGCGCGGACGGTGGTGCCGGGGGCGACGCGGTTCTTGAGCCAGACGCCCTTCTCGGCCGCCGGCGCGGCGAGCACCTCGATGGTGGCCGTCGTGAGGGCGTGGAGGTCCACCCACGCCGGCTTCACCTGCATCTGGCCCGTCTGCAGGCGGGCCCACTCGAGGAGGTTGATGAGGAGGCCGTAGAGGTGCTCGGCCGAGCGGTGCATGAGCGCGGCGACCTCGACGAGCTCGCCGTCGTCGTGGCGGTCGAGCCGGTTCTCGGCCACCTGGGTCAGCCCGAGGAGCGCGCCCATCGGGCCGCGGAGGTCGTGGCTGATGATGGAGAAGAAGAGGTCCTTGGCCCGGCTCGCCTGCTCCTGCTCGACGGCGAACTCGACGAGGCGGGCCTGGTCGAGCTCGCGCTCGGCCAGCGCCGCCTTCAGCTTCGCGTTGGCCTCGGCCAGCTCCGCCGCCGTGGCCGTCCACCCCCGCGCCACCTGGTAGCCGAAGTACCCGGCCAGCCCGATGAACAGGAACGTGATCCACTGCAGCAGCGAGAGCTGCTCGAGCGCCATCGCCACGCTCGGCGCCGCCCCCTCGATGGGCCCCACGCTCTCCCACCCGAAGTAGCGGACGAGGAGGACGTACCCGGCCAGCCCGAAGAGGACGACGGCGAAGGCGAAGGCCAGCCGCCCGGGCGGGAGGGTCTCGGGCCGCTCGGGTTCCAGCCCGGCTGCGCGCTTCCACGCCTCCACCGCCGGCCCGAACGCGACGAGCGCGGGGGCGACGAGGAGGATGGCCTGCAGGAAGCTCCCGAGCCACCACCCCTGCCACGCCGCCAGCGTCTCGCCCGTCCCGAGGCGCGCCGCGTGCGCCCACACGAACGCCCCCGCCGACGACGTGAGCGCGGCCACGAACGCCATGACGACGAAGAAGACGAAGGCGGCGGGGCCGCGCAGCGTCGTCGACGCGGGGGCGGCCTGGTAGGCGAGGATGAGGACGCCGAGGCCGAGGGGGTCGGCGAGGCCGAGGACGAGGGCCCACCCGGGGCCGAGCCCGCCGGCCAGCGCGAGGGCCACCCGCGCCACGAACAGCGGGACGGCCCCCCACCAGAACCCGAGCCACAGCGCCGCCAGCGTCCCGAAGACGAGCGGGAGGTACGGCGTGACGTAGACGACCCGGCCGCCGAGGTCGAGCGCGAGGGCGGAGAGCGGGAGCGCGAGCAGCCCGCTCGCCGCCGCCGGGCCGAGGAGGAGGAGCCACAGGCTGAGGAGCCGCCGCGGCCCCGCCTCGTCGCGGCGCGCCCACACCCGCACCGGCGAGACCGGCGCGTACGCGTAGCGCGTGCGCGGCTGGATGGCGGGAGCGGTGGCAGGCATGGCGGGCACGTCGGGTATCGTCCAGCCGCAGGGGGGCTAAAGGGGACGGGGATGGAGGGGATGGGGGAAAGGAGGGGGCGGAGGGGAACTTCTCCGATTTCGCGTGTCGCCCCCTCTCCACCCTCTCTAGCTACCCCTTCCGCGCCACGAAGAACCCGTAGCGCATGGCGCCGGTGGCGTAGGCGAGCCGGATGCGGAGGAGGGTGAGCGCGAAGGCACGGTCGTCCTGCGTGGCGTCGAGGAGGAAGCGGCAGTAGCGGGGGTCGCGGAGGAGGCGGCCGGCTACGCGGCGGAGGCAGACCGTCCACGTCCGCGCCACCGCCCGGCTGAGGTCCTCCTCGGCCTCGACCACCAGCCCGGCCCCTTCTATCCAGGCGCGGTTCTCGGCCGCGCTCCCCATCCCGGCCAGCCGCCCCTCGCGGCAGATGGGCTCCAGCAGGTGCCGCCCTTCCCACCCCTTCCGCCCCTCCCCCGCCATCCAGACGCAGGCCACGAGGCGCCTACCCGGCTTCAGCACCCGCGCCATCTCCGCGAACACGCGCGCCCGCTCCGGCATGTGCGTCGTGCTCTCGACGGCGATCACGGCGTCGAAGTGAGTGTCCGGCAGGTCGTTCCGGAGCCAGTCGCGGACGAGGATCTCGGGCGCCGGGACGCCGGCGGGGACGGCCTGCCGGCCGGCGTAGGCGGCCTGCGCCTCGGAGAGCGTGAGGCCGGTGACGTGCGCCCCCGCGTGCTCGGCCAGCCACCGGGCCGTCGCGCCGTAGCCGCAGCCGACGTCGCAGACGCGGGCGCCGGGCGGGAGGCGGGCGGCCGCGGCCACCTTCCGCGTGAGCGCCTCGGCGGCCTCCCCGGGCGCCTCGTCACCCCGCACGAACAGACCGTGGTGGACGTGCTCGCCCCACACCTCGCGGTAGAACGCGTCGAGGCCGTCGTAGTGGCGGGCGACGGCGACGGCGTCGAACGGCGTGCGGGGGGCGATCACGAGGCCGGGCGCGGGCGGTCGGTGACGACGGGGAGGTAGGCGGCCCACGGGCCGATCTCGTCGCGGTAGCGCTTCGCCATCACGCGGGCGATCTGGGCGAGGTGGCCGAGGTCGTGCGCCACCCACGTCGCCAGGAGCTGGCCGAGGGTGACCGCCCCCAGCTCGGGGTGCGTGCCGCGCCGACCGAAGTGGGTGTGGTCGAGGTCGAGGTCGCGGAGGGCGTCGAGGCTCTCGGCGCGGAGGAAGGCGAACTCGTCGAGGAGGTCGTCGAGCGTCCTGCCCCGGCTCTCGTGCTCCTGCGCGAAGCGGTCGAAGGGCTCGAACGGGCGGGACTCGCCGTAGGCCAGGATGATGCGGGCGCGCGGCAGCCAGTCCGTCCGCTCCCCGTGGATGAGGTGCCCGACGACGTCGAACGGGCTCCAGGTGCCGGGGCCCTCGTCGGCGCGGGCCCAGGCGTCGGGGAGGCCGCGGAGCCAGGCGTCGAGGACGGCGGGGGTGCGGGCGAGGACGGCGGTGGCGTCGTCGAGGTCGAAGGGCATGGGCGGACGTGGAGGGAGGGGCTCCAAGATCGCACCGCTCTCGGAAGGCGTCCTCCCCTTCGTCTGAGGAGGAGGGGGCCAGGGGGTGGTTGATCGAACCACCGAGATGCACCGGTTCAACCACCCCGCGCCGCCGCCCGGCTTCGCCCTCGCTCGGCCCGCCCCTCCTCGTCTGAGGAGGGGCGGGCCGAGAACGCGCTACTCGCCCTCCGCCGGCGTATCGTACGCGAGGACGCGCGCGACGGCCTCCAGCATCCGCAGCTGCGCCTCCAGGTGCCCGTGCTCGGCCTCGACGTTGACGTAGGGCAGCCCCGCCCGCGCGGCCCACACCGAGAGCGAGCCGTCGTCGGTCACGCCGCGGTTGTCCTGGAGGACGACGTTGAAGCCGCCGGCGGCGAGGATGTCGAAGAGCGCGCGCTCGGTGACGAAGAAGAAGTCGTCGGGGTCGGCGCCGTCTTCGAGGTGGATGGCCTCGGCGTCGCGCGCGTACGCGCCGCCCTCGGCGTAGCTGAGCGCCGAGTAGTCGCCCGGCGTGTTGTTGTGGAGGGTGACGACGAAGGCGTCGGGGGCGTAGACGGCCACGAGGGCGTCGCCGAAGAGCCGCGCGAGGGCGACGGCCCCGGCGTGCGCCGAGTCGGCCTCCAGCGTCCTCCGCACGCCGGCGTCGGTGAAGATGCGGTTGGGGTCCACGCTGAACGCGCGGCCGTCGAGCGTGAAGGCCACGCGGCGCTCGCCCTGCGCCCTGAGCTCCACCAGCCGCCCCCCGTGCGCCTCGACGAACGCCTGCCCGGCTTCCACGGCCGTGTTCTCGTCGTCGTGGAGGACGAGGAGGGCGAGGCCGGGGCCCGCGTCGTGGACGGCCACCTCGACGGGCGTGCCGCCGAGGGTGAGGGCGAAGACGAGGACGGGGACGAGGGGGAGCATGGGGACGGATCGGATGGGGCGGCCAAGCTACCGCTCGCCCTCACAGCTCCTCCTCCTCGACGGGCTCGCCGAGGTCGGGCGCGGCGGCGCGGGCGGCGGCGAGGACGGCCCCGGCGAAGGCGTCGGCGTCCGCCTCGGGGGTCCAGCGGACCTGCCGGCCTTCGCCGGGGTGGAGGCGCATCCAGTGGGCGAGGATGCGGATCTCGTCTACGTCGGCGCGCTCGAAGCGGTCGGGCGGCGGGGCGGCGGGGTCGAAGTGCTGCTCCAGCGCGGCGCGGAGGGCGGCCTCGGCCGTCGCGTCCTCGGGGGCGGGGAGGTCGAGGCGGCCGACGAGGCGGCCGTAGCGGAGGAAGAACAGCTGGGCGCCCCCCTCCTGCCCCCGGTACCCCGGCGCGAGCGGCTCGACGAGGACGGCGTGGTGGTCGTGGACGGGGCTGGCCACCTGCTTCTGGCGGCCGAGCGTCCGGCGCAGCCGGCGGAGCTGGTCCCGGTACCACCCGGCCGTCTCGAACTCGAGCCGGGCCGCCGCCGCGTGCATGGCCTCCTCGACCGTCGCGAGGGCGTCCTCGTCCTGCCCGCGGAGGAACGCCCGCACGCGCGCGATGAGGTCGGCGTAGACCTCGGCGCCCTCGCCGCCGACGCACGGCGCGACGCACCGGCCCATCTGCGCGTAGATGCACGGGCGGCCGAGGTCGAACACGTGGTCGTCGCACTCGCGGAGGCGGAAGAGCCGGTTGACGAGCTCGACGAGCTCCTCGGCCTGGCCGCGCCGCCCGAGGGGACCGTAGTACTCGGCGCCGTCGGTCTCGAGGCGGGGCGTCCACGAGAGCGTGGGGTAGGCGTGCGTGGTGTCGAGGCGGAGGAACGGGTAGTCCCGGTACTTCCGCTGGGCGCGGTTGTAGACCGGCAGCAGCTGCTTGATCGCCTTCGACTCCTCCAGCAGCGCGGACAGCTCGGTGCCCGTCTCGGTCCACGTCACGTCGCGCGCGTCGCGGACGAGCTTCTTCGTCTTGGGCGGGTGGTTGTCCACGCCGGCGAAGTAGCTGCGGACGCGGTTCCGGAGGCTCTTCGCCTTGCCGACGTAGATGACGCGGCCGCGGCGGTCGCGCATGAAGTAGACGCCGGGGCGGTCGGGGAGGTGGACGAGGACCTCGTCGCGGATGCGGGCGAGGTGGGCGGGCTCGCGGCGGGTCTCGCGGTAGCGCCTGCGCTGGAAGGCGAGGAGGCCCTCGACCGTCTCGACGCCGAACTCGACGCGCATCCGCTCGACGAGGAGGAGCAGCAGCTTCGCCGTGGCCTCGGCGTCGCCGAGGGCGCGGTGGCGCCCGTTGACGACGATGTCGAAGTGCTCGGCGAGCCCGCTGAGCCCCTTCGAGGGGAGCGCCGAGAGGAGGCGGCGCGCGAGGCGGAGCGTGCAGAGCGTCTCGTTCCGCAGCGGCGGCAGCCCGGCGAGGTCGAGCTCGACCTCGAGGAAGCGGAGGTCGAACGGGAGGTTGTGCGCCACGAGGATGCCGTCGCCGAGGAAGTCGCGCCAGGCGGGGAGCACCTCGGCCGCCGTCGGCTGGTCGAACACCATCGCCGTCGAGATCCCCGTGAGGTAGGTGATCCGGCGAGGCACGTGGCGGCCGGGGTTGACGAGGGCCTGGAACGTGCCGACGACCTCGCCCCCGCGCACCTTCACCGCGCCCACCTCGATGAGCCGGTCCTCCCCCGCCCGAGCCCCGGTGGTCTCGGTGTCGGTGACGACGAAGGTGGCTTCCTCGATGCGCACGGCGGCGACGGCGGCGTGAACCGGAAAGGGTAGGGGCCGGCGGGTGACGCGGGTGTGGCAGCCCCCGGCAAGTTAGAGCCGCTCCGGACAGGGGGCGGAAGACAGGGGTCAGAGGACAGAAGTCAGGGGAACTTCTCCCGTCTCACCTTTGGACCACGGACCACTGCCTCACTCGCCGCCCGGCGGCAGCGGGAGCGCGCGGGACTCGACGAACGGCTCGGCCTCCATGAGCTCGAAGAGGGCGCGGCCGACGGCGTCGTTCTCGACGCGGCCCGCCAGCCGCTCCGAGCCGGGGCCGAAGCGGTAGAGGAGGACGTCGACGGCGGTGTGCCCGCTCGTCGTCCAGCCGACGCCGGCGCGGCGGGAGACGAGGTCGGCGAGCACGCGGCCGAGGTCGGTGCCGGGCTGGCCCTCGGCCGCGGCACGGAGCGCGGCCGTCTCGGCGGGCAGGAGGTCGTCCACGCCGAGGCCTTCGCGCGCGACGGCCGCGGCGTCCTCGCCCTCCGCGATCCGCGCCGCCATCCGCTCGACGCTCGCCGTGACGCCGCGGAGGAAGCCGGGGTCCCAGGCGTAGACGCCGTCGCGGCCGAGCGTGAGGCCGCCCGTCTCGTGGTCGGCCACGGAGACGACGAGGGTGCGGCCGTCGCGGCGGGCGAAGTCGAGGACGGCGGCGACGGCGTCGTCGTAGGCGAGCACGTCGCGGTAGTGGGCGGCGGGGTCGTGGCCGTGGGCGGCGTGGTCCACGCGGCTGCCCTCGACCATGAGGAAGAACCCCTCGTCGCGGCCGGCCGCGCTCTCGCTGAGGAGGTCGAGCGCCTTGCGGGTCATCTCGGCGAGGCTGGGCTCGTCGGTCTCCCCGCCGGTGCGGGGCAGGCTGTCGCGGTCGAGCTCGTAGGCGAGGTGATCGGGGGCCAGGAGGGCCGCGGCGGGGACGGCGTCGAGGGCATCGTAGCCGGCGCGGTCGGTGGCGACGGCGTAGCCCCGGCCCTCCAGCTCGGCGAGGAGGTCGCGGCCGTCGGGGCGGCGTCCGCCGGCGGCCTCGGGCGTGAAGAAGCGGCGCCCGCCGCCGAAGAGGACGTCGGCGCCGGAGGCCACCATCTGCGCGGCGATCTCGACCTCCTCGTCGCGCCCGACGACGTGGGCGACGAAGGCGGCGGGGGTGGCGTGCGTGAGCCGGCTCGTGGCGACGAGCCCCGTGGCCATCCCGCGCGCCTCGGCCGCCTCGAGGAGCGTCCGGCACGGGTGCCGCCCGGCGTCGATGCCGATGGCGCCGTTGTACGTCTTGAGGCCGCAGCTGTAGGCCGTCGCGCCCGAGGCCGAGTCGGTCACCTCGCTGTCGGTCGAGGCCGTGCCGACGCTGCCGGCGAGGATCGCGTCGAGGGCGAGGGGGCGCCCGGCGACCGTGCGGGCGAGCGTGGCCGAGGCGGGACCGAACCCGTCGGCGATCATGAGGACGACGTTCTTCGGGCGCTCGTCCTGCGCCCGCACGGGCAGGGCGAGGGCAACGAGGACGGCGAGGAGCAGCGGGCGGAGCATGTGACGGTCGGGGTGGTCAGAGGTCAAACGGTACGACGAAGACGTCCCGCCGACCACGGGCAACGGACAACGGGCGACCCCCAATTCGCCTTTTCTTCGGGGCTGCCGACGGAGGGGCCAGAGGCACGCGGGCTATGTTGCGCCCCCTCCCCTTCCCCGATCCAACCCCACTCCCGTCATGAAGCTTACCGTCGTCGGCGCCGGCAACGTGGGCGCCACCGTGGCCGACTGCGTCGCCCGGATGGACATCGTCAAGGAGATCGCCCTCATCGACATCGTCGAGGGCGTGGCCAAGGGCAAGGCGCTCGACATCTGGGAGAGCGCGCCGATCCACGGCTTCGACACCCGGCTGGCCGGCGGCAGCGACTACGGCCTCACCGAGGGCTCGGACATCACCGTCATCACGGCCGGCCTCCCGCGCAAGCCCGGCATGAGCCGCGACGACCTCCTCAAGGTCAACGCCGACATCGTCCGCGGCGTCACCGAGCAGGTCGTCTCGCGCAGCCCGGACACCATCCTCATCATCGTCTCCAACCCGCTCGACGTGATGACCTACGTGGCCTACACCGAGAGCGGGTTCCCGAGCGCGCGCGTGATGGGGATGGCCGGCGTCCTCGACACCGCCCGCTACCGCGCCTTCCTCGCCGAGGAGCTCGACGTGTCCGTCCGCGACATCCAGGCCATGCTCCTCGGCGGCCACGGCGACACGATGGTGCCGCTCCCGCGCTTCACGAGCATCGCGGGCAAGCCGCTGCCGGAGCTGCTCCCCGAGAGCCGCATCGACGAGATCGTCGAGCGCGCGAAGAAGGGGGGCGGCGAGATCGTCGCGCTGATGGGGACGAGCGCGTGGTACGCGCCGGGCGCCGCCGCGGCCGAGATGGTCGAGGCCATCGTGAAGGACTCCAACCGCGTGCTCCCGGCCGCCGCGTGGGTGACGGGGCAGTACGGGCTGAACGACCTCTTCATCGGGGTGCCCGTCAAGCTCGGCACGGGCGGCATCAAGGAGATCGTCGAGCTGGAGCTGAACGCCGACGAGCAGGCGCTGATGGAGAGCTCGGCCGAGGCCGTCCGCGAGGTCGTCGGCGCCTACGAGCGGATCAAGGAGGGGGCCGGCGCCTGAGGCGCCTCCTCCTTCCCACCGAGACGGTAGGGGCGCAGCGCGCTGCGCCCCTACGTCGTTTACTGCCGGACGACCCGGGCCGTCGCCCGCGCCCCATCCTCGGCCGTGGCACGGACGACGTAGACGCCCGGCGCCCACCGGCTCGCGTCGAGGCGGACCCGCGCGGCGCCGTTCACTGCGTGCGCCCCGGCGTAGACCCGCCGCCCGAGCGCATCAAACACCTCCACCATCGCCGCCTGCGGCGAAGGCGCCGCGAGGTCGAGGGTGACGCTGCTGCGGGAAGGGTTCGGGTATGCTGTGACTGCGAGGCCGGAGCCCGGTACATCCGGCTCGTTCGCCACGCCCGAGGGCTCACCGTACTCCACACCGCCGACCCGAGCGTAGCGCAGCGTCCGATCTACCGAGTGCCCCTCACCGGACGATTCATAGATCAAGCCAATGTTCGCCCCGAAGCGTGTATTGAGCCATACCCCATGGAAGCTCCGGTGATAATCCTTGACGGCGGTCGCAACGACGTCATCATCGATCTCAACTAACTGGTTATACCCTCCGTACAATAACACTCCGGTCAGATCATCCAGAGGGCACTTGATTTCGCGCCCTACCTCGGGGTCTGCCGGGAAATCCTCGTCGAACCGGCACCCTCCCCAAAGAGGACGCGGGTTACGCCACACGAGCGTGGACGCCAGGGTATCGAAGCGGACGAAGTCAAAGTAGATCTCTGGTGGAAGCGGCTCGGGCACCGTCTGCACTCTCGTGGTCTCGATCACGAAGTAGACCTCGTTTTCTATGAGCGTGTCGGCCACGACCTCCTCGATACTCACATAACGATAGAAGGCAGGGTAGAGCCACCATGCCTCATCGTACTCCCAGACGTTTCCGATCTGTAGTGGGAAGTAGCGCCACGCGGCGGTGGTGTCGGGGACGGGGTCCTGCGCGAGGGCAGGCGCGGCGAGGAGCAAGAAGAGGAGCGAAGGAGCAAGGCGCATGGGGTCACCTCCTGACGATGCGAGTGAAAGCGGACTGACCATCACCGGCCGTGGCACGGACGACGTAGACGCCCGGCGCCCACGCCCGCCCGTCGAGCGCGAGGCGTGCGACCCTGCTCACTGCGTGCTCCTCGGCGTATACCCGCCGCCCGAGCACGTCGAACACTTCCACCGTCACCGCCTGTGGCGAGGGCACCGTGAGGTCGAGGGTGACGCGGTCGAGGAACGGGTTCGGATGCGTGGTAAGCGTGAGGGTCGCAGGGCGCCCCGCCGGCGGCTCGCCCGCGAGGGGGATGTGCTCGCCGTACTCCACGCCACCGACGCGGACGTAGCGTAGCGCCCGCTCGAACGAGCCGAGCTCCTCTGAGACGTAGTAGAGGAGGCCGAGGCCTGCCGCATAGCGCGTCTCGACGACCGTGCCCGTGAAGTACGTGTACGCCTTGAGGGCGGTCGTGACCGTATCGCCTCCCACGATCACCTCCTGGTCATATCCGCCGGACACCATCGCGCCCGGTGCCGCCTCGCTGCACTCGATCTCGCGCCCCACCTCCGGATCGGCAGGAAACGCCTCGTCGAGCCGGCACCCTCCGTTGATGGGAGAACCGTCCGTAAAGACGACGACGGCACCCAGGGTGTCGAATCGGATGGCGTAGCGGAACGTCTCCGGCGGCGACGGCTCCGG
>DATGQT010000182.1:0-4391 GCA_035304085.1 Rubricoccaceae bacterium
GGCGTCGCACCTTTCAGAAGGGGGCGGGCTATCTGAAGCGTATGGCTTATCATCCCCCCACTTCTCCCTTTTCACTTTTCCCTTCTCACTTCAACCCGTGTCTCTCTTCTCACCCGAGCCTCCGGCCGCGGACCCGGCCGACCCCGAGGAGCAGCGGGCGCTCGTGGCTTTGTCGCTCGTGCCGGGTGTGGGGCCGGGGCGGCTGCGTGCGCTGCTGGCCCGGTTCGGCACGGCCGCGGCCGTGCGCCGGGCCTCCCCCCGCCAGCTCGCCGCGACGGACGGGGTGGGGCGGCAGACCGCCGAGGCCGTGTCCGCCTTCCGCGACGAGGCCGAGGTCGAGCGCCAGTTCCGCCGCGCGGCCGAGGTGGGCGCCCACCTCGTCACGCTCCACGACCCGCGCTATCCCGCCCTCCTCAAGCGGATCTACGACCCCCCGCCGCTGCTGTGGGTGCGCGGCCGGCTCACCGAGGAGGACGAGGCCGCCGTCGCCGTCGTCGGCACGCGGAAGGCGACGGCGTACGGGAAGCGCGCGGCCGAGCACTTCGCCGACGGCCTCGCGCGGCGCGGGCTCACCGTCGTCAGCGGGCTCGCCTACGGCATCGACGCCGCCGCGCACCGGGCGGCGCTCGAGGCGGGCGGGCGGACCGTCGCCGTCCTCGGCTCGGGCGTGGACCGGATCTACCCCTCGCGCCACGCCGGCCTCGTCCGCCAGATCCTGGAGGCTGACGCAGGCGCCGTCGTCTCGGAGTTCCCGCTGGGGGCGGAGCCGGACGCCGGCAACTTCCCCCGCCGCAACCGGATCATCGCCGGCCTCGCCCTCGGCACCCTCGTCGTCGAGATGCGGGACACGGGCGGCGCGTTGATTACCGCGATGATGGCGCTGGAGCAGAACCGGGAGGTGTGGGCGGTGCCGGCCCCGCTGTTCTCCGAGATGGAGGGGACGAACCGGCTCATCCGGCGCAGCTACGCCGCCCTCGTGACGGGCGTGGAAGACGTGCTGGCCGACCTGGAGGGCGTCCTCGACCCGGTGCCCCCCGCCGCCGCATCGCCCGAGGTGGCCCCGGCGGAGGGCCTCAACCGCATCGAGGCGCAGCTCTACGACGCCCTCGGCCCCGAGCCCGTCCACCTCGACGCCCTCTGCGCCGCCACCGGCCTCGACGCGCCGACGGCGCTCGTGTACCTGCTCAACCTCGAGTTCCGCGGCCTCGTCCGCCAGCTCGCCGGCAAGCAGTTCTTCCGCGCGTAGCGGCGAGGCTGCTAGGGAGCCGCGGGCGGGCGGGCGCGTACCCTACGGCCGCCCTCCCCCGTCCCCCCGATGCTCCTCGTCGTCCAGGGCGTCCTCATCGCGCTCGCCGTCGTCTTCGTCGCTGGCACGCTGCTCCCGATCATGCGCTTGCCGTACTGGTGGATCCGGCTGTTCGACTCCTCGCGCACCCACGAGGTCGTGGACGCGGGGAGGCAGGACCGTGGGCACCGGGTCGAGGAGTCGCAGGAGGACCAGTGAACGGATCGGAACATCGGGTCAGCGGGCCATCGGGCCATCGGGAAGGGGCGGCCGATTCCCCGATCTCCGAGACCCTCGTCGAGATCGTCGTGCCGCCGGGTCAGGAGCCGGGCGTGCGGCTCGACCACTACCTCACGAGCAAGCTCCCCAACGTCACGCGCTCGAAGGTGCAGCGCGGCATCCGCGAGGGGCGGGTGACGGTGAACGACGCGCCGCAGACGAAGCCGTCGTACCCCGTCCAGCCCGGCGACCGCATCGTGTGCCGGATCCTCCGGCCGCCGCCGCTGGAGGTCGTCCCCGAGCCCATCCCCCTCGACGTCGTCTACGAGGACGGCTGGCTGCTCGTCGTGAACAAGCCGGCGGGGATGGTGGTGCACCCGGCCTACGGCCACCGCTCCGGCACCCTCGTCAACGCGCTCCTCCACCACGTCGGCGCCGGGCCCGTCACGGCGGAGGACCTCGGGGACGACGAGGGTGGGGACGACGAGGACCTCGGCCTCTCGACGGCCGCCGCTGGCCCCCGCTTCGAGGGCGACCCCACCGTGCGACCCGGCCTCGTCCACCGCCTCGACAAGGACACCTCCGGCCTCGTCGTCGTGGCGAAGGACGACGCGACGCACGCCGCGCTCGCGGCGCAGTTCGCCGGGCGGACGATTCGCCGCCGTTACCTCGCCCTCGTCTGGGGCGTCCCCGACCCCCCGTCCGGCCGCGTCGAGACGTGGCTCGGGCGCGACCCCCGTGACCGCAAGCGCATGGCCGTGCGCCCGGAGGGGCAGGGGAAGTGGGCCGCGACGAACTACGAGACCGTCGAGGCGATGCAATTCACCGCTCTCGTGAGGTTCCGGCTCGAGACGGGGCGGACGCACCAGATCCGCGTCCACGCCCAGCACCTCGGCCACCCGCTGCTCAACGACGCCACCTACGGCGGCGACCGCCTCCGCGCCGGCCCCGACACCCAGCGGCGCCGGCAGTTCTTCGCCAACCTCTTCGCGCGGATGCCGCGGCAGGCCCTCCACGCCCACACCCTCGGCTTCCGCCACCCCGCTACCGGCCAGGAGCTCGACTTCGAGGCGCCGCTCCCGGACGACATGGCGTTCGTGCTCGCGCGCCTCCGCGAGGTGGAGGGGGAAAGTGCGGTGCCTCGATCAGGCCATCGGCCTGCCTAATGGTCCACGAATGTGTGCAGTAGGGACTGCGTACATCAGCAATAAATGTGCCCTGTGGAGATACCCGCGAAACGAGCCTGGTGAAGGTCATGGGGTGTGGATAATGTGGAGCAGGCTAGGGGGCCGGAGGCTCACCATGAGACTGGGATCCTGAACTTTCAGGGCTCCGATCTACACCGCGTGGGATCAGAGCGATCCCTTCTCACGCTACCCCCTCCAACCTATCCGTGTACCCATGAACCGCTCGCATTTCTCCACGGCATCCCGTCTCTTGGCGGCCGCCATGCTCATCGGCTCTCTCGCCTCCCCGGCGCGCGCCGAGGTCATCATCCCCAGGGCCGACGACGGGGCCACCGTCTACAGCGGCACGACGGGGCTCTGCCTCCTCTGCACCGTGTCCGACGAGGCCCTCGTCATCGACGGCGACCTCGACAACTACGCCACCCTCACCATCCCCCTCGGCGTCACCGGTGGCGCCTACCTCGGCGTCACGTTCCCCGAAGTCGTCGCCGTCGACGGCCGGTGGCGCGCGGGCTTCCTCGTCGAGAACGAGAACGGCCCGCTCGGCGTCCAGTTGCTCGGGCGGATGGTGCTGCGGACGTACCTCGGTGGGGAGCTCCAGCAGACGGCCGGGGGGACGAGCCTCCTCACCCTCAATCTCATCGGGGGCAGCCGTGGCTACGTCGTCCTCAACGCGCAGCGCCCCTTCGACGAGATCCGCATCTCCGTGGAAGGGGCCGCCAGTCTCCTCACGAGCCTCCGCGTCTACTACGCGGGGGCGCGGAGCCTCCCGCAGTACGAGACCGAGATCACCCTCGCGCTGGCGAGCCAGGGGGCAGGGGTCTACAGCGGGACGGGCGGCCTCTGCCTCGGGTGCGCCGTGACGGACGAGGGGCTCGTCATCGACAACGACCTCGCGAGCCACGCCACCATCAACCTGCCCCTCGGCGTCACCGGCTCCGCCCACGTCGGTGTGACCCTCCCCCGGATCGTCCCCGGAGGGCGCGCCGTAGGGTTCCTGGTCTCCGACGGGAGCGGGCCCCTCGGCATCCAGCTGCTGGAGCAGCTGACGCTGACGACGTACCTGGGCGGGGAGGTCCAGGAGACGGCGACGAAGGACCATGGGCTCCGGTTGAGCCTGATCCGAGGGGGCCAGCAGGGCGCCGTGCGGTTCTTCGCCCGTGAGCCGTTCGACGAGGTGCGCCTCGAGGTGAGCGGGCTCGCCCTCGCGCTCACGACGGTCCACGTCCACGCCGCCGGCGTGGCCACCCGCACGCAGGTGGACCGCCAGGCCGGCGGGACCGCCGCCGTCTTCGAGGCCGATGCCCTGGCCGACGCCTTCGAGGCCCTCCTCGACGGGGCGGAGCGCGCCGGTGCGGCCCCGTCGGCCGACGTCCTCCAGGCCGGCGCCATGCTGGGGCACGCCTACCCGAACCCCACGGCGTCCACGGCCGCGCTCGCGCTGACGGTCGAGGCGCCGCAGCACGTCCGGGTGGCGGCGTACGACCTGACGGGGCGCCGCGTCGCCGTCCTCCACGACGGCGCGCTGCCGGAGGGCACCCACACGCTCCGCTTCGACGGCGCGACGCTCCCCGCCGGCACGTACCTGATCCGGGCCGAGGGGGAGACCTTCCAGCTCACCCGCCCGCTGGTGCTGTCGAGGTAGCGAGTGTGGCCTCCGGATGGCCTCACGCCGGCGGGGCGGGTGCGCGAGTGAGCAC
>DATGQT010000183.1:0-3972 GCA_035304085.1 Rubricoccaceae bacterium
GATCACGCGCTCGGGGTCCACCCGCCGGCGCTTCTCCGGGACGGGGATGGTCTTGCGGCCGGAGAGGTAGGCGCCGGTGAGCGAGCGCTCGTCCTCCAGCACCTCCTCGTAGGTGCCCTGGAAGACGACCTCGCCGCCGAGGGCGCCGCTGCCGGGGCCGACGTCGATGAGCTGGTCGGCCCGCCGCATCATCTGCTCGTCGTGCTCGACGACGAGGACGGTGTTGCCGAGGTCGCGGAGGCCTTCGAGGATGGAGATCAGCCGGTCGTTGTCGCGCGGGTGGAGCCCGACGGTCGGCTCGTCGAGCACGTAGAGGGAGCCGACGAGCGAGGAGCCGAGGGAGGTCGCGAGGTTGATCCGCTGCGTCTCGCCGCCGGAGAGCGTCTGCGCCAGCCGGTCGAGCGTGAGGTAGTCGAGGCCCACCTCGACGAGGTAGCCGAGGCGGCGGCGGACCTCCTCGAACACGCGCCCGGCTACGGCCTGCTGGTACGCGGTGAGCGCCACGCCCTCGAAGAGTGTCAGCGCGTCGGCCGTCGTCAGCTCGCACACCTCGCCGATGTGGTACCACGCGCGGCCCTCCGCTCCGACGCCCAGCGCCGGGCCCTCGATCTTGACGTGGAGCGCCTCCGGGCGGAGCCGGTAGCCGTCGCACGTCGGGCACGTGGTGTAGCCCCGGAAGCGGGCGGCGTAGACGCGGTAGTGCATCTTGAACGCCTTCGACTCGAGGAACCGGAAGAAGCCGTGGATGCCGGCGTAGTCGCCCTCGCCGTTCCAGACGAGCCGGCGGTGCGCCTCGGGGAGCGCGTGCCACGGCCGGTCGATCTCGATCCCGTTCCGCGCGGCCATGCGGATGAGGTCCTTCTGGTACTTCCCCCACTGCTCCGTGCGGAACGGCGCGACGGCGCCCTGGCGGATCGAGAGGTCGGGGTTGGGGACGACGAGGTCGGGGTCGAGGCCCGGCACGCGGCCGAAGCCCTGGCACACGGGGCACGCGCCCAGCGGCGAGTTGAAGGAGAACAACTGCGGCGTCGGCTCCTCGAACACGATGCCGTCGCGCTCGAAGAGCGCCGAGAAGTCGAGGCGGGCGAAGGGCCCCTCCTTCGGCGCGGTGACCACGACGGCGCGCTCGCCGCCCTCGCGGAACGCCTGCTCGACGGAGTCGGCGATGCGGGCGGTGACGGCCTCGTCGTCGGGGCGCGTGGCGAGGCGGTCCACCAGCACGAGGAGGCGTGTCGCGGGCGTCTTAACGTCGGCGGGCTCGGTCTCCGTGAGGTCGAGGAGCGCGGGCGGCGCCCCCTTCTCGGCCTGCTTCTCGGTGGGGAGGGCGAGGAGGCGGAAGAACCCGCGCGCGCGGAGGGCTTCGAGCTCCTCCTCCTTCTTCCGGCCCTTGTGGTCGGGGAAGGGGAAGCAGAGGTAGAACCGCGTGCCCGCGTCGAGGTCGCGCTGGAGCGCCTCGGCGACGGAGCGCGGGGAGTCCTTCGTGACGGGGAGCCCCGAGACCGGCGAGATCGTCGTGCCGATGCGGGCGAAGAGGAGGCGGAGGTAGTCGTAGAGCTCGGTCTGCGTGGCGACGGTGGAGCGGGGGTTCCGCGTGCCCGTCCGTTGCTCGATGGCGATGGCCGGCGCGAGCCCCGTGATGAGGTCGACGTCCGGCTTGTCCATCCGCTCGAGGAACTGGCGCGCGTAGGCGGAGAGCGACTCGACGTAGCGCCGCTGGCCCTCGGCGTAGATCGTGTCGAAGACGAGGCTCGACTTCCCCGAGCCCGACGGGCCGGTGACGACGACGAGCTTCTTCTTCGGGATCGTGAGGTCTACGTCCTTGAGGTTGTGCTGCCGGGCGCCCTTGATGACGAGCTCGTGCCCGGTGAAGCGCCGCGCGGCGCCGTTGCCGCTGGCCTGGCCGTTCGTCCTGGTCTTCGTGCGGGGGGCCCGCTTCGTCTTCGCCATGCGTCGTGGGGGTGGAACGGAGGCGGAACGCCGGGGGGGAGCAGAAGATGCGTCGGGCTCGGTGAAACCGCCGTGTCAGTCCGTCCGTCAGAGGCCGTGTTGCTACGTTTTCGAGAAAGTGAAGGGGGCCGTGGCAACGCCGGCCTTTTTGTATTATCTATGGGGTTGGAGCAAAGTCCCCGGTCGGAACGTACAGGCCGCAACCTCAGCCGAAAACCCGTCCACCCTTGCGACTCCGTTACGCCATCGTCCTCGCCGCCGCCCTCGCGCTGAGCGCCGCCGCGCCTGCGGCCGCGCAGCAGGCGCGGGAGAGTGTGGTGGCCGCCGCCGTCCTCGCGCCGGAGCAGATGCCGGCCGGGTTCCTCCTCGAGCCCGTCTCGCCCAACCCCTTCTCGAGTACGGCCGCCGTCGGGTTCGCCGTGACGCGCCCGCAGCGCGTGGACCTCGCGCTCTACGACGCGCTCGGCCGCCGCGTCCGCACGCTCTACACTGGCTCTCTCGAGCCGAACGTGCGCTACGAGGCGCAGATCGACGGGCGGAGCCTCCCGAGCGGGCTCTACCTCGTCCGCCTCGCCGGCACCGGATTCTCGACGACCCGCCGGGTGACGCTGCTCCGCTAGCGCGCACTTGGCTTCGCGTTTTCGCGCCCCCTGCCGGGTTGACCGGCAGGGGGCGCGTTTTTCCAGGACGGCGGCCAAGCGCCGCGGGCACGTCAGTTGGAGCCGCCCTCCTCGTGCACGTCGTGGTCCATCCCGTCGTGAGTGCCGTTGGCCGGGCCCGAGGGCATCAGCACCGCGTCGACGGAGTGGACGACGCCGTTGGAGGCGCCGAGGTCGGCCGCGGACACGGTGGCCATCGTCCCCGCGGCGTCCATGAGGACGACCTGGCCGAGGTCGTTGAGCTGGACCGCCAGCGGGGCGCCGTGGACGGTGGTGAGGGTGAGCGAGCCGCCGGCCTCCCGGACGCGCTCCGTGAGCGTGGCCGCGTCGAGGCGCTCGGGGACGACGTGGTAGCGGAGCACGCCCGAGAGCGTCTCGGCCTGGGCCGGGTCGGCGAGCATGGTGCCGTGCGCGGCGAAGGCGGCGTCGGTCGGGGCGAAGACGGTGAAGGGGCCGGCGCCCTGGAGCGTGACGGCGAGGCCGGACGCGTCCAGCGCCGAGGCGAGCGTGGCGTGCTCCGTAGAGGCGCCGATCACGGCCACGACGTCGGCGTCGGTGGCCGCCGTCGGGGCGGGCTCGGCTACGGCGGTGGTGTCCTGCGCAGTGGCGGGCGCCGCGACGGCGAGAGCCAGCACCGCGGCGATGAGCAGGGGGGTACGCATGGTAGGCTATGGGTTTGGTGGCGGAATGGGGCGCACCCGGGGTGCGGTGTGGAGGCCGCGACCCGGAGGCGTCGCTCCGATAGCGGGGTTCGATTCCGGGCGTAGGGGCGGGGTTCTCCCCGCCCCGCGTTCATAACCGGGCCTTCGAGAGAATCAGGGGGAGCCTGAGGGCCAGACGCCGGGCTCCGGTGAAGCGATGTCGTTGTATTTTCGGCGCGCCGCCCGCCCCGCCCGGCGGCGCCCCCGCCCATGTCCTTCGACCCCGCGCTCGCGAACGCCCCCGGTGCGCTCCGCGTCGAGGAGGGGAGCGTCGCCCACGGCGCCCGCCTCGTCACGACGGTGCCGCTCCGGGCCGGCCAGCTCGTCCACCGCATCACCGGCTACGAGGTCACGCCGCAGCCGACGGTGTACAGCATCCAGGTGGGGCCGCACGCCCACGCCGACGGGCTCGGGCCCATCGCCTACCTCAACCACGCGTGCGACCCGAGCGCGGCGGTGGACACCGAGGCCATGGCGCTCATCGCCCTCCGCGAGCTCGGCATCGGCGACGAGCTGACGTTCTTCTACCCCTCGACGGAGTGGGAGATGAGCCACCCGTTCGTGTGCCGGTGCGGGGTGCCGGGGTGCGTCCGCGTCGTGGCCGGCGCGAAGTACCTCCCGGCCGACGTGCTGAGCCGGTACTTCATCAACCGGCACGTCCGCGA
>DATGQT010000184.1:0-2566 GCA_035304085.1 Rubricoccaceae bacterium
GAGACCGTGACGGCCGGGTGCGGGTCGTACTTCGCCACGAACACGTCGTTGCCGCCGGCGCTCGTGAGGGGGTGTGGGCCGAAGGCCGTCGTCCCTTGGAAGTAGCCACTGACGTAGAGGTGGCCGTTGGGATCCACGGTGATCCCGTGGCCCACATCGGTTCGCTCCCCTCCGGCGCTCTGAGCCCAACGGATGGTCCCGTCTGCGGCGTACTTTGTGAGGAAGATGTCGTTCCGGCCGGCGCTGGTGAGGGTGATGCCGCCGAACGTGGCCGTCTGATGGAAGTAGCCCGTGACGTAGGCGTCGCCGCCGGCGTCCACTGCGACGGTGTAGCCGACGTCCGCGGTGGGCCCGCCGCCGCGGCGGGCCCAGAGCACGTCGCCCTCGGGGGTGTACTTCACGAGGAAGACGTCGTAGTGGCCGGTGCTGGTGAGGGTGGTGTCGCCGAACGTGGCCACTCCCTGGAATCGGCCGGTGACGTAGACGTTGCCGGCGGCGTCCAGCGCGAGATCGCGGGCGGTGTCCGCGGTGGGCCCGCCGCCGCTGCGGACCCAGAGCACGTCGCCCTCGGGCGAGAGCTTCGCGAGGAAGGCGTCGTGGTGGCCGGCGCTGACGAGGGTGGTGTCGCCGAACGTGGCCAGCTCCTTGAACCGGCCGGCGACGTAGGTAGAGCCGTCGGCGTCCTGTGCGAGGCCGTAGGCCCGGTCTGGGTGGGGGCCGCCCGCGCTCCAGGCCCAGAGCACGTCGCCCTCGGGGGAGTACCTCACGACGAAGACGTCGTAGTGGCCGGCGCTGGTGATGGTGAAGTCGCCGAACGTGGCCGGGGCTCCGTTGGGGTGCCCGAAGCGGCCGGTGATGTAGACGTCCCCCGAGGGGCCCACGGAGACCTGGTAGCACGCGTCGGTATCGGTGCTCCCGCCGCTGCGGGCCCAGAGCACGTCGCCCTCGGGGGAGAACTTCAGGAGGGCGACGTCCACCTGCCCGACGCTGGTGAGGGAGAACGTGTCGAAGGTGGCCGTCCCTCGGAAGTAGGCGGCGAGGTAGAGGTTCCCTTCGGCGTCCAGCGCGAGGCGCGCGCCGAGGTCGTCCTTCCTCCCCCCGCCGCTCCAGGCCCAGAGCACGTCGCCCTCGGGGGAGTACTTCACGACGAAGACGTCGTGGTCGCCGGCGCTGGTGAGGGTGAAGTCGCCGAACGTGGCCACGCCGAAGAAGTAGCCCGTAACGAAGAGGTTGCCGGCGGCGTCGAGGGCGATCCCCCGGCCGACGTCACCCGCGGGCGCGTTTCTCTCGGAGCCACCCCCGCTTTGGGCCCACAGCCAGCCCTGGGCTCGAGTGGGGAGGGCAACGGCGAGGAGCGTCGCGAGGAGGGCGAGACGGAGGGGTGTGGCTATGGCAAGCACGGGGAGTGACGGGGACGGGTCCGGTTGCAGGGAGTGGGACGCGCGCGGAGGCGCAGGCTGCAAGTTAAAGCGAGGACCCCCTGCGGCAAGCAGGCTCCCTGGTTTCCGAGGGCGTCGCGCGAGAGCGGGCACCCGGCGGCGCGCGAGGCGTTGAGGCGGTCCACTCTCCCCCTCCGCCGTGCCCCCCGACGCCTTCGACGCCGCCATCGTGGGCGGCGGCCCCGCCGGCCTCAGCGCCGCCCTCACGCTGGCCCGCGCCGGCCGCCGCACCGTCGTGTTCGACGCGGGCGCGCCCCGCAACGCGCCGGCCGCCCACAGCCACGGCTTCCTCACCCGCGACGGCACCCCGCCCGCCGAACTCCGCCGCCTCGGCCGCGCCGAGGTCGAGGGCTACGGCGGCACGATCCGCGAGGCCGAGGTGGCGGGTGCCGCGCGCACCGACGGCGGCTTCCGCCTCACCACCGCCGACGGCGGCGACGTGACGGCGCGCGTGCTGATCCTCGCCACCGGCGTCGTGGACGAACTGCCCGGCATCCCGGGGCTCGCCGGGGCGTGGGGGCGCTCCGCCGTCCACTGCCCCTACTGCCACGGACACGAGCACCGCGGCAAGCCCACGGCCCTCCTCGGCCGTGGCGACACCACCTTCGACGAGGCCCGCCTCCTCCTCGGCTGGACCGACGACCTCACCGTCGTCACGAACGGGCCGGAGGACCTCGACGACGCGCAGGAGGCGGCGCTGGCGGCCGAGGGCGTCCGCATCGTCCGCACGCGGATCGCCCGGCTGCGTGCGCCCGGCGGGCAGGTCGAGGCCGTCGTGTTCGAGGACGGCACGGAGATCCCCTGCGGGGTGTTCTACGTCCAGCCGCCGCAGCGGCCCCACAGCGACCTCGCCGCCCGCCTCGGCGCCGCCCTCGACGCCGACGGGTACCCGGAGGTGGAGGCGTACGGGCGGACCGCCGTGCCGGGGCTCTTCGTCGTCGGCGACGTGACGGGGAAGCCGCAGACGGTCGCCGCCGCCGTGGCCGAGGGCGCGCTGGCGGGGATGGCGGCGAACTACGAGCTCGTCGTGGGGCCGCAGGAGAGCTGAGGTCCGACGGGCAGGCGCGTTAACTTCGAGGCCGCCCCGAACCTGCTCCGATCTCATGGCCGAAGTCCTCGCCCCTCCC
>DATGQT010000185.1:0-3217 GCA_035304085.1 Rubricoccaceae bacterium
GTCGCCGGCGGAGTGGACGCTCAAGGCGGTCGCGGCGGGGATCGCGTTCGGGATCCTGTTCGGGGCGGCCAACGCCTACCTCGGCCTCCGGGCGGGGCTGACGATCTCGACCTCGATCCCGGTGGCCGTGATGACGGTGGCGCTGTTCCGCGCGCTCCGCACGGCGGGCGTGCACGGCACCATCCTCGAGGCGAACACGTCGCAGACCGTCGGCTCGGCGTCGAGCTCGGTGGCGAGCGGGGTGATCTTCACGCTGCCGGCGCTGTTCCTGTGGGGGTTCGACACGAACCTCGTGCAGATCACGCTGCTGGCACTGTGCGGCGGGCTGCTGGGCGTGCTGTTCATGATCCCGCTGCGGGCCTACCTCATCGTGCGGGAGCACCCGAACCTGCCCTACCCCGAGGGGACGGCCTGCGCCGAGGTGCTGAAGGCGGCCGAGGCGGGGGGCTCGCGCGCGAGGAACGTGTTCCTCGGGCTCGGCGTCGGTGCGCTGATGAAGGGGCTGACGGGGTGGGCGCGCGTGGTGCCGGACGCGCTGGAGGTGAACGTGCCGTTCCTGCGCAAGGGCCAACTCGGCAGCGACGTCAGCGCGGCGCTCTTCGGCGTCGGCTACATCCTCGGGCCGCGGATCGCGGCGATCATGGTGGGCGGGGGGCTGCTCTCGTGGCTCGTCATCATCCCGGCCATCGCGTACTGGGGCGCCGGCCGCGCGGCGCCGCTCTACCCCGAGACGACGCTGCCCATCGACCTGATGGAGCCGGGGCAGATCTGGAGCCGGTACGTCCGCTACATCGGCGCGGGGGCGGTGGCGACGGGCGGCCTCATCACGCTCGTCAAGAGCATCCCGACGATGATCGAGAGCTTCCGGATCGGGGCGCGGCAGCTGCGTGCGCGGATCGCCGGCGAGGGGGCGTCCGTGCTGCGGACGGAGCAGGACCTCTCGCTGCGCGTGGTCGGGATCGGGGCCGTGGTGGTGTTCCTCGTGCTGGCGCTGGTGCCGGCGGCGTTCAGCACCATCGGGCTGCCGCTGGGGCGGGCGCTGGCGGCGCTGCTCGTCGTCGTCTTCGCGTTCTTCTTCGTGACGGTGTCGTCGCGGATCGTCGGCCTCGTCGGCGTGACGTCGAACCCGACGAGCGGGATGACCATCGCGACGCTGCTGGGGACGGCCTCGGTGTTCCTCCTGCTCGGGTGGACCGACGACGCGGGGAAGGTGGCGGCGCTGACCGTCGGCGCCGTCGTCGCCATCGCGGCCTCCATCGCGGGCGACATGTCGCAGGACCTCAAGACGGGGTTCCTGCTCGGCGCCACGCCGCGGCGGCAGCAGGTGGGCGAGATGGTGGGGGTGCTGACCTCGGCGGCGTTCGTGGCGCTGACGGTGCTGCTGCTGGCGCACGCCTACGGGTTCGGCGGCGAGGAGCTGCCGGCGCCGCAGGCGACGCTGATGAAGCTGGTGATCGACGGGGTGCTGGCGCAGTCGCTGCCGTGGGGGCTCGTCGGCATCGGGGCGGGGATCGCCGTGGTGGCGGCGCTGCTGCGGATCCCGCCGCTCCCGTTCGCCGTGGGCGTCTACCTCCCGGTCTCGACGATGCTGCCGGTGTTCTTCGGCGGCCTGCTCCGGCTGTTCATGGAGCGCGGGGCGCGGAACGAGGAGGAGCGGACGGCGCGGCGCGACCGGGGCATCCTGTTCGGCTCGGGGCTCGTCGGCGGCGAGGGGCTGATCGGGGTGGTGATCGCGGGCGCGGCGGGGTACGCCGTCTCGCGCGACGCCGAGCCGTGGAGCGTCGGCCACGAGTGGGCCGGGGCGGCGGCGGAGTGGCTGGCGCTGGCGCTGTTCGTCGGGCTCGCCGTCTACTTCGCCCGGCTCGTCACGCGCGGGGGCGCGGCCGCTTAACCGAGCCGGAGCCGCTCCCCCCGCTCCGCTGCCGCGGAGGGCGGCGTGTGTTCGCCTGCACGCGGGTGCCGGCCCTGCGCGGCTCAGGCGCGGGCGAGGGCGAGCAGCGCCGTCAGCTCCTCGGCCTTCGGGAGGCGCACGTCGCCGTCTTCGGCGAGAGCGTCGAGGTAGAACCGAGCGAAGGCGGTGCGCTCCTCGGCCGAGACGTCGGCGGCGTCGAAGAGGTCGGTGAGCCCGAAGAGCTGGGCCTCGGCCACCTCGCCGGCGATGTAGCGGGCGAGGAGGAGCGGGAGGGCGGGGGCGCGGCGGGCGACGGGGGCGCTGGGGAGGGCGGGCATGGCGGGTGAGGGATGGCGGGGTGAACGGAACAGGTTCGCAGATCCCTTCTTCAATCGCCGTGCCAGGCGCGCCGCCTCGGGCCGCAGGCTCCCATTCGGCCCGGCAATGGCCGTTTCCCCGCCGCCCGCGTCCGCTCCCGTTTCCGAATCGCCCCCGCCATCGCCGTTCGTACCGCCACGCCGCCTCCATGGACCCCGCGCTCACGGACCCCGCCGTCTTCCGCCGCCTCGCCCAGTACGACGCCTGGGCCAACCGCCTCCTCGCCGAGGCCCTCATGGACGAGCACGCGCGCGCGTGCCGGCTGCTGGCGCACGTCGCCGAGTCGGAGCTCGTCTGGCTCCGCCGCATCCACGGCACCCAGCCCGCCAGCACCACGGCCGACTTCTGGCCCGAGGACGACGCCGAGGCCGTCCGCGCCCGCGTCGTCGAGGCCGCCAACGCGATGGGGCAGTTCGTGATGACGCTGGACGCGGCCACGCTCGCCCGCGAGGCCGTCTACCGCAACTCGCAGGGGACGGAGTACCGCACGCCCGTGGCCGACGTGCTCCACCACGTCTTCCTCCACAGCCACTACCACCGCGGCCAGGCCGCCGCCGCCCTCCGCGAGGCCGGCGTGGCGCCGCCGTGGACGGATTACATCGCCTGGGTGCGGGCGATGGGCGATTAGCGATTGGAGAAGGCGACTCCAATAGCCCATCGCTCATCGCCCATCACGACAAGACGATCTGCTTGCGGAGGCGGGCGACGGGGATGTTCAGTTGCTCGCGGTACTTCGTGACCGTGCGGCGGGCGATGTTGAACCCCTGCTTCTCCAGCATGTCCGCGATGGCCTGGTCCGAGAGCGGGCGGCTCTTGTCCTCCTCCCCGATGATCCGCTCGATGATCGCCTTGACCTCCTTGTTCGAGACCTCCTCGCCGGAGTCCGTCGTGAGGCCCTCGGAGAAGAAGTACTTCAGCTCGTAGACGCCGAACTCGGTCTGGACGTAC
>DATGQT010000186.1:0-15365 GCA_035304085.1 Rubricoccaceae bacterium
CGAAGAACATCGCCGAGACGGTCGTCTTCCTCATCGAGGGGGTGGACGTGCGCCACCGCCGCCTCCAGCAGCGCCCCGAGGCCGCGGCGTGACGCGTGATGGTGCGTTTCCCCCGCCGGATGACATCCGCTGGAACGTCTATCGGACGCCTGCCTCATCACGGCCGGTCGGCGCTCCCGGCGAAGGTGGCGTTTCGGTAGGGACGGCCTCCACGGCAGGTGCCGAGGAATCGGGCGCGTGCGGTATCATGGCGCCGGCTCTCGAACCACGTCCATGACCCTCCGCCGGTACCTCCCCCTCCTCCTCGTCCTCCTCGCGGGGCCGCTCGCGCAGGCGCAGCGCGCGACGGGCCTCAAGCTCGCCTCGCCCGAGGACCTCCGCGGCGTCCCCCTCGCCTCGACGCCGTTCGCCGGCGAGGCGCTCCCGCCGCGCGTCGACCTCGCCGACCGCCTCCCCCCGCCCGGCGACCAGGGCATGCAGAACTCCTGCGTCGGCTGGGCGGTGGCCTACGCGCTGAAGTCGTACCAGGAGTACGTCGAGGAGCGGCTCCCGCTCACGGCCGGCGGCGGGCTCCCGAACCCCGAGCGCGTCTTCAGCCCGTCGTTCATCTACAACCAGATCAACAACGGCGTCGACGGGGGCTCCCACTTCGCCGACGCGCTCAACGTGCTCACGCAGGTCGGCGCCGCCCCCCTCTCGGCGATGCCGTACAACGAGTTCGACTACCTCAGCCGGCCGTCGCCGGAGGCCGTCCAGCGCGCCCGCCGCTACCGCGCCGACACGTGGCGGCAGGTGAACGTCCGCGACGTCAACGAGGTGAAGGCGCAGCTCGCCGCCGGCTTCCCCGTCCTCATCGGTGCGATGGTGGACCAGGGGTTCGAGATGCTCCCGGCCGGGCAGGTGTGGCAGGCCCACACGGGCGGGCAGCAGGGCGGCCACGCCATGCTCGTCGTCGGCTACGACGACGCCCGCAGCGCCTTCAAGGTCATCAACTCGTGGGGCCAGGGCTGGAGCGAGGGCGGGTTCGGGTGGATCTCGTACGGGTTCTTCCCCCGCGCCGTCGCCGAGGGGTACGTCGTCCGGGACGCCACCAACGACGGCCCCGCGCCGGCGCCGAGCCCGACGCCGCCGACCCCGACCCCCAGCCCGAACCCGACGCCGCCGGCCCCGCCGCCCACGCCCGCCATCGCCATCGCCGTCACGAACGTCCAGCACAACCTCATGCTCGGCGCCTACGGGATGGGGATGCGGTTCGACGGGACGATCGGGCTGCCGCCCGGGGTGCAGGGGCAGATCCAGGTCGTCGTCCGCATCTACCACCTCGGCGCCGGCGGCCAGCGCGGCGCGCCGGTGCCGAGCACGCACCCCCAGTTCGCCATGCCCGACGGGCAGGCCGCCACCGGCACGCCGCCCGGCGTCGCCGACGGCACCGGGCTGCAGACGACGTGGTTCGCCATGCTCCCCTATTACGCGCTGTCGGTCCCGCGCGGGCAGCGGGTCGACCTCCTCGCCGAGGTGGAGGTGTTCGTGAACAACTTCGGGATGGGCACGGCCAGGCAGATCCCGTTCTTCGTGGTGCTCTAGCCGGGGCGTGCGCGGGGCCGCCCGCCCGGCTCAGGAGGCCACCACCTCCCACTCCCGGAAGGAGACCCGGCGGAGCGGGAGATCCGTGGGGTTCTCGGGCAGGTGCGTCGTCAGGGCCGGCGACGGGGGGGTGAACCGGATCGTGGGGGCGACGAGGAAGTTCACCGCCCCCCGCGCAGCGATGCTTCCGTAGAGCGTCGTCGCGGCGCTGAACGTGACGGAGCTGTTCGTGAAGATCTGGCCCTGGAAGTCGCCCACCCCGTTGAAGAGGACGGGGCCGTTGGCGTAGAAGGCGACGCGGCTCTCGGGCTGCCCGAAGAGCATCCCGAGGAGGCCGGTCACCGTCCCCTCGTGGATCACGCTCCCCTCCACGACGAAGATGCCGTACCCCTCGAACCGGGTGTCGACGAGGATGAGGTCGCCGCGGACGTAGATGATCTCGGGGCGCTCGCGGGTGCCGAGGCGGGTGGTGCCGAGGATGCGGAGGGTGGTCGGCTCCACCCGCGTCGCGAAGGGCGCGAGGTCGCGGACGTCGAACGGCGGGAGGGGGACCTGTGCCCGGAACAGCGTCGGGTCCATCGCGGGGTTGACGTTGGGGCGGAAGGCGTCCTCGGGATCGGCGAGGAGGGCGATGTGGTTGAGGTGGCCGCCGTAGGAGCCGAACCCCTCCACCGCCCGCATGCCGAGGATCGCCTGAAGCGAGAGGAGGAGGCCGAGGTCGCCGTTGGTGTGGACGTCGGCGTTGAAGCCCGACCCGTTGGCGAGGACGCGCGGGAGGAGGAGGAAGCGGAGGGGCGCGTCGCTGTAGACGGCGTACCGGAGGTAGGGCGGGACGCGCTGTAGGAGCTCCTGGGGGTCCGTCGTCTCCTCGACGACCCCGTCCTCGTCCCGGAACACCGCCTCGACGACGTGGCGCACGGGGCGCCCGTCCACCCCCTCCACCTCCCCGACCGTGCGCACGCGCACCTCGTACGGCGGCCCGGTCGTGACCTCGTAGTCGGCGCGGTAGGTGCCGCCGCCGTGGCGGCCCGTCACCGACCCGAGCGCGGGCGCGCCCACGTTGTCCATCAGCACGGCGACGGCGTCGTTGTAACCGGTCAGCGCCACCTCCCGCGCGACGACCTGGTGGCCGTGCGCGGCGACGCCCTCGGCGGCCTCCATCCGGCTCGTGTTGAGGCTCGCCTGCGTGAAGAGGAGGCCCGTAAGACCGAGCGCTCCGACCAGTAGCATCGCGTACTTGCCCATGACGTGTTCTTGCTCTTGACTTGAGGAGGGTCGTCGGGATGTGGTCGTCCCCGGGGCGCACCGCTAGGGCCCGGCCGCGAGCCCCGGGGGGTAGAACCGTCGCCGCCAGGTGAGCGGCGGCCCGGAGGCCCCGAGCGGGGGGTCCATGACGATCAGGACCTCGACGGAGCGGACGTCGGCGAGGGGGAAGGAGCCCTCGCCCGCGAACGGCTCGCCGGCGGCGTTGCGCAGCGTCACGTCGAAGGCCCGCACCGTGGGCGGCGTCCGGCCCTGCAGGTCGTCGCCCGCATCGGTGAGCACGTACCGGCGCACCTCGTAGCGCGGCACCTCGCCGCCCGATACGTCCACCCGCTCGTAGCGGACCGTCTCGGCGACCGCCTCGGCCGACGTGTCGGGCATCGTGCGGAACGTGAACGCGGCGTGCTCGGGGGCCCAGGCGTAGGCGACGAGGGCCGCTTCCCCGTCCGGCACGCCCGCCCCGAGGTTGGCGAGGTCGCGCTCGATCCAGTCCGCCGTCTGGTTGAGGACGGCGCGGGCGTCGCTCCGGATCACCCCCTCGACGCTCGCCACCCGCCCGTCCCGCTGCGTCGCCAGCAGGATCATCAGCAGCACGCCGAGGACGAGGAGGGCGATGAGGTGGTCGGTGAGGCTCCACATGGCTCTGCCTCCGGGGTACGGCGGAGCAGCCCGCGCGTCAGTCCCGAGGCTGCTCCGTGTAGATCCGCTCCAGCACCGCCCGCACGCCCACGGGCCCCTCGACCACGATGCGGACCCGCTTGTAAGGTGCGCCGGGCGACGGCACGAACTCCTCCCCTTCCTTCCGCATCGTCTCGACGTCGGCCGTCGCGGTGAGGTCGAGCGAGCCGGACGGCGAGGGCACGGCCAGCGTCTCGCTCAGGCCGTCGAGGTCGTCGAGCGAGCGGGCCTCCGCGAAGCGCGCGGGCGGCGAGCCCCCGGGCGGCAGGCCGTGGAAGTCCAGCGTGGCTGCGGCGTCGAGGAGGTCCTCGCCGAGCCCCGCCGCGGCGACGACCACCTCGTCGGCCACGACGCCGAGGCCGTGAGCGTGGACGGCCTGCCGGCTGGTCAGGGCGATGTTGGAAGAGAGGAAGAGCGCACAGACGGCAAGGAAAGCTTCACGCATGTGACCTACCTGTTCGAGGTGAAGGTTTGAGGTGCACAGGCCAGCACATCCGATTGACTCGCTGGGCCTTCAAAGGCCAATTGATACAACGCGATGATAGACCCGAGACGCTCCCCCGATTCAGCGCCGTGAAATGCAAACGTCGCGTCGCCAATTCCGCGGGGATCGGGCCTGCTCGGCACCCGCTGCGGCGTCGCCACGCCGTCTCATTCTTAGATCGAGACGGCTCCGACCACCCAGCGCGCGCACGTGGTGTACGGGCTGCCGTGGAGGCTCATCGTCCGCCGTTAGAGCGCTGCCTTCGGCGAGACGTACGCCGCGTACCGCCGGCGCGTCCGTCGCTGGGTGTAGGCTCGGCCATCGCCCGTCGTCCCGGGGTAGCTTACGGCCCTCGCCCGACCTTCCCGCCCCGATGTCGAAGATCCCGCCCGCGGGTCGCCTCCGCTACCTCCTCCTCCCCGCCCTCCTCCTCGCCGGCTGCGCCGGCCCCGCCACGCTCGAAGTCGTCGAGGCGCCGCCGCCGGGCGAGCCCGTCGTCACGCTGACGATCCTCCAGCTCAACGACGTCTACGAGATCGCCCCCATCGCGGGGGGCACGCTCGGCGGGCTCGCGCGCGTGGCGACGATCCGCGAGCGGCTCCTCCGCGAGGACCCCAACGTGCTCACGGTCATCGCGGGCGACTTCTTCAGCCCGTCGGTCCTCGGCACGGCGCGCGTCGAGGGCGGGCGGCTCGACGGGAAGCAGATGGTGGCCGTCCTCAACGCGCTCGGCC
Organism: Rubricoccaceae bacterium; assembly: GCA_035304085.1. Lineage (GTDB taxonomy): Bacteria > Bacteroidota > Rhodothermia > Rhodothermales > Rubricoccaceae > DATGQT01. The sequence goes on from DATGQT010000186.1 coordinate 4,744, forward strand.
TCGACGTCGCCACCTTCGGCAACCACGAGTTCGACGTCTCGGAGGAGGCGTTCCTCCAGCGCCTGGCCGAGTCGGACTTCCCCTACGTCTCGGCCAACGTCACCGACGCCTCGGGCGCGCTCTTCCCGAACGCCCGGGAGCACCTCCTCCTGCCCGTCGAGGACGAGACCGGCGCCACGATGACGCTCGGCGTCGTCGGCGCCGTGCTCCCGGCCAACCCGACGGACTACGTCCGCTACGAGGACCCCCTCGCCGCGCTGGCCGAGGAGGTCGCCGAGATCGCCGACAGCGCCGACGTCGTCCTCGCCCTCACCCACCTCGCCTTCGAGGACGACGCCCGCGTCGCCGACGAGGTGCCGCGCGTCGACCTCGTCCTCGGCGGCCACGAGCACGAGAACCTGCGGGCCTACCGCGGCCGCGGCCTCACGCCCATCCTCAAGGCCGACGCCAACGCGACGACGGTCTACGTCCACCGCCTCCGCTACGACACCACGACGGGCTCGCTGCGGATGGACTCGGAGCTGGTGCGGGTCTCGGACGCGATCCCCGACGACCCCGAGGTGGCCGCCGAGGTCCGGCGCTGGGTGGACCTCGCCTACGCCGGCTTCCGCGAGGCCGGCTTCGAGCCGGACGAGGTGGTGACGGTGACCGCCGAGCCGCTCGAGGGGCGCGAGGCCGTCCTCCGCAACCAGCCCACCAACCTCGGCCGCCTCACCGCCGAGGCGTTCCTCCACGAGGCCGAGCGGGGCGGCGCCCCGGCCGAGCTCGCCCTCCTCAACAGCGGCGTCATCCGGATCGAGGACGTGGTCCCCGCCGGCCCCGTCACGCAGTACGACGTCCTCCGCATCCTCCCCTTCCCCAACCTCGTGCTGACGGTCGAGGTGCGGGGCGACGTGCTGCGGCAGGCGCTGAGCCAGGGCCTCGCCAACCGCGGCTCCGGCGGCTTCCTCCAGACGACGGGCGTCGCGCAGGCCGAGGACGGCGCCTGGCTCGTCGGCGGCGAGCCGCTCGACGACGCGCGCGTCTACCGCGTGGCCGTCAACGACTTCCTCGTCTCCGGCCGCGAGCGCGGGCTCGACTTCTTCGACGCAGAGGCGAACCCGAACGTGACCGTCGTCGCGCGCCACCGCGACGTGCGCATGGCGCTGATCGACGAGCTGCGGCGGGTGTACGGGCAGCCGTGAGCGGGGGCTGGCGGCGACGCGGCGGCGTCTCTACCTTCGGCGCCGTTTTCCGCCGCCGGCCGCCGGCCGGTCTCCCATGCCCGTCTGGCTCAAGACCGTCCTCCTCCTCACCGCCTCGAACGTCTTCATGACGTTCGCCTGGTACGCCCACCTCAAGGACCTCGCGGCGAAGCCCTGGGTCGTCGCGGCGCTCGTCTCGTGGGGCATCGCGCTGTTCGAGTACCTCATCCAGGTGCCGGCCAACCGCATCGGCTACACGGCGCTCTCGCTCCCGCAGCTGAAGGTGATGCAGGAGGTGATCACGCTGGCCGTGTTCGTCCCCTTCGCCGTGCTCTACATGAAGCAGCCGATGAAGCTGGACTTCCTCTGGGCCGGCCTCTGCCTCCTCGGCGCCGTCTACTTCGCGTTCCGGTCCTAGCGCTCCGGGGAGGGAGCCACCGGAACGGGCGCTCCGTTCCGATTCGAACGGCCGGAGTGACTAAACGAGGTCGGGGATATCCGACTGCACAATGATGAGGGGGAGGTGCTACGGATGCCACCGGCGGCACGGGAGTTGATCTCTCGGCTCCGGCCCGTTACGCGCCGACCGAGCACGTGCGGATGCCGCCCCTCCATGGAGGCCCTTCCGCCATCCACCCCGGGGCGCGACGGTGCGCGGCCCCGCGCGGGCGGCGCGCTCCCGTCTCAGCTCCGAGCGCTCCGCATCCTCTGCGTCGTCTGCGCGGCCCTCTTCCCCGCGTTCGGGCTGGCGTACCGCCACGCGCTGCCCGAGGCCATCGACCCCCTCGGCCCCCGGCTCGCGTTCTCGGCCCTCCTCCTCGCCGTCGCGGCGTGGACGTGCGTGCCGCCGTGGTCGCAGCGCCGGCTCGTAGCCGTGGGCGTCGCCCTCCCCCACGTCGCCTGCGCGTGGTGGATCGCCGCCATCCTCTTCGTCAACGGCTTCGCCCCGGAGTACGCGCTGGGGACCCTGTTCATCTTCCTCGCCGGCGGCCTCGCCATCGGGATGGTGGCGGACGATCTCGCCCCGTTCCTCGCCTTCTCCGCGCTCTTCGTGGGGGGCACCGCGGCGGCGCTCGGCCTCACGGAGCGGCCCGGCGTGGACCCCGTCGTCCTCCTCACCTGCCTGGCCGGAGAGGCGGCCGTGATCGCCGTCGTGATGGCGGCGCGGACGCGGGCGGCGGCGGCGCTCACCGCGGCGAAGGAGCAGGCCGAGGAGATGGCGCGGCTCAAGAGCGCGTTCCTCGCGAACATGAGCCACGAGATCCGCACCCCGCTCACGGCCATCATCGGGTTCGCCGAGGTGCTCCGCGAGGAGGCCACCGAGGACCACCGGGAGCTCGCGGGGCTCATCGAGAAGGGGGGGCGCCGGCTCATGGAGACGCTGAACTCGGTGCTCGACCTCGCCCGGCTCCAGTCGGGCGGGGTCGCGCTGCGGCTGGAGGCGGTGGACGTGGCCGCCGAGGCCCGCGACCTCGCCGGCGTGCTCCGCCCGCTCGCCGCGCGGAAGGGGCTCCTCCTCGACGTCCACGCCCCGGCGCACGAGGCCTTCGCGCTGGCGGACCGCGACGCCTTCCGCCGCGTGCTCACGAACCTCGTCGGCAACGCGGTCAAGTTCACGGACTGCGGCGGCGTGGCGGTCTCGGTGGAGGTACGCGAGGAGGACGTCCTGGTGGCGGTCTCCGACACGGGACGGGGGATCGCGCCGGCGTTCCTCCCGAAGCTGTTCGACGAGTTCCGCCAGGAGTCCTCGGGCATCGAGCGGAGCCACGAGGGGAGCGGGCTCGGCCTCGCCATCACGAAGGGGATGGTGGACCTCATGCGGGGCGCCATCGCCGTCGAGAGCACGCCGGGCGAGGGGAGCACGTTCACCGTCACGCTCCGGCGCGCGCCGAAGCCCCCGGCGCCCCTCGCCCTTCCTGAGCAGGCCGGGGGCGACGGCTGCGAAGACGCCTATGCGGAGCCCGGCTGAGCGGCGTCCGCCCGCGAGGCCGCCCCATCACGCCGTGCAGTAGAAGAGCTGCGCCGGCAGGACGTTGAGCGGCTCGAAGTCGCGCGTGACGCGAGGGAACTCCCGGTGGAGGTCGCCCAGCACCTTCGGGGAGAACTGGTACACCAGGAACGCGCCTTCGGGCCGGAGCACCCGGCGGGTGCGCTCGAGGATCGCCCGCCGCACCGACTCCGGGATCGTGCTGAACGGGATGCCCGAGATGACGTAGTCGGCGCCGGGGAGCCCCCGCTCCGCGAGCACCCGCTCGACCTCCGCGGCGGAGCCGTGGACGACGTGGAGGCGGGGGTCCGGCAGCGCCGCGCGGAGGAAGTCCACGAACTCCGGGTTCGTCTCGATGACGACGAGGGCGGCGCTCGGGCGCATGCGGCGGAGGATCTCGCCGGTGAGGGTGCCCACGCCCGGCCCGTACTCCACGATCACGTCTGCCCGCCCCCAGTCGACCTGCCCGAGCAGGCGCGTGCTGAGGAAGCGCGAGCTCGGGATGAGCGACCCCAGCATCTTCGGATGGAGGAAGAAGTTCTTCGCGAAGAGGGCCAGCTGCCCGCGGGGAGAGGGCGCGCGCGCGGGGGCCGGTGGGGCGTTCTCGAGGTGCTGCATCCTGGGGGCGGGTGAGGGGGTCGGTTGACGGGAGCCGCGCTGCGCAGTTCTGCGAAATCTACCATCGGGGGCAAAAACGGGGATAACCGTAGACCGAGACCTCCGCCGCGCACGGGCCCGTGCGCGGCGGAGCCGGGATCGCCGGGCCGATTCGGGGGTAGGAGGGAATCCGAACCGATGCGCCGCCCTTGCCCCTCGCGCCCCTCCTCCACGACCTCGCCCTCCTCGCCCTCACGCTCGCTCACGGCGCTGACGGGTCTCTCGACCGCGCCGAGCTCGCGGCCATCTGGGCGCAGCTCGTCGCGTGGGTGCCGGGCGAGAACCCCGCCCTCGTCGAGAACGTCCTCCGCGAGGCCACCCTCTCCTACGCCAACGGCCTCAACGACGCGCAGTTCGACGCGCTGCTGGGCCGGCTCCGCGACGCGCTCAACGAGCCCGAGCGGGCGCGCGTCCTCGCCGACCTCCGCGCGCTCGCCGCGGCCGACGCGGACGTGCACCCCTCCGAGGTCGCCCTCGTCGAGCGGGTGGAGGCGGCGTGGGCGTGAGCCGACGAGGCGGCGCACGGTCATCACATCCACAGCGGATTGCCCCTCTCCCGACGCCTCTCACGACCTGCCCATGAACACGCCCGGCCGGCTCACGCCACTGCTCGCCCTCCTCGCCGCCGTGGCCCTCACGGGCTGCGACACCGAGGAGCCCGCCACCGACCCCAACCTCTCCGGCCACTACGTGGGGTTCGGGGGCGGCTACGCGTGGGCGCTCGACCTCAGCGACGGCGGCGGCACCCTCACCGGCACGGGCACCGTCGAGACGAGCGAGGCGTCCTTCCCCGTCACCGTCGAGGGCGCCACGACCTTCCCCGTCGTCGGGCTCGAGCTGGAGGTCGAGGGGCTCGGGCAGTTCACCTTCGACGGCCGCGTCAGCAACGGGGGCGACGTCCTCACGGGCACGGTGTCCTCCGGCGACGGGTTCAACGCCGAGACCGCGTTCCAGCGGGAATGAGGAGGTGAGGCACAAAAAAAGCGAACGCCCACCGGACGCGGGGGTCCGATGGGCGCTCAGGCGGAGGGGGTGGGATTCGAACCCACGGTGACGACGAGCGCCACACCGGTTTTCGAGACCGGCCCTTTCAACCACTCAGGCACCCCTCCGGCAGGACGCCGAATCTACGGCCGTGCCCCCCGCGGAGGGGCGAAGGCGCAGCGAAAAAGCCCCGTCGCGCGGCGGCTCAGGCCCGCGCGAGCGGGCGCGCCGCGCCGGCGTGCGCCGCCGCCGCCAGCTCGGCCACGTAGGCCCCGTCGCCCGGCCGCCCCTCGATGGCGTTGCCGACGACGACGAACCCCGCCCCCGCCTCGACCCGCGCCGCCACGTCCTCCGGCGTCCGCAGCCCGCCGCCGACGACGAGGGGGATCCGGCACGCCTCCGTGATCGCCCCGATCATCTCGGGCGTGACGGGGTGCTCGGCCCCGCTCCCGGCGTCGGTGAAGAGCAGCTTCATCCCGAGCATCTCGGCCGCGAGCGCCGTGGCCGCGGCGATCTCGGGCTTGTGCCGCGGCAGCGGCGGCGAGCCGTTCATGTACTGCGCCGTCGTCGTCCGCCCGCTCTCGACGAGCATGTAGCCGGTCGGGATCGGCTCCAGCCCGAGGCGCCGGATGATGGGGGCGGCGTGGACGTGCTGCCCGATGAGGTGGTCGGCGTTGCGCCCGCTCACGACGGAGAGGAAGAGCACGGCGTCGCAGGCGGCCGAGAGCTGGTTCAGCGTGCCGGGAAAGCCGACGACGGGGAGGTCGGTGGCGAGCTTGAGCCGGCCGACGAGGCGGTCCACCTCGCTCCGGTGCATGAGGCTGCCGCCGATGAAGAGGGCGTCGGCGCCGGCGGCCGTGCAGCGCTCGGCGAAGGCGGGCGCCTCGCGCTCGGGCAGGTTGTCCGGGTCCACGAGCACGACGAAGCCGGCGCCCCGCTGCTGGCGGACGCCGAGGAGGTAGTCGTAGACGGAGCGGCGGCGGGGAGCAACCACGGGCACGGGCGGCGGGTGGGACGGGCAGCGGAAGGTACCCGCCCTCCGCCGCCCGATTCAACACGCGCGGCGGCGGCCCGGGGTGCCGGGCCGCCGCCGCGACGCTTCAGGCGCACGCGCTCAGCGCGAGAGCACGACGGTCTGCGAGGCCACCACGCCCTCGCCGACGGCGCGGTAGACGTAGAGCCCGCTCGGGAGGTCGCGCGCGTCGATGGCGACGACGCGGCGCTCGCCGGCGTCCATCGCCCCCTCGAAGAGGGTCTGGACGCGGCGGCCGAGGGCGTCGTAGAGCGCCACCTCGACGTGCTGCGCCTCGGCCACGGAGAGCGTGAACGCGGCGCTGCTACGGAACGGGTTCGGGTACGCCTCGGTGAGGTCGAACGACACCGGGGTCTCGGCCGCGGCCACGGCCGCGGGCGCCGCCGCCGGCGGGATCGTGACGTCGTAGCCGCGCGCGGAGAACCGGTCGAACATCGCCTGGATCTTGCCCTCGGGGAAACCGAGGTTGCGGGCGGCCTGGAGGACGGCCTGCGCCGCCTGCTCCTGGTTCGTGGACCCGTTCGTCATGGCGAGCCCTTCGAGCACGGCGCCGTCGGTCCGCTTCCCGCCGATGTCGCTCCAGATCGCCATCAGCGTCGAGGACCACATCTGGCCGTCGGTGTGGATGGAGCCGGTGAGGCCCTCGGGGTAGTGCGCGGGGTAGTTCGTGACGCGGCCGGGCCAGCAGGGGTTGTGGCCGTCCCACTTGAAGACCCAGTAGTACGAGGGGTCGCTGGGATCGAGGAGGCCGGTGTGGCGGGTGTAGGAGGCGGCGAAGTAGTCGCCGGTGCCCTCGCTGAGGCCCTGGACCTGGGAGAGCCCGCCGACGGTGACCCAGTCGTGGAGGCCGTGGCCGAGCTCGTGGACGACGACGTCGGCGTCCTCGGCGTCGTCGACGCAGCCCTCGCCGAAGGCGACGCGGCCCGTCGAGGAGACGTAGTGGGAGTTGTCGGCGCCGTTGAGGCCGTGGGGGTCGAACTGGACGCCGCCGGTGTACTGGTGCGGCATCACGTCGAGGCCGAGGCGCTCGTTGATGAAGCGCATGGCGCGGTCGATGTGCCAGAACGTGTTGACGGCCTCGAAGCCGGCCTCACTCCGGGTGAAGTCGAAGTCGGCCGACGGCTGCTCGAACGTCCCGAGGAAGGGCCCCTCGAAGTCGCGGATGGAGGCGTAGGGGTTGTCGAGGTGGTGGTTCGTCCCGTCGAACGTGATGTCGCGGAGGCGGACGAACGAGCGGGCGGCCGTGAGCTCGGGGGAGTCGGCGTCGCCGTTGTCGGTGTAGCCGGGGGTGCCGTAGGGGACGCCGGCGCGCGTGAGGGGGTCGGGGTAGAACACGTAGCCGGTGCCGTTGACGGCGCGCGGGTAGGCGAGGGCGGCCACGGCGGGGATGGCCGGCGGGTCCTCGCCGCGTTCGTTGATGGCGCGGTCGGCCACGCGGAGGAACGTGCCATCGGCGGCGTCCACGAGCGCCTCCCAGTCGCCGATGGGCGAGGTGGGGACGAGGCGGACGAGCCACGCCAGCCGGGCGCCGTCGGGCATCGGGTAGACGACGAGGCTGGTCTCGTCGAGCTGGAACGGCGCCTGCGCGTCGAGGTGCTCTCCGACGAGCGCGCGCGCCTCGGCGTCCGTGACGGCCGGCCGCGCGGCGGGGAGCGTGAGGCCCGGCCGGTACGGGCTCAGGACGAACTGGACCCGGTGCTGGCGGTCGATGCTGACGACGAGGTCGGGCCCGTAGACGGGGACGCCGCGGACGGTCTGCGTGAAGCGGACGGTGGTGCCGGCGAGGCCCTCGCGGACGGCGCGGAGCGCGAGGTCGTCGAGGGTGGGGTCGAGGCGGAGGAGCGCGGCGTTCTCGGCGAGGTACTGGCGCGCCATGGCCTCGGGCTCGGCGGGGCGCACGGCGTAGTTCGGGTGGTAGATCGCGCGGGGCGTGCCGTCGGCGGCCACGAGGAGGTCGGAGCCGGCCCGGCTCGTCACCTCGACGTAGTCCTGGCCGACTTCGAGCGGCGAGCGCTCGGCGGGCTTCTGGGCCGACGCGAGGGGTGCGGCGAGGAGGAGGCCGGCGGCGAGGGCGGTACGAAGGGTCATGGCAGGAGGGGAAGGTGAGTCCACGAGGTACGGGCCCGCCGCAGCGCGACGCGCCCGCAATCGAGAGAATATCGTGCACGCCCCCGGCCGTGCCAAACGCCGGGGCCTCCACCCCTCTCCCGTCCTGAGCGGAGCGAAGAAACCGGAGGTTCCCGCAGGAATCTAGCTCTGGCGTGACGGAGGTCCCATGAGGCCACCGGCACATCGGACGAAGATCCTTCGTCGCTCCGCTCCTCAGGATGACAGGGCGGGAAAGGCTGGCCTGTAGGCTCAGCCCTTCAGCGCGCGCACCTCCCCGGCGGCGGCGGCGAGGGCGGCGGCGAGGTTCTCGGGCTGGCGGCCACCGGCGGTGGCGAGGTGGGGGCGCCCGCCGCCGCCGCCGCCCACGCGCTTCGCCAGCGCGCCGACGAGCTTGCCGGCCTGCACGCCCTGCTGCACGAGGTCGTCGGTGACGGCGGCGGCGAGGTAGGCCTTGCCCTCGGCCGCGTCGGCGCTGCCGAAGACGACGACGGCGCCCTCCTTCAGCCGCTCGCGCGCCTGCTCGGCGAGGTCGCGCAGCGCGTCCATGTCGGCGCCCTCCACGGCGGCGGTGACGAGCCTCACGCCGTCCACGTCCTGCGCCTCACGGAGGTAGGCGTCGAGGCCGGCGGCGGCCTGCTGGCGGCGGAGCTCGTCGAGCGCCTTCTGGAGCGCCTTGTTCTCCTCCTGGAGGGCGGCCACGGCCTCCTCCAGCGTGCCGGGCACCTGCCGGAACAGCCCGCGCGTGGACTCCAGCTCCTCGAACGCGCGCTCGTAGTAGGCCAGCGCCGCGTACCCCGCCACGGCCTCGACCCGCCGGATGCCGCTGGCGACGCTCCCCTCGCTCGTGAACCGGAACGGCCCGATCTCGCCCGTGGCGGCGACGTGCGTGCCGCCGCACAGCTCCACCGACACCGCGGGGTCGAACGTGATCACGCGGACGAGGTCGCCGTACTTCTCGCCGAAGAGCATCATGGCGCCGCGGGCGCGCGCCTCCTCGATGGGCACCGCGCGCTCCTCGCCCTTCGGGATGTTGCGCATGACGAGCTCGTTGACGCGCCGCTCGATCTCCCGCAGCGTGTCGGGCTCGACGCGCTCGAAGTGGGAGAAGTCGAACCGCAGCCGGTCCGGGGCGACGAGGGAGCCCTTCTGGGTGACGTGGGTGCCGAGGATCTCGCGGAGGGCGGCGTGCAGCAGGTGGGTGGCCGTGTGGTGGCGCTGGATGTCGGCGCGCCGCGCGGCGTCCACCGCGCCGGCGACGGGCGCCTCGCGGTCCTCGGGCAGCTTCTCTACGACGTGGATGATGGCGCCCTCGGCGTCCTTGACCGTGTCGAGCACGGCGATCTCCTCGCCGCCGACGACGAGGCGGCCGGTGTCGCCCACCTGCCCGCCGCTCTCGGCGTAGAACGGCGTCCGGTCGAGGACGACCTCGAAGCGGGCGGCGTCCCCCTCCCCCACCTGGCGGGTGCGGAGGATGCGCGCGTCGTCCACCGTGAGGGTGTCGTAGCCGACGAACTCGATGGGCTGGCCCTCGCGGGCGCGCCCCTCGCTCGTGGGGTCCCACGTGTCCACCTGGCTCTGGTCCACCTTGAAGGTGCCGGCCGCGCGGGCGCGGTCCTTCTGCTCCTGCATGAGCTCGTTGAACCGCGCCTCGTCCACGCTCAGCCCCTGCTCACGCGCCATGAGGGCGGTGAGGTCAGCCGGGAAGCCGTACGTGTCGTGGAGGAGAAAGGCTATCTCTCCAGGGAAAGACCGCGTCTTAACCGCTTTGATCAGCTGATCTGTGATCCAACCATCAGGTTTAGGACCCACTGCGGTCTTGAAGGCTGCGATCGCGTTGTCACCGACGAATCGAACCCCTCCCCGATATTCCTCCTTCTCAAGGAACTCCATCATTCCCTGTAGCTCCCTCACGACGGACTGAAAAATCCCAAGCCCTACCTCAAGGGTCCGCAGGAAGCCCTCCTCCTCGGCCTTGATCACGCGCTCGATGAAGTCGCGCTGCTTGACGATCTCGGGGAAGGCGTCGCCCATCACCCCGCCGAGCGTGCCGACGAGCCGGTACAGGAAGGGCTCGCGGAAGCCGAGCGTCTGGTAGCCGTAGCGCACGGCGCGCCGGAGGATGCGCCGGATCACGTACCCCCGCCCCGTGTTGCCCGGCTGCGCCCCGTCGGCGATGGCGAAGGCGAGCGTGCGGATGTGGTCGGCCACGACGCGCATGGCGATGCGGCCCTTCTCGTCGGCGGCCTCGTAGGTGGTCGCGTTCGGGGCGGCCTCGGCGATGGCGGCCAGCAGCGCCTGGAACAGGTCGATGTCGTAGTTCGAGCGCTTCCCCTGGAGCACGGCGCAGATGCGCTCGAAGCCCATCCCCGTGTCCACGTGGCGCTGCGGCAGCGGCTCCAGCACCGTCTCCCCTTCTCCCTTCTCACTTTTCCCTTTTCCCTTCACCGAAGCGTTGTACTGGATGAAGACGAGGTTCCAGATCTCGATGACCTGCGGGTGCCCGGCGTTGACGAGCGCGGCGCCGTCGGTCTCGGCGCGCTCCTCGTCGCTCCGCATGTCGTAGTGGATCTCGGAGCACGGCCCGCAGGGGCCGGTGTCCCCCATCATCCAGAAGTTGTCCTTCGAGTCGCCGGGGAGTACGTGCGCCTCGGGCAGGCGCTCGCGCCAG
>DATGQT010000187.1:0-21504 GCA_035304085.1 Rubricoccaceae bacterium
CACCTGAAGCGCACATCGGGGTCTCATGCGGTGCACATATCCGGGACAGCGCCGGAGCGTCGGCGGGGCGTCGGCGCGTCGAGGCGTCGGGAGCGGCTGAGCGCGTCGGCGAGTCGCGGCGCATCGGAGCGGCCACAGAACCTCTGTTTAAGCCGCACGCGGTGCGGGATAACACGCACGACTTCAGGATAACGTGCACGGGGCCGCGGAGGCGGAACCATGCGTTTGCAAAGTACCCGCGCGGTTTCTATCCTGTCAAGCACGTCCGTCTTCGAGATAACATGCCTGCGGAAACACCGAAGTTGCTCGACCGCGTTCGGGAGGCCTGCCGCCTCCGGCACCTCAGCTACAGGACGGAGCAGGCCTACGTCCGCTGGATCGTCCGGTACGTTCGGTTCCACGGGCTCCGGCACCCGGGCACGCTGGGAGAGGAGGACGTAGGCCGGTTCCTGTCCCACCTCGCGGTGGAGGGCCGCATCTCCGCCTCCACGCAGAACCAGGCGCTCGCGGCGCTGCTGTTCCTGTACCGTGACGTGCTGAAGCGGCCACTGGGCACCCTCGAGCTCCCCGCCCGCGTGCGGCGGCCCGTGCACCTCCCCGTCGTGCTGACGAGGGAGGAGGTGCAGGCGGTGCTCGCGCACCTGCGCGGCGTAGACGGCACGGTCGTGCGGCTGCTGTACGGGTCGGGGCTCCGCCTGGCCGAAGCGCTGCGGCTGCGCGTGAAGGACCTCGACTTCGCGCGCGGGGAGCTCACCGTGCGGCGGGGGAAGGGCGGGAAGGACCGGGTGTCGGTGCTGCCCGCATCGCTCCGGGAGCCGCTCCGCGAGCAGGTCGCACGTTGCCGGCGGCTCTACGAACGCGACCGCGCGGCGGGTCATGCCGGGGTCCCTCTCCCGGGCGCGCTCGCCCGCAAGTATCCGAACGCCCCGGCGGCGTGGCCGTGGCAGTGGGTGTTCCCCTCGCGCCAGCGCGCCAGGGACCCGCGCTCGGGGCGCGTGCTCCGTCAGCATCGGTCGCCCTCGTCGGTCCAGCGGGCCGTTGCCACGGCTGCCGTTGCGGCCGGGCTCGCAAAGCACGTCACGAGCCACACCTTCCGCCACTCGTTCGCGACCCACCTCCTCGAAGGGGGCTACGACATCCGCACCGTGCAGGAGCTCCTCGGGCACAAGAGCGTACGGACGACGCAGGTGTACACCCACGTCCTGAACCGAGGCGGACTTGGGGTGGTGAGCCCGCTAGATGGGCTGCGGCTCTGAGCCGCTCCCCCTCCCACACCGTGACGGGGTCCACGCCCAGGCACCGAGCGAGCTCCCGCTAACTCCACCCCCGTCTGTGCCGGAGCGCCCTCAGTGCCTCGGCGGTGGTTACTAGCTCCGGGTGCGGGTCGTACCCGAGGAAGGCGATGACGTGGGGCCACTGCCGGATCGCTGCCGTGCGCCCCCGCTCCTCCCCCTCGTAGAGCGCCGCCTCGCTCATGCGCTCCGCGGCTTGTGCCTGCGTCAGCCCTAGGCCGAGCCGGCGCGCTCGGACGTGGTCTCCGACCTCTCGCAATTCGGGGGGACAACCCTCGGGGAGCGGCTTGTCAACCTCCAAGCACAGGTTCGTAAAAGGGCACGCGACCCCACGGGATCACTGAGACAAGGAGCATGGACGACGCCGGCTCCCGGTCCCGCCAAGAGGGCCTCAACGCCGGGGGACCACCTCGTAGCGCCCCGTCATCCCGGCGGCGACGTGGTCGTCAACGTGGCAGTGGTACATCCATACACCCGGGCTGTCCGGCACCATGTCCGCCGTGAGCATGACGGCCGGGAGCAGCGAGACCGTGTCCGTGTGGCGGCCCTCCCACACCACGGTGTTCCCGTGCCAGTGAGGCGTGTGGACGTCGGCCTCCGTCCCCATCCCCACGAGGTACCACCGCACGCGCTCTCCCTCCCCCATCGAGAGGAGCGGGAGGTTCCCGAAGAGGTACCCGTTCATGGCGTGCTTGAGGTTGCTCTCCACGAACCCCTCTTCCTCCACGTCCACATTCCCGGGGGAGGAGGTGTAGCGGCGGACGTTCTCGTCGAGGTACCAGCTCTTGTTCTCGTCGAAGATGGTGAAGAGCGTGACGAACTCCCGGTCCACGTCCGCCGGCGACCCGTCCGGCCGAGCCGCCCCCCGCCGCGTCACGACGATGACGCCGACGAGGCCTGCGTTCACGTCCCGTGTCGGGTCTACGTGGGAGTGGTAGAGCCAAACGACGGAGCTGGGGTCATCTGGGCCCGGCCCCGCCCGCTCGGGGACGAACCACCGGTACGTGAAGGTCTGCCCCGGAAGGACGTGGTCGTCCTCCATCTCGCGGGCGCTCGTGCCGTCGAGCGTCATCGCCCCCTCACTGGCCTTGTCGTAGCGGACGCCGTGGGCGTGGACGGTGTAGGGGCGGCTCGTCATGTTCCGGAACACGACGAGGATGGAGTCCCCGACCTCGGCGCGGATGACGGGGCCGAGGAGGCCCTTGTGGGCCCATTCCGAGGGGGCCGGCGCCCTCGTCGAGAACGTGGCGTCGGTGAACGCGACGTAGCGGGCCTTGAGGTAGCGGCGTCCGATCCGGGTCGGTCCGCTCTCGACCCAGACCTGCTCGTCGGGCGTGAACGGGTGCCCCATCGTCAGGTCCTCCCCCTGGGGCGCGTAGTCCCACTCCTCCTCGACGGCACCGACGTAGTACGTCCGCGTGGTACCGGAGTAAGGCGTGTCGGGGATGGTGCTCTGAGCTTGTACGGCTGGGGCGGCGAGACAGCAAAGGAGAGCCTGGAGCAGCAACGCGAGCTTCATAGCTCAACAGACGAAGGAAGCCGGTGATCAGGGGGAAGGCCTCGCCCAGCCCTCGCGCGCAACGACGCCCCGGTACTGCGCGTCCATCCAATCAGCGATGGCCTCGTGAGGCAGCAGGCCCGTGTCGGCGGCTCGGTACTTCAGCCCGTCGAGGACATCGTGGTAAGGGCCGAAGCCGAAGAGACGGAACGGGACGACGAGCACGGTCCGGCCGTCCCCCGCCTCGGCCTCGACGAACGAGCGGATGCGCCGCTCGGCCTCGGCCCGCCGCTCGGGCCAGTCCTCCCGGAGCGTCTCGACGCGGACGCTGTGGAAGCCGAGCGCGCGGAGGGGGCCGCTCGCGTGCTCCATCGCCGCGATCCACCGGGCGTTCTCCACGTCACTCTCGGTCCCGTGGGCGAGCACGAGCACCGACTCTTGGGCGGGCGCCTCGCTCAGCGCCTGCGCGCGGGCAGCGAGGATGGCGCCCACCTCCTCGGCCTCCATCAGCCCCTCCTCGGAGATGGCGACCGCCACGGGGTGTCGGAGCGGCTCGGGTGCGGAGTGCTCCGTCCCGGAGCTCACCCCATGCCGACCGCCGTGGCTCCCCCCGGCGTGATCTGACCCGTGGACGAGGAACTCCCCGGGGGGATCGTCGCGGAGGCCAAGGAGGTACTCCGTCTGGTGTCGGAACGAGCGGCCGTCCATGAACAGCCGCACGACGGCAACGCGCCTCGCCCCCTGAGTAGCCAGTGAGTCGAGGGCGTGTAGCAGCGTGCGGGGGTCGGCCATACCGAAGGCGACGGCGACGGGGTAGCGGCTCCGGAGCGGCGCCACGGCCGCGTAGACGGCGGCGTCCCATTCGGGGCCCCCGCCGTGCGCCATCACGAGGAGGCCCGGTACGTCCGCCGTGTCAGCCGCGGTGATAACGTCTCCCGACGAGGGAGCAGACAACAGGACCAGCGCGAGGAGTGTCGCCAGCATGGAAGAAGAGAGAAGAGCCGTTTAGACTAAACCTAAACTCCGTCTCCCGCCGCTCCACACACGTCGTCGGGCAGATCCTGCGAAACCCCGGAGAAGCTGCGGCCCCCGCTCGCGCGTAGTCCAGCGACGCCAGCGCTGACACCGCCACCTCGGGAGCACCTGCGCGCAGCGCCAGCCCCACCTCCGCCACCAGCCATTACCGCGCGTGCACGCCTCGCCAACGGTACCGCCGGCCGCGTGCGACGCCGAGCGCCCGGAGCGCCCACGGCCGCCCCTCCCCCGGCTGCCCGGCGAGGCCCGTCAGCGCGTCAAGAAAAGGCAGCGTTCCCGGCAGTAGCGGCAAGAGCACCGCCCCGAACCGGCTGCATTGCGCGATTTGGGGCGGTGACTTGCGGAGAGGGAGGGATTCGAACCCTCGGTACCGGGTCAACCGGCACACACGCTTTCCAGGCGTGCCCCTTCAACCACTCGGGCACCTCTCCTCGTTGCGGTCGAAGGCCGCAAGTTAAAAGGTCGAAGGTCAGGGAGGCGGTGCAGTCTCCGCTAAATCCGGGACCTTCGACCTCCAAACCTTCGACCTCCAGACCCTAGACCTTCGGACCTCCGACCCTCAGACCTCACACCGCCATGATGTCGTGCTCCTTCTTCTCGAGCATCTGGTCCACCTTCCCGACGTACTCGTCGGTGAGCTTCTGGAGGCGCTCCTCGGCCTCGAACCGCATGTCCTCCGAGAGGTGCTCGGCGTCGGCGGTCCGCTTGATGTGGTCCTTGGCGTCGCGGCGGACGTTGCGGATGGCGATCTTGGCGTCCTCGCCCTTCGAGCGGGCCTGCTTGGCGAGTTCCTGCCGGCGCTCCTCGGTCAGCGGCGGGACGGAGATGCGGATGAGGGTGCCGTCGTTGGTGGGGTTGAGCCCGAGGTTGGCCGCCATGATCGCGCGCTCGACGGCGCCAAGCTGGCTCCGGTCCCACGGCTGGATCACGATGAGGTCGGCCTGCGGCGCGCTCACGCTCGCCATCTGGTTGAGCGGCATGTGGCTGCCGTAGGCGTCGACGCGGACGTCCTCGACCATCGCGGGGTTGGCGCGGCCGGCGCGGATGTGGCCGAGCTCGACGGCGAGGTGCTCCAGCGACTTGTGCATGTGGTCGCGGGCCTCGTCGAGGATCCGCTGGAGGGGTTCGTCGATCATGGCGGGGGAGAAGACTTGAGGTCAGGCGGTGGGTGCTTCGTGCGTGGGCGCCTCGTGCACGGGCGCCCCGGCCAGCATGACGGGCTCGGAGGTGTCCCAGTGGACGAGGGTGCCGACGGGCTCGCCGCGGAGGACGCGGAGGAGGTCGCCGCGCCGGTTCATGTTGAAGACGAGCAGCGGGAGGTCGCTCTCGCGAGCGAGCGTGATGGCCGTGAGGTCCATCACCCCCAACTCACGGGCGATCACCTCCATGCCGCTGATGCGCGCGAAGCGGCGGGCGTCGGGGTCGCGCTCGGGGTCGGCCGTGAAGACGCCGTCGACGCGGGTGCCCTTGAGGATGACCTCGGCGCCCACCTCGGCGGCGCGCAGCGCGGCGGCGGTGTCGGTCGAGAAGTAGGGGTGTCCCGTGCCGGCGCCGAAGATGACGACGCGGCCCTTCTCGAGGTGGCGGATGGCGCGGCGGCGGATGAACGGCTCGGCGATCTCGTTCATGTCGATGGCGCTGACGAGCCGGGTGTGGAGGCCGACGTGCTCGAGGGCGTCCTGGAGCGCCATCCCGTTGATCATCGTCGCCAGCATCCCCATGTAGTCGGCGTGGGCGCGGGACGAGATCCGCCGGCCCTCGGGCGAGACGCCGCGGAAGATGTTGCCGCCTCCGATGACGAGGGCGACCTCGCCGCCGGCAGCCACGGCCTCCTTCACGTCCTCGGCGTAGCGCTCGAGCACGGCGTAGTCGATGCCGAACCGCTGCTCGCCGAGGAGCGCCTCGCCGCTGAGCTTGAGGAGGACGCGGCGGTACCGGAGGGGCGGGGCTTCGGGCATGCGGGCGAGCGGGAGCGAGCGCCGGAAGCTACGCCCGCCCGCCGGGAGGGGCAACGCGGCGGCGGCCGTGAACGCCGCCGGGGCGGCCCGGCAGGCCGCCCCGGCGGAGGGGGTCTCGTCGGGGAGGCGCGCTCAGTCGCCGAGGGCGAAGCGGACGAAGCGGCGGACCTCGGCGCCGGCCTGCTCCAGCATCTGCTTCACGCTCACCGAGGCGTCCTTCACGAACGGCTGCTCCACGAGCACGTTGTCCTTGAAGTACCGCTCCAGCTTGCCCTGCGCGATCTTGTCGAGGATCTGCTCGGGCTTGCCCTCGTTGCGCGCGGCCTCGCGGCCGATCTCGAGCTCCTTCGCCTTCACCTCCTCGGGCACCTCGTCGCGCGTGGCGGCGACGGGGTTCATGGCCGCCGCCTGCATCGCGACGTCGCGGCCGACGGCCTGGAGGTCGCCGGAGCCGGCCATCTCGACGAGGACGCCGAGCTTGGCGCCGGGGTGGACGTAGTCGACGACCTCGCCGTCGCCGTCGGCCTCGATGATGGCGAAGCGGCGGACGTCGATCTTCTCGCCGATCTTCCCCGTCATGTCGGTGACGGCGTCGCCGACGGTGCGGCCGTCGAGCGGGAGGGCGCGGAGGGCGTCCATGTCGGCCGGGCGCTCGGCGAGCACGAGGTCGGCGATCCGCTGGGCGAACGTGGTGAACTCCTCGTTTCGCGCGACGAAGTCGGTCTCGGAGTTGACCTCGACGAGGGCGCCGGCCTTGCGGTCGGGCGTGGTGGCCGTGGCGACGACGCCCTCGGTGGCCTCGCGGTCGGCGCGCTTGGCGGCCACCTTCTGGCCCTTCTTGCGGAGGATCTCGATGGCGGCGTCGAAGTCGCCGCCGGCCTCCTCGAGCGCCCGCTTGCAGTCCATCATGCCGACGCCGGTGGTCTCGCGGAGGCGCTTGACGTCCTGGGCGGAGATCTGGCTCATGGGGTTCCTGGTTTGAGAGAGGGAGAAAGGGGGAACGGGGGAAAGGGAGAAGGGGTGGGGGCTCGACCTCCCCCGCTCTCCCTCTCCCCCTTTCTCTGCGCGGGGGAAGCGTGGAGGCTACGCCTCCGCCTCCTCGGCCTCCGATTCGCGCTCGGCGGCGAGCTCGTCGGCCTCGGCCTGGCGCGTCTCGGCCTCGGCCTCGGCGGCCTCCGCCTCGACCTCGCCCGACTTCGCGCCCTCGGCCACCGCGTCGGCGATGGTGCGGGTGAAGAGGGCGATCGACTTCATGGCGTCGTCGTTGGCCGGGATGGGGAAGTCGATGAGGTCGGGGTCGACGTTGGTGTCGGCCAGCGCGATGATGGGGATGTCGAGCTTGCGCGCCTCGTCGACGGCGATGTGCTCGCGGCGGATGTCGACGACGAAGAGGGCGCCGGGGAGCCGGTTCATCTCGGCGATGCCGCCGAGGACGCGCTCGAGCTTCTCGCGCTCGCGGCGGCGCATGAGGCGCTCCTTCTTCTTGAGCTGGGCCAGCGTGCCGTCGGCCTCCTGGCGCTGGAGCGTCTCCATCCGCCGGATGCTCTTCCGGATGGTCTGGAAGTTGGTGAGCATGCCGCCGAGCCAGCGGTCCGTCACGTAGGGCATCCCGACGCGCTCGGCCTCGGTCTTGACGACCTCCTGCGCCTGCTTCTTCGTGCCGACGAAGAGGACCTTCCGGCCGCGGGCGGCGAAGCGGGTGGCGGCGTCGGCGGCCTCGTCGAGGAGGCTCTGGGTCTGCTTGAGGTCGATGATGTGGATGCCGTTGCGCTCCATGAAGATGTACGGGGCCATCTTCGGATTCCAACGGCTCGTGAGGTGCCCGAAGTGGGCGCCGGCACGGAGGAGGTCCTCGATCTGTACGCGGGGCATGGGGGGTAGGGTCGTGGGTTGGGGGCCGCCCCCGCCGTCACCCGCCCCGGCGATCCCGCCTGCCGGGCGGGACACCCACCGGGGCGTCGGGCGGGGGGTGTGATGAGTTTGGAGTTTGGGGTTGGAAGTTTGGAGTTCGCTCCTTCAGACTTCAAACGCCCAACTCCAAACTGCGAAGCGCTTAGCGCTTCGAGAACTGGAACCGCTTGCGGGCCTTGGGCTGGCCGTACTTCTTGCGCTCGACCATGCGGGGGTCGCGCGTGAGGTAGCCGGCGTCGCGGAGCGGCTTGCGGAGGTCCTCGCTGTACTGGACGAGGGCGCGCGCGATGCCGAGCTGGGTGGCCTCGGCCTGCCCCGTGAGCCCGCCGCCCTTCGCGTTGACGATGACGTCGAACTGGCCGGCGGTGCCGGTGAGGTCGAGCGGGGCGGTGAGCGCCTTCTGGCGGACCTCCGTGGGGAGGTACTCCTTCAGCGGGCGCTTGTTGATGAGGATGTTGCCGCTGCCGGGGCGGAGGTACACCCGCGCCACGGCGGTCTTGCGCCGGCCGACGGCCTGGTACTGGATGGGGGCTGCCATAGGATGCGTTGCAGGTCGCAAGTCGGAAGGTCGAACGTCGCGCGCCCAGACTTGAGGCCTTCGACCTTCAGACCTTCGACCAGTTAGAGTTCGAGCGGCTCGGGCTGCTGGGCGGCGTGGGGGTGCTCGGGCCCGGCGTAGACCTTCAGCTTCTTGAGCATCTGGCGGCCGAGCCGGTTCTTCGGGAGCATCCCCTTCACGGCGTTCTCGACGACGAACGTCGGCTTCTTCTGGCGCGCGACGGCCGGCGTCATCGTGGTCACGCCGCCGGGGTAGCCGGAGTGGCGGAAGTACTCCTTCGCCGTCTCCTTGCCGCCCGTGAACCGCGCCTTGTCGGCGTTGACGACGACGACGAAGTCGCCGGTGTCCACGTGGGGGGTGTATTCGGGCTTGTGCTTGCCGCGGAGGACGGCGGCCACGCGCGAGGCGAGGCGGCCGACGACCTGGTTCTCGGCGTCGACGACGTACCACTTCGCCTCGACCCCGCCGGGGACCCCCGGCGGCTTGGCGCTGAACGTCTTGAACGAGTTGTGGTCCATGGGACTGCGGGGGAGGGTCTGCGGAGCAGACGGCAGGGGCCGGTCGCGAGCGTCGGGGGCCGGCCCGCCGGTCGGGCGAGCAAAAAAAGCGGCCGGGCGCGACGCGCGCTCCGGGCCGCCTCGGGCCCCGGCGTGCGCGGGGCGCATGCGCGTGGGGCGGGCAGAGCTACGAAAGCTACGGGCGCGCGGGGCCGCAGTCAACGAACGCGCGTCCCGTAAAGCCCCCCTGCCCACCGGTTCAACGATTCTTAGCGCGCCCCCGGCAGCCCCGGGCCGCTGTCCCCGTAACGGCCGGGGCCCTATTTTGGCTGCCCGTCCCGTCGCGTGCCCCGCGTTCGCCCCTCCGCATGCTCTTCCAGGACCGCTTGGACCGCCTCGGCGCCGTCGCCGCGCACCTCCCGTTCCCCCAGGAGGACTTCGACGCCGTCAACCGGACGTTCTGCCGGTGGGCCGAGCGCCGCGAGGACCGCGACCACAAGGCGCTGGAGGTGTGGCTCTACTGCTACGTGCAGCGGTACGTGCTCAGCCGGCTCCTCCGTCTCCCCCGCCTCGGCGGCGGCGAGGCCGACCGCATCATCGGCGAGGTCTTCGAGCGCGCCCACGAGTTCGACAAGGTGACCGAGCCCGAGCGCTTCACGCACTGGGTCAGCGTGGTGTGCCGGAACACGTTCATCAACGGCCTCCGCCGCCGCTACCAGCCTGCCGACGTCGACGTGGGCACGCTCGGCGAGGCCGCGGGCTCGGCCGAATCGGACCTCACCGAGCCGGACCGGGCGCTCCTCCGCCACGCCGTCACCCGCGCGTTCGAGGCGCTGCCGGAAGCGCTCCAGCCGGTCGCGCGGATGCGCCTGCTCGAAGGCCGCTCCTACCGCCACATCGCCGCGGCGACGGGGCACCCCCTGCCCACCGTGCGGACGTACGCGGCGAAGGCCGTCCGGCGCCTCCGAGAGGACCCCGGCCTGCGCGCGCTCGGCCAGGCCCTCAACCTCGTCCCTCCTTGAAGAGGCCCCCCACGTGGGGCACCGTGAAAATAGCGCGCGGGAGGTTATGAATCCCCCCGCTCCCGTGTCTATAGGCCCGAAGCACCTGCCTCCCCTCGGCATGAACGACATCGAGCAAAAGCTGCTGCTCTACGACGACCTCCCGCCCGAGGAGCAGGAGGAGGTCGAGCGCTACGTGCAGGTGCACCCCGAATGGACGGCCCTCCTCGCCGAGGCGCGGGCGCTCCGCGCCCTCCTCCGTTCCACCCACGACGACGACGCGGCCCCCGACGCGACGGACATCGCGGACTACGTCGTCGCACGTGCGCTCGGGAAACGCCGCCCCCCGCCCGAGTACGCGGCGCGGTACGCCCGCGTCGAGGCGGCCCTCGCCGCCGACCCGGCCCTGGAGCGGCAGGCCCGCGAGATGCTCAAGACGCTGGAGCAGGTCGCCGCCGAGGCCGAGGACCCCATGGCACAGTTCGAGCGCCTCACGGGGCGCCGGCTCGAGGCGCGCGCGCCCGCGGCACCGACCGCGCCGGCGCCGCGCGTGCTGCGGTGGCAGCCGCTCCGCCTCGCGCTGGCGGCCTGCCTCGCCCTCGGCGTGCTCTACGGCGCCCTCGCCCTCGCCAGCCGCCTCGCCCAGCCCGAGCGCGCCCTCCTCGCCGACCTCGGCGACCTCCCCGACGACTACGGCGGCCTCCGCCTCCGCGGCGACGCCCCCGTCGACCGGACGTCCGAGCGCTACGCCCTCGCCCTCGACGGGCTCAAGGACGCCCGCGAGAGCGTCCTCGGCCTCTTCCCCTCCTACGACGACGAGGCCCTGGACGCCGTCGCCGACCGCCTCCGCGAGGTCGTGGACGCGAGCGGGCCCGACTCGTGGGAGGGGCTCGAGGCGCTCTACGTCCTCGGCAAGATCCGGCTCTACCAGGGGCAGGACGAGGAGGCTACCTGGGCGCTCCAGTCCGTCGTCGCGCTCGAAGGCCCCCACGCCTCCGAGGCCCGACGGCTGCTCGACTACCTCCAGCAGGAGGGGCTGGAAACGACCGATGAGTAGGCGGCTCAGCCGCAGAGGCGGCGGGCCAGCCGCCGCAGCGCCTCGTTCGACTCGCGCCCCTCGTAGTCGGCCACGGTGCCGACCTCGACGCGCTCGTAGCCCTCGACCGGCTCGACGAGCACCTCGCAGCCGGCGGCGTAGAGCCGCGCGATGAGGCCGTTCGGGCCGTGGAGGCTCTGCGTCGTGCCGGGCGCGGGGAGGTGCCGGCGCACGCTCGCGTGGAAGACGCGGACGCCGAAGTCGTCGAGGTGGGCGTCCGGCTCGCCGGCGGCATAGCGGTGGTCGCCGATGCCGACGAGGCGTCCGCCGCGGACGCGGAGCGGGCTGGCCGCCGTCGGGAAGCCGAGGATGAGGAGGGGCGCCTCGGCGCTCACCCGCGTAGCCGCCCGCGCGAGCGCGCCGGGGTCGAGCCAGAAGACGGTGTCGCCGTTGACGGCGAGGAAGCGCTCGTCGTCCCCGAGCGCACCGAGGAAGGCGGTGGCGGCGGCGAGGTCGCCGCCGTGCTCGTAGGGCTCCGCCTGCCGGCTGACGGCCACGTCGAGGCCGAGGGCGCGCCCGCGCGCGGGAAGCACATCGAAGGCGTCGGCCAGCCACGCCGCGTTCACCGTCACGTGGCGGACGCCGGCGCGGGCGAGGTAGCAGAGGACGTACTCGACGAGGGGACGGCCGAGGACGTCGAGCATCGGCTTCGGCGTCGCCAGGGTGTAAGGCCGGAGGCGCGTGCCGTAGCCGGCGGCGTAGACGAAGGCCTTGGTGATCGGCAGATTTACAGATCGGGTCATCGGGTCATCGAGGAAGCGATCGATGACCCGATGACCCGATCCCCCGACGACCCGATCCCGTCACGCGTACGTGTTGAGCATGACGGGCATGATGAGCATGAGGACCTCCTCGCCGTCGGCCTGCGCGGCGGGCGTGACGACGCCGGCGCGGTTGGGCGAGGAGAACTCGAACACGACGTCGTCGGCGTCGACGTTCTGGAGCACCTGCGCGAGGTAGTCCGAGTTGAACCCGATCTCCATCGGCTCGGCGTCGTACTCGCAGAGCACGCGCTCCTTCGCCTCGCTCGCGCGCTCGATGTCCTCGGCCGAGACCGACAGCTCGTCCGGCTTGAGGGCGAGCCGGATCTGGTGCGTCATCGAGGAGGAGTAGAGGGCGACGCGGCGGACGGCCGCGAGCATGGCGTCGCGGCTGACCGTCAGGCGGCGCTCGTTCTCGACGGGGATGACGGCCTCGTAGTTCGGGTACTGCTCGTCGATCATCCGCCCGATGACGCGGGTGGCGCCGAAGTCGAACTCGACGAAGCCGGAGCCGACGCGGATCGTGCAGCCGGCGTCGTCGGAGCCGACGGCCTGGGCGGCGCGGGCGGCCAGCGCGAGCGCCTTCTCCGGCGCCACGAAGTCGAGCGCGGGGTCGGCCGTGATGCCGTGGAGCGTGAGCTTGACGAGGCGGTGACCGTCGGTAGCCACGACGCGGGTGTGCTCGGGGTGCACCTGGAAGAACACCCCCATCATGGCGGGGCGGTGGGCGTCCTTCGAGACGGCGAACCCGGTCTTCTCGATGGCCCGGCGGACGGCGGCGGCGCCGGCCTCGACGGCCTGCGCCTCCTCGAGGCTCGGCAGCGCCGGGTAGTCCCCGCCGTCGTGGCCGACCATCTTGTAGCGGCCCTGGTCCGTCGTCAACTCGACGTTGAACTCGCCGTCGGAGGCGAAGGTGACGGGGAGGTCCGGCAGCGCGCGGAGGGTGTCGAGGAGGCGGCGGGCCGGCACGGCGATGCGGTCGCGGCCCTCGGCGCCGTTGGTCTCGAACGAGACGGGGAGGCGCTGGACGATGGAGACCTCGAGGTCGGTGGCGGCGAGACGCAGGGCGTCGCCCCCGCCGTCGTCGGCGGGCTCGCGCTCGAAGAGGATGCTCTCGAGGATGGGCAGCGTGCTCTTGGCGGGCACGGCCCCGGCCACGGTGGTGAGCGCCTTGAGGAGGTCGGCGCTGGAGACGGTGAACTTCATGGGGGAAGGGGATGTCGGGGTCTAAGTATCGCCAGCGGCGGGGGGCCGGGTCAACGGGAGTTTGGGGTTTGAAGTTTGGAGTTCGCCACTTCGAACTCCAAACCCCAAACTTCAAACTCCTACCTACCGCGTGTTCAGGTCGAGGCGTTTGCGGATGGCCTCGATGGTCTCGCGGAAGGCGGGGTCGGTGTCGAGCTGGTCGTTGACGGACTGGATGCCGTGGATGACGGTGGAGTGGTCGCGCCCGCCGAAGTGGAGGCCGATGGTCTTGAGCGAGTGCGCCGTGAGCTCCTTCGCGAACCACATCGCGATCTGCCGCGCCTGCACGACCTCCCGCTTCCGCGTCCGCGCCCGCACGAGGTCCTCCGGGATCTTGAGGTAGTCGCACACGACGCGCTGGATCTCCTCGACCGTCAGGCTCGGGCGGGCCTCCTTGATGAGGTCGCGGAGCACCTCCCGCGCCATCTCGAGGTCGATCTCGCGGCCGACGAGGGCGGCGTGGGCCTGGAGCCGGATGAGCGCGCCCTCGAGCTCGCGGATGTTGCTCTTGACGTGGGTGGCGATGTACTCCAGCACCTCGGGCCGCACGCGCGTCCCGCTCTCCTCGGCCTGCCGCCGGAGGATGGCGATGCGGGTCTCGAGCTCGGGGAGCTGGACGTCGGCGGCGAGGCCCCACGAGAACCGGCTCAGCAGCCGCTCCTCGATGCCGGCGATGTCGCGCGGGGGGCGGTCGGCCGAGAGGACGATCTGCTTGCCGTCCTGGTGCAGCGCGTTGAAGATGTGGAAGAACTCCTCCTGCGTCTTCTCCTTCCCCCCGAAGAACTGCACGTCGTCCACGATCAGCAGGTCGATCGAGCGGTAGACGGCCGAGAACTCGGCGATGCGGTTGTTCTGGATGGCCTGGACGAACTCGCTCGTGAAGCGCTCCGAGGAGACGTAGCGGACGGACTCGGCGCGGCCGTTGGCGCGGGCGTAGTTGCCGATGGCCTGGATGAGGTGGGTCTTCCCGAGGCCGACGCCGCCGTAGACGAGGAACGGGTTGAACGCGGTCTGCCCGGGCTGCTGCGCGATGGCCCACGAGGCGCTGCGCGCGAGGCGGTTGCAGTCCCCCTCGATGAACCGCTCGAAGGTGTAGGCCTCGTTGAGGTTCGGCGCGATGTCCGGCTTCCGGATGCCCGGGATGACGAAGGGGCTCGCCCCGGCCGGCGCCGCCCCCGGCGACCCGGGGGGCTCGGGCGCGGCAGGGCGGCCCGGCGCCGTGCGCCCGTCGCGCGTCTCGTTCGAGCGCGGCAGGCCGTCCACCTGCGGCGGGGGCGTGCCGGGGGCCGGCGGCTGGTTGGCCGGCTGCCGCGCCGGCAGCTGCATCGAGGCGCCGCCGCGCGGCGCCCCCGCCCCGCCCGCCGGGCCGTGGACCTCCGCCTCGTCCCGCTCGATCACGATGTCGTAGAAGAGCCGGCCGTTGGGGCCGAGCACCTTCGTGATCGTCTTGCGCAGGAGCGCGAAGTAGTGCTCCTCGAGCCACTCGTAGTAGAACCGGCTCGGGAGCTGGACCGTCAGCCGGACGACGCCCTCCTCCTCCTCGAGGGCGACGGCCTGGAGCGGCTCGAACCACGTCCGGTAGCTCTGTCGGCTGATGTTGTCACGGATGAAGGCGAGGCACTCGTTCCAGACCGTTTCCGGTGAGCCGTTCATGGGCGGGCGCGGGTCCAGCAGAGCAGGACGACAGAGGGTGATGGGGGCGGGAGGTGACGGCTCGCCCCGCGCGCTCCGCGTGCTCACCCGGCCGCCGGGCGGCCGATATGCACGGCGTTGTCCACATTTCGCACGAAACGCCCGAACGACGGCGAGCGTGGCGGCCCGAACCGGCGCCGCCGCGGATGGCCTCGTCAATCACCGGGGGTCCACGGTGCGAGAAACAAGATCTTCGGCTTGTAAAAGAGGGACTTGGGGAGCGGGGACGGCCGTGCGCGCGGGGTGCAGCGGGGGTGTGGGCGAGCGCAGGCCGAGAGAGCGGGGATGCGGGAGGCGGGGGGTGCAGCCGGTTTTCAACACGTTGTAAACAGCGCAGCGCCACCCTTCAAGGACCGCGTGAGGAACGCCCCCACCCCGTTAGGACGGCCGGCCGGATGAGGACGCTTCACCCGGCCTCGGGCGTCGATGCAGCGGGAGGTTCCGCACACTGCCGTAGCGCCGTCGGCGGCGGCAGCGCCCTCACGATAACAACCCCGTAACAGAGGATCAAGGCGCGCGCCCGATGAAAAACCAACATCGCGTGCAGAAGGCCGTTCAGGGCTCCTGAACCTTGCCCTCTCCGCGCCGGGCTCCGTAGCTTCGTCGTTCTGAAGATGCCCCGGCCTCGCCGGCCCGTTCCTTGACGACGCCCGCGTCCACCGCCATGCTCCGGATCGACATCGCCGCGCTCGCCGACGGCCTCCACGTCCAGACGCTCCGCGTCGCCTCCGAGGCGCTCGGCCTCGACCCGGCGGCGTTCGACGAGGCCGTGATCGACCTCCGGCTCGACGTGGCCGGCCGCCGCGTCCTCGCCGCCTTCGACGTCTCGAGCGTGGCGACGCTCGAGTGCGACCGCACCCTCGTCGAGTACCGGCAGCCCGTGCGCGGGAGCCACGCCGTCCTGTTCGTCCCGCCGGACCAGCTCCCGATGGGGACGGACGACGACGACGTGCAGCCGCTCCTCGACGACGCCACCGCTCTCGACCTCACCGACGCCGTGCGCGACACGCTGCTCCTCGCGCTCCCGCTCCGCCGCGTCGCCCCCGAGGCCGAGGACGCCGAGATCCCCACCTCCTTCGGCGCCCCCACCGACGCCGAGGGCAACCCCGTGGACGACCGCTGGGAGGCGCTCCGTCGCCTCCGCGACGACACCTGACCCCGGTCCCCTACCGACGCTGAACCCGTCCCGCGCTGCGGGACCTCCACCCACGCCTCCCATGGCCAACCCCAAGCGCAGACACTCCAAGACGCGCACCCGCACGCGCCGCGCCCAGTACAAGATCGGCGCCCTCCCGACGACCCACGAGTGCCCGAACTGCGGCAACGTGAAGCTGCTCCACCGCGCCTGCCCCACCTGCGGGCACTACCGCGGCCGCCCCGTCGTCGAGAAGGCGGACTACGTCTGATCCGAGTCGAGAAGGCGGACTACGTCTGATCCGGCCCCGGCCCCCACACCCCCCGCGCCCGCCCCACGACGCCCCTGACGTCCGGGCGGGCGCGCGGCGTTGAGGGGCCTGGTGCCCCCGAGCCCCCTCAGTATCTTCTCCGCTGCGCGCCGGGCCGGGAGTCGACCCGGCGGCGTCACTTCTCCGAGCCCCCGCCGCAGCCCCGGCCCCGCGGCGGCCCCACCTCCGGCACCCCGCCTATGGCAACCCGAGTGGCCGTTGACGCGATGGGGGGCGACCACGCCCCCGCCGTGGTCGTCGAGGGCGCCGTGCGCGCCGCGCGCGAGGCGCCGGACCGGCTGCGCGTCCTCCTCTTCGGCCCCGAGGACGTGGTCGGCGCGGAGCTGGCCCGCCACGACGCCGCCGGGCTGCCCGTCGAGGTGGTCCACGCGCCGGAGGTGATCGGGATGGACGACGCCCCGGCGGCGGCGCTCAAGGCGAAGCCGCACTCCTCGATCCACCTCGGCCTCCGCGCGCACAAGGCGGGCGAGGCCGACGCCTTCGCCTCCGCCGGCAACACCGGCGCCGTGATGGCCGCGGCGCTGTTCGCGTGCGGGCGGCTCCCCGGCGTCCTCCGCCCCACCATCCCCGGCTACTTCCCCACGCCCGAGGGCCTCTGCCTCGTCCTCGACGTCGGCGCGAACGTGGACGTGAAGGCGGAGCACCTCGTGCAGTTCGCCCTCATGGGCCGCGTCTTCGCCCGCCGCGTCTTCGGCGTCGAGAACCCGTCGGTGGGGCTGATCAACGTGGGCGAGGAGAAGGGGAAGGGGACGGAGGTCGTGAAGGAGGCCTACGAGCGGCTCGAGGCGCTCGACGCCGACGGCCACCTCCACTTCGTCGGCAACGTCGAGGGCCGCGACCTCTTCCGCCACCGCGCCGACGTCGCCGTCTGCGACGGGTTCGTCGGCAACGTCCTCCTCAAGCTCGGCGAGAGCTTCGCCTCGACGCTCCCCCAGCTCATCCGCCAGGAGATCGGGCGGCAGGGCCTCGACGCCCGCGAGGCCGAGGCCGTCGGCCGCGTCCTCCGCGAGACGATGCGGCCGTTCGACCACGAGCAGTACGGGGGCGTCCCGCTCCTCGGCGTCGACGGCGTCGTCGTCATCGGCCACGGCGGCTCCCCGGCCCACGCCGTCGAGCAGATGATCTTCCGCGCCGCCGAGATGGCGGAGCAGGACCTCCCGGCGAAGATCGCCGAGGCGCTGAAGGAGTGACCGGGGTTGCGTGCGGCCCGCCGGGAGGGGTACCCTTCGGCTCAGCCCCCACCACCCACCGCGAAGCCCGATGAGAACCGCCGCCATCACCGCCGTCGGCCGCTACCTCCCCGAGGACCGGCTCACCAACGCCGACCTCGAGCGGATGGTGGACACCACCGACGAGTGGATCTTCACGCGGACCGGCATCCGCGAGCGGCGCATCCTCCGCGACAAGACGAAGGCGACGTCGTTCATGGCCATCGAGGCCGCCCGCGACGCCCTCGACAAGCGCGGCCTCACCCCCGACGACCTCGACGCCATCCTCGTCGCCACCGTCACGCCGGACATGTTCTTCCCATCGACGGCGTGCCTCGTCCAGGCCGGCCTCGGCGCGAAGGACGTGTGGGGGTTCGACCTCTCGGCCGCCTGCTGCGGGTTCATGTTCGCCCTCAACACGGGCGCCCGCCTCGTCGAGAGCGGCCGCTACGAGCGCGTCCTCGTCGTCGGCGCCGACACGATGAGCCGGATCACCGACTACACCGACCGCACCACGTGCGTCCTCTTCGGCGACGCCGCCGGCGCCGTGCTGCTGGAGCCCGACCACGAGGGCTACGGCGTCCTCGACACCGTCGAGCGCATCGACGGCTCGAACTGGCAGGTCCTCTGCATGACGGGCGGCGGCAGCCTCAACCCCCCCACCCACGAGACGGTGGACAAGGGGATGCACTTCCTCTACCAGGAGGGCCGCGCCGTGTTCAAGGTGGCCGTCGAGGGGATGGCCGGCGTGGCCGAGGAGATCATGCAGCGCAACGGGCTCGCGCCCGAGGACGTCCGCTACCTCGTCCCCCACCAGGCCAACCTGCGCATCATCGAGGCCACCGCCCGCCGCATGGGCCTCGGCATGGACAAGGTGATGACGAACATCGAGCGGTACGGGAACACCACCTCCGGCACCATCCCCCTCTGCCTCAACGACTGGGAGCACGAGCTCCGGCGCGGCGACAACCTCGTGCTGGCGGCCTTCGGCGGCGGCTTCACCTGGAGCGCCGCCTACGTGAAGTGGGCCTACGACGGAGTGCGGATTGCGGATTTCGGATCGCGGAATGAGGACGCCTTGGTCGAGGTCGATCCGCGATCCGCAATCGCCAATCCGCAATGAGTGTAGCCTTCCTCTTCCCCGGCCAGGGCTCGCAGCGGCCCGGCATGGGGGCCGACCTCTACGAGCGCTTCCCCGAGGCCCGCGCCCGCTTCGACGAGGCCGACGCCGTGCTCGGCTTCAAGCTGACGGAGGTGATGTTCGCCGAGGGCGAGGCGGCCGCCGAGGAGCTCAAGCAGACCGCGGTCACGCAGCCGGCCCTCTACGTCCACAGCCTCGCCGCCTTCGCCGTGCTGGCGGAGCGGGGGCACGCGCCCGACATGGCCGCCGGGCACAGCCTCGGCGAGTACAGCGCGCTGGCCGCCTGCGGCGCCCTCGCGTTCGCCGACGGCCTCCGGGCCGTCCGCCGCCGCGGCGAGCTGATGGCGCAGGCGGGCGAGGTCCGCCCCGGCGCCATGGCCGCCGTCCTCGGCCTCGACGCCGCCACCCTGGAGCGCGTCTGCGCCGAGGCCTCGCGCGAGAACGACGTGGCCGTGCCGGCCAACTACAACGACCCCGGCCAGATCGTCATCTCCGGCGACCGCCCGGCCGTCGCGCGCGCGGGCGAGGCGGCGAAGGCGGCCGGCGCGAAGCGCGTCGTCCCGCTCCCCGTCAGCGGCGCGTTCCACTCCCCGCTGATGGGGTTCGCCCGCGACGGGCTCGCGGCGACGCTGGAGACCCTGGAGGTCCGCGCGCCGCGCTGCCCCGTCTACCTCAACGTCACCGCCGCGCCGACGACGGACCCCGGCGAGATCCGCCAGCGGCTCCTCGAGCAGCTCACCGCGCCCGTCCGCTGGGCGCAGACGCTCGAGGCCATGCACGCCGACGGCGCCGACCGCTTCGTCGAGGTCGGCAGCGGCAACGTGCTCTCGGGCCTCGTCAGGCGCACGCTCGGCCGCGACGTCGAGGCCGTCACGGCCGGCACGGCCGGCGAACTCGAAACCCTCTAACCTGGTAGGGGCACGGCGCGCCGTGCCCCCACGCCCTCCACCTCATGCACCTCGACCTCACCGGCAAGAACGCCCTCGTCACGGGCGGCACGCGCGGCATCGGCCGTGCCATCGTGGACGCGCTCGCCGCGGCGGGCGCCAACGTCGCCTTCACCTACCGATCCTCCGCCGAGGCGGCCGACGCGCTGAAGCGGGACCTCGAAGGGCGCGGCACGCGCTGCCTCGCCTTCCAGGGCGACGCCGCCGACGTGGCGCACGCGCAGGAGGCCGTGAGCGCCGTCGTCGACGCCTGGGGCTCGCTCGACGTCCTCGTCAACAACGCCGGCGTCACGCGTGACACCCTCCTGCTGCGGATGAGCGAGGAGGACTGGGACGCCGTCCTCGACACCAACCTCAAGGGGGTCTTCGCCTTCTGCAAGGCGGCTTACCGCCCGATGATGAAGCAGCGGAGCGGCAGCATCGTCAACATCTCCTCCATCGCGGGCGTGGAGGGGAACCCGGGCCAGACGAACTACGCCGCGTCCAAGGCCGGCATCATCGGGTTCACGAAGTCGCTGGCGAAGGAGCTCGGCAGCCGGAACGTCCGCGCCAACGTCGTCGCCCCGGGGGTCATCGAGACGGAGATGAGCGACGAGATGGAGGAGAAGATGCTGCAGCTGAACCTGCAGATGACCCCGATGGCCCGGTTCGGCCGGCCCGAGGAGGTCGCCGCCGCCGTCGTCTTCCTCGCCTCCGACGCCTCCAGCTACGTCACCGGCCACACGCTCCACGTCGACGGCGGCCGGACGATGTGACGCGGCGGGGCCTCAGACGGCGGCGCCGCCGGAGAGCACGAGGGCGTGGCCCGTCACCGCGGCCTGCTCGGGGTCGCACAGCCAGCACACGGCGCTGGCCACCTCCTCGGGCGTGATGAGCCGCCCGATGGGCATGTTCCGCAGGATCGCCGCCCGCATCACGCCCTCCGGCTTGCTCAGCTTCTCCGCGAGCCCCTCGACCAGCCCCGTCACCATGTCGGTCTCGACGTAGGACGGGCACACGGCGTTGACGGTGACGCCGCTCTTGGACACCTCGAGGGCGAGCGAGCGGGTGAACCCCACGAGCCCGTGCTTCGCCGCCGAGTAGGCCGTCACGTGCGAGACCCCCATCAGCCCGGAGACGCTCGACACGTTCACGACGCGGCCCCACCCCTTCTCCAGCATGTCGGGCAGCGCGAGGTGCGTGGTGCGCGCGGCGCCCAGGAGGATCACGTCGAGGTGGGCCTGCCAGCGGTCGAGGGGGAGGGTGAGGAACTCGCCGCCCTCGAGGATGCCGGCGTTGTTGACGAGGATGTCCACGGGCCCGAGGGCCTGCCGGGCCTCGTCGAACGCCGCCGCCACGCGCGCGTCGTCGGTGACGTCGGCCGGGGCGGCGAGGAACGGGCGGCCGTGCGTCTCGGCCAGCTCGTCGGCCAGCGCGTGCAGCCGCTCGGGTCGCCGGCCGACGAGGGTGACGGAGGCCCCCATCGCGGCCAGCCGCCGCGTGACGGCCGCCCCGATGCCGCGCCCGGCACCCGTGACGAGGGCGTGGCGGTTCTCTAGAGGGCGTGGGGACTCGGCCATGCGTCGGGGGGAGTGGTTTAGAGAGACGGGGCGCGAAGATACGCAGCGCCCGCCCCGGTCCCCACGCGCGGCCTGCGCTATCTTCGGAGCCGCTTAACGCCGTTCTCGTGCCCCGCCTCGTCATCGCGTCCCTCCTCGCCCTTCGACATCGCGGAGGGCCTCGGTAAGCGTGGCCACGCTTACCGCCGCGGTGCACGCGTAGTCGTCGCACCGTCGGCCCTCCGCAACCCGGGCGTACAGTGACGCCGGGGCAGTCGCTCCGCGCCCGCTTCTGAGGCCGACAGCGCGAACTCCACCCGAAGCCCGCGCCGCGCCGGAACCATCGGCGCGGCTTCTTCTTAGAGCCCTGTTCTCGACTACCGACCGCGCATGACCTACCAGTTCACCATCGACCTCACGAGCGAGGCGCAGAAGCAGAAGAAGGAGGAGGCGCAGGAGAGCGGCAGCGCCTTCTCGCCGTTCCCCGCCCCCGAGCCGCCGCTCCCCGAGGCGACCGTCGACACGCTCCCCGAGGCCCTCCGCGAAGGCGTCCGCGCGATGGGCTGGCCGGGCCTGATGCCGGTCCAGGCCGCCGCCATCCCCTACCTCCTCGAAGGCCGCGACCTCATCGTCCAGAGCCGGACGGGCAGCGGGAAGAC
>DATGQT010000188.1:0-7446 GCA_035304085.1 Rubricoccaceae bacterium
CCCCCGCGTCCCGGCCCTGTCGTAACTTCGCGTGCATCCCCACCGCCTGCCCCACCCGGGATGTACCGCGTCCGCCTCGACCAGTTCGAAGGGCCGCTCGACCTGCTGCTCTTCTTCATCCGGCGCGACGAGCTCGACGTCCACGACATCCCCATCGCGCGGATCACCGACGAGTACCTCGCCTACGTCCGCCTCCTGGAGCAGATCGACCTCGACGGCGCGGCCGACTTCATCTACATGGCCGCGCTGCTGATCCAGATCAAGGCGCGGATGCTGCTGCCGGGCCCGGAGCGCGACGAGGAGGGCGAGCCGGTGGACCCCCGGAAGGAGCTCGTCGAGCGGCTCCTAGAGTACGTCCGGTTCAAGGAGGCGGCGGCGGTGCTGGAGCAGCGGTGGGACGAGCGGCACCGCCACTTCGGGCGGGGCGCGGCGGCGTCCGAGCGGGCGCGCCTGGAGGCCCCCACGGAGGTGACCTACCGCGTCTCGCTGTTCGACCTGCTGGCGGCCCTGCACGGCGTCCTCCAGCGCGCCGAAGCCGCCGGCGAGGCGCCGCGCCACGCCCCGCGCCGCTACGCCTACACCATCGAGGAGCAGCGGCAGTACGTGCTGGAGCGGCTCGCCGCCGGCCCGGCCGCGTTCACGGCGCTCGTGGCGCGCCGCCCCAAGCCGTTCGTGATCGTGACGTTCCTCGCCGTGCTCGACCTGCTGCGCCAGCAGGCCGTCCGCCTCCTCCTCGGCGTGCGCCCGGAGGACTTCTCCATCGAGGCCGTCCCGACGGTGCCGCCGGCGCCGGCCGAGCGCGTCCGGGAGATCGAGGTCGAGCGCGAGCGGGCAGGGGAGGAGGTGCTGAGCCCATGACCGCCCACCCGCTCGACCGCGCCGTCGAGGCGCTGATCTTCGCCGCCGAGGAGCCGCCGACGGCGGCGGAGCTGGCGCGCGCCTACGCCCGCGTCACCGGCGCCGACGTGGCCGCGGCCGACGTCGACGCGGCCGTCGGGCGCCTCAACGCGGCGTACCGGGAGGGGGGCCGCGCGTTCCGCATTCACCGCTGGGGCCGCGCCTACCGGATGGCCACGGTCGAGGACGTGGCGCCGTTCGTGCAGGCGCTCCTGACCGAGGAGGAGGAGAAGCGGCTCTCGCGCGCCCTCGTCGAGACCCTCGCCGTCGTCGCCTACAAGCAGCCCGTCTCGAAGCCCGAGATCGACCACGTCCGCGGCGTCAACGCCGACTACGCGCTGCGGCAGCTGCTCGAGCGCGAGCTGATCACGGTGGTGGGGCGGAGCGAGGGGGTCGGACGCCCGTTATTGTATGGAACGACCGAACACTTCCTCGACCAGTTCGGCCTCGGCACGCTCGAGGAACTGCCCCGGCCCCGCGAGGTCGAGGAGCTCCTCGCCGATCCCGCCTTCAGCCGCGAGCGCGCCGTGCTCATGACGGAGATGGAGGCGCTCCGCGCCCAGGAAGCGGGGGAGGGGGAGGCCGCTCCCGAGCCGCCGCCCGCCGAAGGAGCGTCAGCCGAAGCAGAACCAGCCGATGCCTGACCGCCGACGAACGGACGACCGCTCGACGCGCCGGCGCAAGCAGGCGCAGCGCCGGAGGCACGCGCCCACGCCGCCACCCGCGCTCGACCCCGACGCGCCCGTCCGCCTCAACCGGTTCCTCGCCCGCGCCGGCGTCGCCTCCCGCCGCGACGCCGACGCGCTCATCGCCGGAGGCCGCGTGACCGTCAACGGCGCCGTCGTGACCGAGCTGGGGACGAAGGTGGCGCCGACGGACGCCGTGGCCGTGGACGGTCGGCCGGTCCGCCCGCGCGGGCCCGTCTACGTCCTCCTCAACAAGCCGAAGGACACCATCACGACGAAGCAGGACGAGCGCGACCGGACGACGGTGATGGACCTCGTGGACCTCCCCGAGGCCGAGAAGAGCGCCCTCTTCCCGGTCGGCCGCCTCGACCGCCACACCACCGGGGCTCTCCTGCTGACGAGCGACGGCGACCTCGCGCACCGCCTGATGCACCCGCGCTACAACGTCGAGAAGCTCTACGTCGTCACCACGGCCGTGCCCGTGAAGCCGCACGAGCTCGAGAAGCTCCGGGAGGGCGTCGCCCTCGACGACGGGCCGGTGAGGGCCGACCACGCCGGGTACGTGGGCGACGACCCCCGCGAAGTCGCCTTGCAGATCCACGAGGGGCGCAACCGGCAGGTTCGCCGGATGTTCGAGGCGCTCGGGCACGAGGTGGTGGCGCTCGACCGTACGCACTACGCCGGCCTCGACCTCGGCGGGCTCCGCCGGGGCCGCTGGCGCCGCCTCGCCCCCCACGAAGTCAACGCCCTCCGCCGGAAGGTCAAGCTCAAGCCGATCGTTTTCTAGTCCGTCGACCACCGACCCCCATGCACAAGATCATCGCCGAAGGCCTCACCTACGACGACGTCCTCCTCGTGCCGGCCCGCTCGGCCGTGATGCCGCGCGAGGTCGACGTCACGACGCGCCTCACGCGCGGCATCCGCCTCAACGTCCCCCTCCTCTCGGCGGCGATGGACACCGTCACCGAGAGCGACATGGCCATCGCGATGGCGCGGATGGGCGGCGTCGGCGTGCTCCACAAGAACATGACGGCCGAGCGGCAGGCCGCAGAGGTCCGCCGCGTCAAGCGCTCCGAGAGCGGGATGATCCTCGACCCCATCACGCTCCGGCCGGACCACACCGTCGGCGACGCGCGCGAGCGGATGGCCCGCTACCACATCGGCGGCATCCCCATCGTGGACGAGCGCGGACGGCTCGTCGGCATCGTCACCAACCGCGACCTCCGGTTCGAGCCCGACAACGCGCAGCGGCTTGAGGCCGTGATGACGCGGGCGCCGCTGGTCACGGCCCCCGTCGGCACCACGCTCGACGAGGCCGAGCGGATCCTCCAGCAGCACAAGATCGAGAAGCTGCCCGTCGTGGACGAGGGCGGGCAGATGCGCGGGCTCATCACGTTCAAGGACATCCAGAAGAAGAAGAAGCACCCGAACGCGTGCAAGGACGACTACGGCCGCCTCCGCGTAGGCGCCGCCGTCGGCATCGCGGCCGACACGCTCGAGCGCGTGCAGGCGCTCGTAGAGGCCGCCGTCGACTTCGTGGTGGTGGACACGGCGCACGGCCACTCGGAGGGCGTGCTCGGGATGGTCGAGCGGATCAAGGGCGCGTACGCCGACCTCCAGGTCGTCGCCGGCAACGTCGGCACGGCCACGGGCGCCGAGGACCTCATCCTCGCCGGCGCCGACGCCGTGAAGGTGGGCATCGGGCCCGGCTCGATCTGCACCACCCGCGTCGTCGCGGGCGTCGGCGTCCCCCAGCTCACCGCGATCATGGAGTGCGCCGAGGCCGCCCGGAAGTACGGCGTCCCCGTCATCGCCGACGGCGGCGTCAAGCAGACGGGCGACGTCCCGAAGGCGCTGGCCGCCGGCGCCGACGCCGTCATGATCGGGGGGCTCTTCGCGGGCGTCGAGGAGAGCCCGGGCGAGACGGTGCTCTACGAGGGCCGCCGCTACAAGAACTACCGCGGGATGGGCTCGCTCGGCGCCATGCAGGCCGGCTCGAAGGACCGCTACTTCCAGGACGCCGAGGACGACCTCAGGAAGCTCGTGCCCGAGGGGATCGAGGGCCGCGTGCCCTACAAGGGCCGCCTCGACGAGGTCGTCTACCAGATGATCGGCGGCCTCCGCGCCGCGATGGGCTACTGCGGCTGCGAGACCGTCGAGGCGCTCCAGGAGCGGGCGCAGTTCGTCCGCGTCACCGCCTCCGGCCTCCGCGAGAGCCACCCCCACGACGTCACGATCACGCAGGAGGCGCCGAACTACTCCGTGAGGGGATAGGGGATGGGTAATGGGAGATGAGGCCGTCGGTCTCATGCTCCCCATCTCCCATCCCCCACCTCCCGTCTCCCATGAACCCTCGCCTCGACCTCATCCGCCGCCGCTGCGCCGACCTCGACGCCGACGCCGCGCTCCTCACGTTCCTCCCGCACGTCCGCTGGGCCGTCGGGTTCACCGGCTCCAACGGCGTGCTCGTGGTAACGCCGGACGAGGCGCACTTCGTGACGGACGGGCGGTACGCGACGCAGGCCGAGGCCGAGGTGCAGGGGGCGGAGGTCCACGTGCCGGGCTACCGGCTCTTCGAGCACGTCGCCGAGGCCGAGTTGCTGGCGGGCGCCGAGACCGTCCTCCTGCAGGGCGACCACCTCCCGTTCACGGAGGTCGAGCGCCTCCGCCAGCTCCTCCAGGAGGTCCGCTTCCTCCCCGTCGGCGGCCTTCTCGACGAGGACGTGGCGGCGAAGTCGGAGGAGGAGATCGCGCGGGTCCGCGCCGCGCAGGCCGTCACCGACGAGGTCTTCGCCGCGATCCTCCCGTTCATCGGGCCGGGCGTGAGCGAGCGGGACCTCGCGGCCGAGATCGTCTACCAGCACCTCAAGCGGGGGTGCGAGCGGATGGCCTTCGAGCCCATCGTGGCGAGCGGCCTCCGGGGCGCCCTCCCGCACGCCCGCCCGACGACCAAGACCCTCCGCCCCGGCGAGCTCGTCGTCCTCGACTTCGGCGGCGTCCTCGACGGCTACTGCGCCGACATGACGCGGACCGTCGCCGTCGGCGACCCGGGGGAGGAGGCGCGCGGGGTGTACCAGGTCGTCCTCGACGCCCAGCAGGCCGCGCTCGACGCGGCGGCGGCGGGGCGGACGGGGCGCGACCTCGACCAGGCCGCCCGGCAGGTCATCGAAGCGGCCGGCCTAGGGGAGCACTTCCCGCACAGCCTCGGGCACGGGGTCGGGCTGGAGGCCCACGAGTGGCCGCGGCTCTCGTCGCGCGTCGAGGACACCCTGCCCGCCGGGGCGACGGTG
This sequence comes from Rubricoccaceae bacterium, assembly GCA_035304085.1. GTDB lineage: Bacteria > Bacteroidota > Rhodothermia > Rhodothermales > Rubricoccaceae > DATGQT01. Next base: position 4,874 of record DATGQT010000188.1, read on the forward strand.
ACCGTCGAGCCGGGCGTCTACCTCCCCGAGCGGTTCGGCGTGCGGATCGAGGACCTGGTCGTGCTGCGCGAGGGCGGCTGCGAGAACCTCACGGCCTCGACCAAGGAGCTGCTGGTGCTTTGATGGACGGTGGGACAGGGGTCGCCGGATACGTTCCTCTGACCCCTGACTTCTGGCAACCGACCACCCCATGCGCATCACCTTCGTGCTCCCCGCGCCGGCCCGCATCCCGATGGGAGGGGTGAAGGTGGTCTATGCGCACGCGCGGGGACTCGCGGCGCGCGGGCACGAGGTCCACGTCGTCGGCCCGCGGCGGGTGGGGGAGGGGGTGACCGCGCACGCCCGTGCTCTTGCGGTGCGGGTGCGCGACCGTCTGCACGGCGTCCGCGATGCGCCCTACTACGAAGCGGAGGGGGTGCACACGCACGAGGTACCGGCGGCGACGGCGGCGTACGTGCCGGACGCTGATGCCGTTATTGCAACAGGCGTCCAGACCACCGGCCCCCTCCTCGTCCTGCCCCCCTCGAAGGGCACCAGGTTCTACTTCATCCAGCACGTCGAGACGTTCATCGACCCGCGCGTGGTCGAGACGTGGTGCTACCCGTTCGTGCGGATCACCGTCGCCGAGTGGATCCGGCGGCGCGTCGAGGCCGAAGGGGGGCCGGTGGCCGGCGTCGTCCCGAATGCGGTGGACCCGGCCGAGTTCTTCGTCGAGCGGCCCGTCGAGGGGCGCCCGGCCCGAGTCGTCGCGCTCTACCATCGCCAGCACGTGAAGGGGCCCGACGTGCTGATCGAGGCGCTCGAACGGCTGAAGGCGGCCCTGCCCGAGGTCGAGGCCGACGTGATCGCAGCGCGGCGGCCCTCGCACCGGCTGCCGGGTTGGGTGCGCGTGCACGTCCGCCCGAGCGTGCCGGCGCTCCGGGCGCTCTACAACGGCGCGGCCGTGGTGCTGCACACGAGCCGGAGTGAGGGGTGGGGCCTCGTGCCGATGGAGGCCGCCGCCTGCGGCTGCGCCGTCGCGGCCACCGCGAGCGAGGGCGTCCAGGAGTTCCTGGCCGACGGCCACTCGATGCGGGCGGTGCCCGTCGGCGACGGCGCGGCGCTGGCGGCGGCGGCGCTCGACCTGCTCCGTCATCCCGAAGAGCGCGTCCGCCTGGCACGAGCAGCCGGGGAGGCGGCCGCCCGCTACCGCTGGCCTGAGCTCACGGCCCGGTTCGAGGCGCTGTTGCAGCAGGGCGTCGCCGCCGCGTAACGTGCCGCGCCGCCCGGATACCCCGTGATCTCCGTCATCGTCCCCGTCTACAACGGCGCGCACGTGCTGCCGAAGACCGTGCCGGCGATGCTGGCCCAGGACGAGCCGGCCGAGTGGCTCTTCGTCGACGACGGCTCGACGGACGACACCGCCGCCGTCCTCGCCGGCCTCCTCGCCGCCGGGCCGGCCGCGCCGGGGGCGACGGCGCGGGTGCTGACGCATCCGACGAACCGGGGCCGCGCCGCCGCCCGCAACACCGGCGTCGCCGCCGCGCACGGCGACCTCCTCGTCTTCCTCGACGCCGACGTGGCGCCGGCGCCCGGCTACCTCGCGGCGCTTCGGGACGTCTCCGGGGCGACGGGTGCTCCGGCGGCGGTCGGGCGGCTGACGTTCGCTGAGGTGGACCCTCGCGACCCCTACCACCGCTATCTCGCCTCGCCGCTCCGGGGCGTCCGGGACCGCGCCGCCGGCGCGCCGGTGCCCTGGCGCCACTTCCTCCTCTGCGTCGCCGCCGTCCGCGCCGACGCGTTCCGCGAGGCGGGGCCGTTCGACGAGGGGATCACCTACGGTGAGGACCTAGAGTACGCCTGCCGCCTCGCCCGTCGCCACCCCGACGGCCTCCGCTACGCCCCCGGCGCCGTCGCGGCGATGTACGACCTCGGCGACCTCGGCACCGCGCTCGCGAAGATGCGGGAGTTCGCCGGCGGCAACCTCCCTCGGATGGTGCGCGCGCACCCCGAGGTCGCCGAGCAGGTCGGGTTGCACCGCGTGGCGCCGGGGGCCGGGCTGCGCGGCCGGCTGGCCCGGCTGGCCCTGAGCGCGCCCGTGGCCCGGCTCGTCCGCCGCGTGCTCCCCGCGCTCCCGCCCCGCCTCTCCGACTACGCCGTCCGGTATCTTCTCGCTCACACCCTCGTAAGCGCCTACCACGAGGCCGCCCCCTCGCCCTGATCCTCGTCGCCGCCTCGATGGTCCGACGTCTCCAGCTACCCAGCGAACCTGCCTCGGCCGCCCACGCGGTCCACTTCGCCGAGGAAGTGGGGCGGGCGGCGGGGCTCCCGGAGGCGACGGTGGACCGGCTGGTGCTGGCGATGGGCGAGGCGATCACGAACGCGATCCGCCACGGCAACGACCTCGACCCGGAGCGCGGGGTCGAGGTGACGTGGGAAGGCGACAGCTCCGGCGGGTGGCTGCACGTCGAGGACGAGGGGCCCGGCCTCGACCCCGACCGGCTCCGCGACGCGACGCTGCCCGACGACCCGACGCAGACGAACGGCCGCGGGCTCTACCTCATGCGCACCCTCGCCGACGGGATCGAGGTCGA
>DATGQT010000189.1:0-34624 GCA_035304085.1 Rubricoccaceae bacterium
AGGTCGACGCCCCTGTAGCGTTCCACGACCTCGTACTCCGCCTGGAGCACGCCGAGGCGGGCCTCGGCGAGGATGAGGAACTCCTCCTTCCCCCCTTCTCCCTCTCCCCCTCTCTCCCCCTCTCCCCTGGGCACCCGCACCTTCACGTAGTCGATCCTCGGGCCGACGGCGAGGGCGGCGTTCGAGGGGACCGTCCACGGCGTCGTCGTCCACGCCAGGAAGAACGTGTCGTCCTCGCCGCGCACGCGCGCCTTCACGTAGATCGAGGGGTCCTGGACCTCGCGGTAGCCGAGGGAGACCTCGTGGGCCGAGAGGACGGTCTCGTTGGCGGGGCTGTACCACTGGATCTTGTAGCCGCGGTACAGGAACGGCTCCCCGTCGTCGGTTCGCTTCTCGGAGATCGCCTTGAGGAGGGCCCAGACGCTCTCGATGTAGGTGTTGTGGAAGGTGACGTAGGGGTGTTCGAGGTCCACCCAGTAGCCCATGCGGCGGGTGAGGTCGTCCCAGAGGTCCTTGTAGCGGAGGACGCTCGCGCGGCAGGCGGCGTTGTAGCGGGCGACGCCGTAGTCCTCGACCTGGTGGCGCCCCTCGAGCCCGAGCTCCTTCTCGACCTCGATCTCGACGGGGAGGCCGTGGGTGTCCCACCCCCCCTTCCGGTCGACGCGGAACCCCTTCATCGTCTTGTAGCGGCAGAAGAGGTCCTTGATCGTCCGCGCCATCACGTGGTGGATGCCGGGCTTCCCGTTGGCCGTGGGCGGCCCCTCGTAGAAGACGAAGTGGGGCGCGCCCTCGCGGACCTCGACGCTCCGCCGGAAGGCGTCCTCGGCCTCCCAGCGCGCGAGCACGGCCTGCTCTGCGGCGGCGTGATCGAACGACTCGACCTCGGGGTAGCGGGGCATGGGGGTCCGGGTGCGACGCGGGGAAGCTCCGAAGATACCTAGCGCCCGCCCTGCCTCCCGGTTACGATGCCGCGAAAATATCCCCCGGCGACCGGGCCCGGGCCGCCTAGCGCGCGAGCACGAGCCGCTGTGTCTGGATGCGCCCCCCCGCCGCCAGCCGTGCGAGGTAGACCCCGGCGGCGAGGCCCCGCCCGTCGAGGGTGGCCTCGTGCCGACCCGCCTCCAATACACCCTCCGCGAGCACGGCCACCTCGCGCCCCCGCACGTCGTATACCGCGAGCCGCACCGGCCCCGTCTTCGGGAGGTCGAAACGGAGCGTGGCCTCGCGCGCGAACGGGCTCGGGCGCACGGCGTGGAGCGTGAGCACGGCCGGCAGTGCGCCCTCGGCCACCGCCGCGGGGGCCACGGCGCTCTTCGTGAACATGACGCGGGCGCTCGCCACGGCCCCGGCCGGAAAGGCGCCGACGTAGGCGGCGTAGACGTAGGTCCCCGCCGGGGCCGACGCCGGCACCCGATGCCGGAGCACCCGCGCGGCCCGCTGCCCCGGCTGGAGCGTGAGCGCGAGAGGCCCGAGGACCGGGCGCGTGGCGCCGCCGGGCAGGGTCGCCGCCGTCCACGCCTCGAACGCCTGCGGCGCGGCGCTCACGTTGGTGACCGTGGCCGTGAAGGTGACCTCCCCGCCGCCGGGCGGGAGCACCACGTGCGGGCCCACGGGCTCCAGCACGACGGCGAGGGGGAGTTCCGTGTACAGGAACGCCCAGCCGCGCCCGACCACGTCGAAGTCGCCCACGTCGGCGTGCGGCGCCCCCGCCACGAGGCGAAGGGCGCCCTCCTCCACGAAGCCCGCCACGGCCTCGCCGAAGCCGTCGAAGACCTCGGCCCCCTCGGGGGCGGTCAGGATCATCAGCGGCGCGCCTGTGGCGCCGCTGCGGAGGTGCACGCGGCCGGGCCCGTCTTGGTGCGTGCCGGGGCCGCCCTCACCGCCTCCCCCGACGACGAGGTCGCCCGCCCCGTCGCCGTCTACGTCGGGGACCCCGGCGAGGGCCGTGCCGAGCATGCCGACGTAGTCGGTCCCCTCGATGCGGTAGAGGAGGCCGCCGTCGGCCCCGCTGAAGACGTAGACCCGGCCCTCCGTCGTGAGCGAGACCGTTTCGAGGGGGGCCCCCACGGCGAAGTCGGGGGTGCCGTCGCCGTCCACGTCGTCGAGCCCGGCGACGGGGAGGTGGGCGTTGTCGCCGAACCGCCCGAACGAAGGGCCGGCGGAGGGGGACACGGTGTAGCGGTGGGTGCCGGTGGCACCGCTGAAGACGTGGACGACGCCCTGCAGCCCCGGCCCCGTCCGGGCATCTATGTCGCCCACGGCGACGTCCGTGACCCCGTCGCCGTCGAGGTCACCGAGGGCGGCCGTCCCGTAGCCGAAGTTGATGGGCGCCGGGGAGGCCGGCGGCGTGAGCGTGCGCACGACGGCGCCCGTCGCCCCCGAGAAGACGTAGGCCTCCCCGCGCCGGTCGTCCCCCGCGTTCGGCGCGCCGACGAGGAGGTCCCCCACCCCGTCGCCGTCGAGGTCGCCGACCCCGGCGATGGCTTGGCCGAAGCCCGTGGACAGCGCTGCCCCGGGCGGGGCGAGCTCCTGCACGAGGGCGCCGTCGGCGCCGGCGTAGACGAACACGCGCAGGGGGTCCGAGACGTTACGACCGGCGACGGCCACTTCCGTGAGCCCGTCGCCGTCGAGGTCGCCCATCCCTGCTACGGCCCCGCCGAAGCCGGGAGCTTCGTTGACAGTGGCGGGCGGGACGAGCGTGCGGACGAACGCGCCCGTCGCCCCGTCGAAGAGGTACGCCCGGCCGTCGTCGGTGATGAACGGCGAGAGCGGCGTGGGCGCACCGATGAGCACGTCGGGCCGGCCGTCCCCCGTCACGTCCCCCACGACGTCGGCCGCGCTCCCGAGCAGGACGGACGGGGCCCTCGGGACCGGGGCGAGCGGGAGCGGTACCGGCTGGGCCTGCGCGAGGGCGAGCGGGAGGCCGAGCGCGACGAGCGTGACCGGGAGGGGCTTCATGGCGACGCGGGGCATGGCTCGAAGACGTGAGAGTATACCCCCGCCCCCCGCCGGTGACTCACCCCGTCCAGCCTAGGCGGGCGAGGACGCCGAGGAAGAGCCGAGTCAGCTTCGGCTCGGCCTCGGCGGCGGCGGCCAGCACGGCCTCGATGGTCACCGGCTCCAGCGTGTCCGGGAAGCACTCGTCGGTGATGACCGAGACGGCGAGGCACTCCACCCCCATGTGGCGGGCCACGATGACCTCCGGCACCGTGCTCATGCCGACGGCGTCGGCGCCGATGCCGCGGAGGAACCGGTACTCCGCGGGCGTCTCCAGATTCGGCCCGGTGACGGCGACGTAGACGCCCTCGTGGAGCGGGATCCCCTCCTCCTCGGCCACCTCGCGCGCGAGCCTGCGGAGGCCGGCGTCGTAGGCCTCGCTCATGTCGGGGAAGCGCGGCCCCCACTCGTCCACGTTCGGGCCGGTGAGGGGGTTGACGCCCTGGAGGTTGATGTGGTCGGCGACGAGCATGAGGTCGCCCCGCCGGTAGGCGGGGTTCATGCCGCCGGCGGCGTTCGCGATCAGCAGCGTCTCGACGCCGAGGTGATGGAGGACACGGACGGGGAAGGTGACCGCACGGGCGTCGTAGCCCTCGTAGAGGTGGAACCGCCCCTGCAGCGCGAGGACGGGCACCGCGTCGACCTCCCCCACGAGGAGGCGGCCGTGGTGGCTCTCGACCGTCGAGACGGGGAAGTGCGGGATGTCGTCGTAGGGGACGGCCTCGTGGACGTCGAGCGCCTCGGCGAGCTGCCCGAGGCCCGTCCCGAGGATGACGCCGACGGTCGGCGGCGGGTCCATCACGCGCGGCCCGAGGTACTCCACGGCCTCGTGGACCTGCCGGCGGTAGGCGTCGGGGTCGAAGGGCATGGGGGAAGGGAAAGGGGAGAAGTGAAAAGGGAAAATCAGAACCAGCCTGGAGTGCCCTTTCTCACTCTTCCTTTCTCACTTTCAGTCGAGGTCCTCGAGGATGCGGCGGATGCGCTCGCGCTCGTCGTCGGAGGCGGCGACGCTGGGCTGGCCCTCCTCGCGGTCGCCGGTGACGAGGGAGCGGAGGCTCCAGCCGCGGGCGGCGTCCGAGGTCGGGGCCGGCTCGGCGGGAAGCGGCGGCTCGGCGGTCGAGGGGCGGAAGAACGGGTGACCGAAGGGGGAGGCCTCCCGCTCGCGCTCCTCCGTCTCCACGCGCTCCACGGGCTCCTCCGACGGCTTCTGGGAACGCTCGTGGCGGGTGGCGAGGCCGGAGAGCCAGTCGCGGTACGTCGGCACCGCCGGGGACTCGGAGGGGCGCTCGCGCGGCGGAGGCGGGAAGGGCGGCGGCGTAGGCTCCACGGGCGGCGGGGGCGGCGGGACCTCCGCGGCGGGCGCCGGCTCGTGTGCGGGGGCCTCCTCGGAGACAGGGGCCTCCTCAGATGCAGGTGTTGGGGCCGGCTCTTCGGCGGCAAGCGGCGGGATGGGGGGCGGGACGAGCTCGGTCACCGGCGTCTCCTCCCGCTCCTGCGGCGCGGCGGGCGCCTCGGCCGCCGCCGCGGCCTCGTCGTCGAACGGGAGGGAGGGCTGCTCGGGGGCCGGCGCGGTCTCCTCCTCGGGCTCGGGGGCGGGCGCCGCCGGGCCGAGGCGGGCGCGGGGGCCGGGGAGCGCCTCCTGCGCCGCCCCCTCCGTCGCGGCGACGAGCTTGATGAAGCCGATGGGGTCGTCGCCCTGGAACTGCGCGAGGATCTCCATCTCGGACATGAGGAAGGCGCGGAGGCGGGCGGCGATCTCGCTCTGGCGGCTGTTCAGCTTCACGAGGTCCTGCCGGATGTTGTACCGCTCCTGCTCGGCGTCCTGGAGGATCCGCTGCGCGCGGAGCTCGGCCTCCTCGATGATGAGCCTGGCCCGCTGGGAGGCGGCGTCCTCGGCGCGGCGGCCCGTCTCGCGGGCGGCCTCGAGCGCCTCCTGCAGCGCCAGCTCCACCTTCTCGTAGTGGCGGAGCTTCTCCTCGGCGAGCGCGACGCGCTCGTCGCCGCGCCGCTTGTCTTCGAGCACCTCCTCCCAGTCCTGCGCCAGCTTCTCGATGAAGCCGCGGACCTCGTCGGGGTCGTAGCCGCGGAAGGTCTTCCTGAACTGCTGCTTGCGGAGGTCGAGGGGCGTGAGCTTCATGGCGGGGGACCGGTGGGGGGACAACGGCTCGGCGCTAAGCTAAGGAAAAAGCCACCTCCCCCCATGACGCCCCTGCTCACTCGCGGGGCCCGAAGAGCGCGGAGCCGATGCGGACGTGCGTCGCCCCCTCCTCGACGGCCACCTCGTAGTCCCCGCTCATCCCCATCGACAGGAAACGGAGACCGCCGCCGGGGTACGTCTCGGCCAGCCGGCGGAGGCGGCGGAACTGCGGGCGGACCACCGTCTCCAGCTCCTCCTCGGTGTCGGCGGGCGCCGCCAGCGTCATCAGCCCCTCGACGCGGAGGTGGGCGAGCGGCGCCAGCGCGTCGAGCAGCGCGTGCGCCTGATCCGGCGCCACGCCCGACTTCGTGTCCTCCGCCGAGACGTTGACCTGGACGAGGCAGGGGAGCACGCGCCCCTCGGCCGCCGCCCGGCGGTCGAGCGCCTCGGCGAGGCGGAGGCTGTCGAGCGCGTGGAAGGCGTCGGCGTGGCGGGCGGCGTCCCGCGCCTTGTTGCGCTGGAGGTGGCCGATGAGGTGCCAGCGCACGTCGCCCCCCGCCGCCTCGCCCGGCACCGCCTCCGCCTTCTCGACGAGCTCCTGCACGCGGTTCTCCCCGAAGTCGCGCAGCCCCGCCGCCACCGCGGCCCGCACCACCTCGGCGGGGAACGTCTTGGTGACGGCGACGAGCGTCACCTCGTCCGGCGCGCGGCCGGCGCGGGCGCACGCCTGCGCGATGCGCTCGCGGACGCGGGCGGCGCGCTCGGCGATGAGGGCGACGAGGTCGGAGGGGGCAGCAGGGGGCATGGGAGCTGCGGATTCGATCTGCGAGCGCGGAGGGGGCACGATGCGCGACAGGGGGTTTCCGAATCTACCCCACCCCCACGCCGCTCAGGGCGGTCTACCGGGCGGAACGGGCGTGGCAGGACGCTTGCTTCCGCCGGAACCGGACCGTTCCGCCAGCCCGTCCTGAAGCCACCGCCATGGACTTCGCCACCCCTCTCCTCCGCCGCGCCCTCGACCAGGCGCGCACCGACTGGCTCGCCGGCGACCCCGCCGCGTGGAGCCGCTACGCCGACTGCCTCGCCCGCCTCGAGCGCTACCTCGGGGCGCCACGCGAACGCCGCGCCGCGCCGACGCTACGCCGGCCCCGTCGCCCCGGCCTCCGCCCACCCCGCGGCCTCGCCTGAGCGGCGACCGGCGGGTTACTTTGCGCGGCCTCCTCGCCGCGCCATGTCGAAGTCGAAGATCCCGCCTGCGGGGAGCCCGCTTGCGGGTCCCGCCACCCTCGCCGACCGCCTCGCGGCGCTCCACAACGAGCGCGACGCCTTCCTCGACGCCCTCGCGCGCCTGGCACCGGCCGAGCGGACGGCGACCCCTGCGCCCGGGAAGTGGTCCCCCGTCGAGATCGCCGAGCACGTCTACCGCGTCGAGGCGGTGACGCTGCGGGGGCTGGAGCGGCAGCTCGCCGCGGGCGACGCGCGCCGGGACGTGGGGCCGCACTCCCGCGCCGGCGTGGTCCTCCTCCTCGCCGCGATGCGTTCGCCCAAGCAGCTGGAGATGCCGGGCGGCGCGCGCGGCATCGCGCCGGAGGGGATGGGCTACGAGGCCGTGCGGGCGGCGTGGGCCGAGCTCCCCGCGCGGTGGGACGCCGCCGTCGCCTCGTTCCCGCCCGCGCTCGAACGCACGCCCCTCCTACGCCACCCCGTCGCCGGCGCCCTCACCCTCGACGACGCCCTCCGCTTCCTCGCCGCCCACACGTCCCGGCACCGCCGCCAGCTCGCCCGCGCGGCCCGCGGCGGGAGCACGGCGTGAGGGCCGGAGAACATTCCGGCCCCCGACGTTTTACAGGCTCGACGGCCTCGTGGCCCCTCCCTGCCCCTATGCGTCGCCTCGCCCTCCTCTTCCTCGCGCTCCTGACCGTCTCGGCGGGCTGCCTCTCCCAGCCGGAGGGGCTGACGGAGGAAGCACAGCCGGACCCCTTCTCGCCGGACGCCCTCAACTTCCTCGTCGTCGGCGACTGGGGGCGGAACGGGTTCTTCAACCAGCGCGAGGTGGCCGAGCAGATGGGCCGCACCGGCGAGGAGATCGGGAGCCAGTTCGTCATCTCCACCGGCGACAACTTCTACTCCGCCGGCGTCACCGGCCTCGACGACCCGAAGTGGCAGCGCTCGTTCGAGGACGTCTACACCGCCCCCGCGCTCCAGCGCCCGTGGTACGTCGTCCTCGGCAACCACGACTGGCAGGGCAACGTCGAGGCGCAGGTCGAGTACACCCGGCTGAGCAGCCGCTGGACGATGCCCGCGCGGTACTTCACCGTCGAGGAGGCCGTCGACGACACGACGCGCGTCCTCTTCGCCTTCATCGACACCACGCCGCTGGCCGACGTCGACCGGCCCTACCTCTACCCGATGTCGGAGGCGCTGTGGGACCGGAGCGCGCAGCTCCGCTGGCTCGACTCCACCCTCGCCGCCGCCACGGCGCAGTGGAAGATCGTCGTCGGGCACCACCCCGTCTACGCCGCCTCGTCGAAGGCGTCGTACCGGTTCAACGAGTACCTCCACAACGACCTCGTCCCGATCCTGGAGCGGCACGGGGTGCAGGTGTACTTCGCCGGGCACGACCACAACCTCCAGCACCTCTGGCCCGAGGGCAGCCCCGTCCACTACTTCATCTCCGGCGCCGGCTCGCTCACGCGCGCCGTGGACGACACGCACCCCGACGCGCTGTTCGCCCTCCGCGTGCCGGGGTTCATGGCCGTCTCGATCACGCCGCGGCAGCTGTTCGTCGAGGCCCTCGACGAGCACGGCCACGTGTTCTACTTCGCGAACGTGCCCGTCCGCGAGGGCGAGGCGCCGCCCGCCGCGCCCGTGACGTCGTCGCCGGCGGGCACCCTCCCGCCCGGCGGCTCGCAGACGCCGTAGGCGTTGACGGCAGCAGGTCGGGAGGTCGCAAGTCTGAACGTCGGAAGATCAAAGGCTGATGACCCCGAAACCAACCTTCTGACCTTTCGACCTCCCGACCTTTCGACCTCAAGACTCGCCCTCCTACCGCGCCTGCCCCTCGCGCCAGCGGCGGACGGCCCGCCGCCACACCGCCTCGTAGGCCGCCGTCCGCGCGAGCACCCACGCCTCGAAGGCCGGGCGCGGGCGCGCCTCGAGGTACGACGCCCGCTCGAACACGAGCGACGAGAGGGCCTCGCCGCTGCCGTAGGCGTAGTGCCACGTCTCCTCCAGCGGCGTCTCTTCGACGAACTCGGGCGGGCCGAGGACGACGTAGGCCATCCCCCGGTCCGTCTTCCACCCCTCCTTGTAGGTCGTGAACAGGAGGTTCGCCTCCTCGACGCGCTCGTAGTAGCGGCGGAGGACGTCGGCGGCCGTGTTGCGGTCGTCGAAGAGGCTGCCCCAGAAGGCGTCGAAGCGGCGGCGGCGCTCGGCCGGGGTCGCGCCGGCCTGGATGAACTCCAGCTCGCGCTCGGAGGCGACGTAGGCGAGCGGGGCGATGAGGTCGTCGACGTCGGTCAGCCGCGGGAAGTCCGGCTCGCGGACGGCGAAGAGGCGCTCCTCGGTGGCGAAGGGCTCGGCGCCGAGGGCGGCGCGCGTGCCCATGCGGAGGCGGTAGACGCCGGGGGCGAGCGGCGGCAGGTTCACCTCCACCGTCACCGCCTCGGCCGCCCCCGCGAGGTCGCGCGTCGTCACCTGGACGGTGTCCTCCGGCGGGCCGTCGAGGTCGAGGCCGCGGTACTCGATGGCGCCGCGGCCGTAGGGGAGCCAGTAGGGCGGGCGGGCGACGGTGGTGTCGGCGCGGAGGCGGTCGAGCTGGAGGCGGAGCGCCGCCCCCTCCGGCGCACCGTAGACCTCGACGGAGGCGCGGAGCGAGTCGAACCCGGCGGGGACGACGAGGGCCACCTGCGGCTCGAACGCCTCGCCGGGCCGCTTGACCTCGAGCCCGATCCGGCTCATCGCCGGCACGCCGCCGGCCACCGCCGGCACCGCCACGCGCTGCCGCCGCTCCTCCTCCTTCCCCGACTCCTCGTCCACCAGCGTCGCCTCGACGACGTAGAGGCCCGGCCCGATCGGCACGCGCTCCTCGCGCACGACGGGCCGGAACGAGCGCGTCGCCTCGAAGTCGGGCACGTGGAGGGAGTCCTCGAACGTGAGCCGCCGCGCCGCCCCCCCGCCCCCCTCGTCCTCGACGGCCACCTCGAAGCGGTAGCGGGCGCGGAAGCCGCCGGGCTGGCGGGTGTAGACGAGGGAGGCGCGGGGGACGCTGAGGAGGAGGTCGAGGCCGGGCGCCCCGTCGTGGAGCGTCGCGCGCGCCTCGAGGTCGAAGTTGGGCTGGCCCGGCACGTAGGCCGCCGAGCGCCCGGCGTCGGGCGAGTCCAGCTCCGACGGGCCGCTGCAGGAGGTGAGAAGTGAGAAGTGAGAGGTGAGAAGGAGGGCGACGGCGACGCGACGCGCTTTGGAGCCCCGTTCGCTCCCGTGGTCCGTCGTCCGTGGTCCGTCGTCCATTACGACCCTCAGGCCCCCGTCTGCTGTGCCGCGCGGACGATGGCGGCGAAGGCCTCGGCGTCGAGGCTGGCGCCGCCGATGAGGCCGCCGTCGAGGTCGGGCTGCGCGAAGAGGTCGGCGGCGTTGTCGGGCTTGACGCTGCCGCCGTAGAGGAGGCGGACGCCCCGGCCCGCCGCGCCGAAGCGCGCGCCGAGACGCTCGCGGATGAACGCGTGCACCGCCTGCGCCTGCTCCGGCGTCGCCGTCCGCCCCGTGCCGATGGCCCAGACGGGCTCGTAGGCCACGACGAGCGCCTCCGCCTCGTCCAGCGTCACCCCGTCGAGCGCGCCGTCGAGCTGGCGGCGTACCACCGCCTCGGCCTCGCCCGCGTCCCGCTCCGCCAGCGTCTCCCCCACGCACAGGATCGGCACCATCCCCGCCCCCATCACCGCCCGCACCTTCTCCCCGACGAACGCGTCGGACTCGCCGAAGTGCTGCCGCCGCTCGGAGTGGCCGACGATGACGTAGCGGCACCCGAGCGCCGCCAGCATCGGCGGCGCCACCTCGCCGGTGAACGCGCCGGACGCGGCGGGGTGGACGTTCTGCGCCCCGAGGGCCACGCGGCTCCCGTGCAGCCGCTCGCGCACGGCGTCGAGCCAGACGAACGGCGGGCACACCGCCACGTCCACCGCCCGTGCCTCATGCTCGGTGCGGCGGACGACCTCGGCGGCCAGCCGCAGCGCCTCATCGCGGTCGGTGTGCATCTTCCAGTTGCCGGCGACTAACATCGGGAGGGGGTAAAGAGCGAAAGGGGGATGGCGAGACGCGCTCCCTCGCCCTTCCTCCCTCTCCCCCCACGCTCCCTTTCTCGAACAGGGGGCGGCGGAAAGGCCTTGAAGGGCGGCGGCGCGGGCACTAAGCTGGGGAACCGGCGTGGAAAATACGCCCGTCCTCCCCGCCCTTCTGCCCGCCATGCCCCCCTACCGGCTCCTCGTGCTCGCCCTCCTCCTCGCGGGCTGCGACCTCATCGAGCGCCCGCCCCTGGCCGACGAGTTCGGAGCCCCCTACGACATCGTCCTCGGCGCGCCGGCCTCGGGTGAGGGCGGCCTGCCCACCCCGGCCATCACCGACGACGGCGACCTCGTCGTCGTCGTCGCCTACCGGGGCGGCTGCCACGACCACAGCTTCGGCCTCCGCTTCGCCATCGCCGACGCTGCGGCGCGCCTCTGGATCGTCCACGAGGACTTCGGGGACGCCTGCGAGGGGCTCCAGCAGGAGGAGCTGGCCTTCGCCCTGGGCCCGAACGTGCTCGCGCAGCCGACCGTGGAGCTCCTCGACCCCGGCGGCGCGGCCCTCGCCCTCCGAACGGTGGACCGGTAGCGGCCTCAGCCGAGCCTTTCGAGGATCTCCTCGGCGTGGCCCGCCGTGTTGGGCCGCTTGAAGACGTGGACGACGCGCCCGTCCGGGCCGATGAGGAACGTCGTCCGCTTCAGGCCCATCCGCCGGATGCCGTAGAGGTTCTTCTCCCCCCACGCCCCGTACGCCTCGGCGATCCGGTGGTCGGGGTCGGCCACGAGGGGAAACGGGAGGTCGTACTTGTGGGCGAAGCGCTCGTGGCTGGCCGTGTCGTCCGGCGAGACGCCGACGACGGCGACGCCGGCGGCGAGGAGGGCGCCGTAGTTGTCGCGGAGGTTGCACGCCTGCTTCGTGCAGCCGGGCGTGTCGTCGGCCGGGTAGAAGTAGAGGGCGACGGGACGATCCCGGAGGTCGGAGAGGCGGAGGGGCTCGCCGGACTGCGTCGGCCCCTCGAAGTCGGGGGCGAGGTCGCCGGGCTGGGGCATCTCGGGCATGGGCGGGGGCGGTTGGGCGGGCCGCCTCCCACGCACGAGGGCGGCTCGGTGATCCACCCTCGCTTCGCTGCCGAGCGTATCATGCCCTGCCCGCCGTCTACAGCCCTACGCAGCAGGCGTGAGCGGGTCCGTCGTCCCGAACGTTCGCCCCGGCCAAACCCCGCCGCCGATGAGCCGATTCGGCCCCGACCCCCAAGCCTTCTTCGACGCCGTGTACAGGGAGCCGGCCCCGTGGGACATCGGCCGCCCCCAGCCGGACATGGCGGCCCTCCTCGCCGAGCACCCGCCGACGAGCCCCGTGCTGGACGTGGGCTGCGGCTCCGGCGACCTCGCGGTCGCCCTGGCCGAAGGGGGGCACGACGTGCTCGGCGTCGACTTCGTCGCCGAAGCCATCGCGCAGGCGCGGCGGAAGCGCGACGCGCTCCCCCCCGACGTCGCCCGGCGCCTGGACTTCCGCGTGGCCGACGCGCTGCGGCCCTCCCTGCTAGGGCGGTCGTTCGGTGCGGTCGTGGACTCCGGGTTCTATCACCTGTTCGACCCCGACGCGTGCGCGCGCTTCGTCGAGGACCTCGCCCTGGCGCTGGCCCCGGGCGGCCGGTACTACCTCCACGCGTTCGCCGTCGAGTTCCCCATCCCGAACACCCCCCGCGCGATCACCGAGGCGGAGCTGCGGTCCCTCTTCACCCCGGAGCGGGGGTGGCGCGTCCTGACGATCCGCCCGGGCGAGTTCCTGAGCCGGATCGCGCCGGTGCCCGCGATCCTGGCCTGCGCCGAGCGAGCGCCCGCAGCAGGCCCCGAGCCTCCCGCGACCCGACGTACGCGCGGCGCAAGCCGGTAGCCGGGGGTGGCGTAGCTTCCCCTGCACTTCATCCGCGCCGGCGCGCGGACGGTGGTATGCGGCCTCTCCCCGCCCTCCTGCTCGCCATCTCGTTCGCGCTCCCCCTGCTGGCCGGGTGCTGCGTCCCCTTCACGAACTGCTGCAAGCCGGACACCTGCCCCCAGGCGCAGGACGGGCGCGCCCGACTCCAGCCCGTCGTAGAGGCCGTGGTCGCCTACCGCACCGCCGAAGGCGCCTACCCCGACAGCGTCGCGGCGCTGATCCCGGCCTACCTCCCGGCGCTCCCCGCGCGGCCCGCGTGGGTCTCCCCGGAGCGGGCGGCGTGGTGGTCGTACGCGCGGACGGCGGACGGCTTCACGGTGGAGTTCACCTACTACGGGCCGGGCAGCAACTGGTGCCGCTGGGCGTCCGACGCCGGCGCGTGGCGGTGCGGCGGCCATTTCTGACCGACGACGACACGCGGATGGTGGCGGACGTGGACGCGATAGACGCGGCGCTTGAGGCGTACTACTACGTGCGAGGCTCTGAGCCTGGCGCTCGAGGCTATCTGCCCGGGGACCGAGCTTTTTGCCTCACACTCCAGGCTCTTTCAATGGATCTCTACGCCCCGATCAAAACACGAATACTGACCAGCATAGCTCATTGCGCAGCTTCTGGTCGTCAAGTACGAGCTCTCGGATCTCGCTGGGAAGTTGTTCGCGTTGCCACTGACACTCCCGCCGACCAGCTTCCTCCTGTTCTGCTTCAGGAGCCGCCGCACGCGCGGCCTTTATCGCGTAGGCCGCAGCCCCGAGTTCATGTGCGGCGACGTGCGCCACCACCGCCGCCTGACCGGCAGCATACGCGGCATACCGGGCGGCCCCGCTCAGCGGTCGCGCCGCCGCCATGGCACTGCCGCCCGCCGCACGAGTCTCCATCATCTTGGCCTCCCCGCGCGTCCAGGCTCGGATCTGCTCAATGGCCCGGCGAGGCCGCGGGTCTGAGGGCTGCACGGCCTCGAAGTGGTGCAGAACGTGCTCGGCGCATGTAGCCGCCCATAATGCCAGGAGCCGATGGTCGGAGTCAGTAAGGGTTCCCCCGCGGCGGATCGTGATGAAGCGGGGGTCTCGTTTCTTTGGCAGGATCATACATCCACCCTCCATCAGGGCGAAGATGGGGCCGAATACGAGGACGGCGAGGATGGCCGGGGCGCCGGTGACGTGCTCACCGTTGATCGTAGCACCGCCGATGATGCTGGCGACGAGGCCGACGATCCAGAGCGGGAGCGGGAGGAGAGCGGCGCTGACGAGGAGGGGACGGAGCAGGCTGGACGGCTTCAGCTATTGGACGACGATCTCCTGCTCCATGCGGTCATGCGGGATGAAATCGCGAGGCTAGCTAACGACTGGCGCTTCAGCGGCGAAGGGCGGCAGAGCGCGTGGACGAGGCAACGTAGGCGCTGGCGGATGTACGAGGCAAGGCCGTGGAGCCCTGCGTCCGCTGCGAGCGCGGGTTAGGCCGCCGATTTGTGAGCACTAACGTACTCGTTCATGTGATCAATCAACACGTTCGGTTCCACCTCGGCGTCCGAGATTTGGATGGTAAGGTGCGCGTTATAGAACTCCCCCATGAACCACATCCATAGGCGAGCCGGTGGGGACAACTGCTTGGCGTACACCTCCGGGTTGCGGAGAGCGACGTGCAGGGCGGACAATTGTAGGCCGTGCGTGGCGACCCCGTACGGACGCACCGACTCCACATCCGACCACGGGACGAAGAGGCCACGCAAGCGGTCGGTGATTCCCTTCTCATCAATCCGCAGCCACGGCTCCTTCGAGCGCAACTGGCGCACGGTTCGAGGAGCGACGGCAAGGAAGACGAGTCCGAGTGAGCCGAGCAGCACCACCTTGAAGACGAGGTTCATCTCCGCGAAGCGGCCGTATGGAGCGAACATCATCCAGAGGAGGCCGCAGAGCACGACCAATGCCACGAAGAGGCGGCGGGCAGTCTTGGACCGGGAATCGCGGATCTCTATCGGTTGCATAGCTCCAGAGCGAAGGCGGCCTAACCTGTAGTTAGGCGGCTGGCGGCAGCATAACATGCACGGGCGTGATGCTGCAAATGCGGCTACTGGACTGCCAGGATTACGCGGCAAGGCTGCTTGTCGGCCACATGATACACAACCCGGGGCTTTCACAGACACGGCGTGCAGCCCCGTGGTCCCGTATCGGGCGGCTGTTCTAGCTTTCGCCGCTCCCTACCCCGCCCCATGCACCCCCTCTTCCGTCTCGCCCACGGCATCGACCGCCTGAACGCCCGCGTCGGGCGAGCGACGGGGTGGCTCGTGCTCGTGATGGTGCTCGTCGCCGCCCTCGGGGCGGTGCTGCGGTACGTCGGCCGCCCGCTCGGCCTCAGCCTCGCGCTCAACGCGTTCGGTGAGGCGCAGTGGTACCTCTTCAGCGCCGTCTTCCTCCTCGGCGCGGCGTGGGCGCTGGCCGAGGACGCCCACGTCCGGGTGGACGTGCTCTACGGCCGCCTCGCCCCGCGCCGCCGCGCGGCGATAGACCTCGCCGGGACCGTCCTCTTCCTCCTCCCCTTCTGCGCGCTCATGCTGTGGGCGACGTGGCCGGCCGTGGCGGCGTCGTGGGCCGTCCGCGAGGTGTCGCCGGACCCCGGGGGGCTGCCGCGCTGGCCCATCAAGGCGCTCGTGCCCGTGGCGTTCGTGCTCCTGTTCGTCCAGGGCGTCTCCCAGGCCATCAAGGCGGCGGCGACGCTGCGCGGCGTCGAGCCGGAGCCCGGCCGCGGCCCCCACCACGGGGAGGGCGTATGAGCGGCGACTGGCTCGGGCCCCTGATGTTCGTCGCGGCGCTGGCCCTGATCTTCTCGGGGTACCCCGTCGCCTTCGCCCTCGGCGGCACGGCCCTCGTCTTCGCCTTCGTCGGCGTCGAGGCCGGGTACTTCGACTGGCCGTACCTGCTCGCGATGGCGGACCGGACGTTCGGCGTGATGGCGAACACGGTGCTGCTGGCCGTCCCCTTCTTCATCTTCATGGGGACGGTGCTGGAGAAGAGCCGGCTGGCCGAGGACCTGCTGACGACGATCGGCGCGCTGTTCGGGCCGCGGCGGGGCGGGCTGGCCTTCGCCGTCGTGTTCGTCGGCACCCTGCTGGCGGCGGCGACGGGGGTGGTGGGCGCGAGCGTGGTGGCGATGGGGCTGATCTCGCTGCCCGTCATGCTCCGCTACGGCTACTCCCGGACGCTCTCGACGGGCGTGATCATGGCCTCCGGCACGCTCGGGCAGATCATCCCGCCGAGCGTGGTGCTCATCGTGCTGGCTGACCAGATGGGGGTGAGCGTGGGGGCGCTGTTCGTGGGGGCGCTCGTGCCGGGGCTCGTGCTGGCCGGGCTCTACGCCGCCTACGTCGGGTACGTGGCGTGGCGGCACCCCGGGGCGGCGCCGGCGCTCCCGCCCGAGGCGCGGGAGGCGCGCCCACGTGACCTCGCCGTCCGCGTCGTCAGGGTCCTCCTCCCCCCGCTCGTCCTCATCGTCGTCGTCCTCGGCAGCATCTTCGCCGGCGTCGCCACGCCGACGGAGGCCGGCGCGCTGGGGGCCGTCGGCGCCCTCGTCCTCGCCCTCGCCAACCGCCGCCTCACCCGGCGCGCGCTGCGGGAGTCCGCCGAGGCGACGGCGAAGCTGACGACGATGGTGGTGTTCCTGCTCATCGGCTCGACGGCCTTCGCCCTCGTCTTCCGCGGCCTCTACGGCGACGTGTGGATCCACGACCTGCTGACGAACCTGCCCGGCGGCGCGCTCGGCCTCCTCCTCGTCGCCAACGCGGCCGTGTTCGTGCTGGGGTTCTTCATCGACTTCTTCGAGATCGCCTTCATCGTCGTGCCGCTGCTGGCACCGGCGGCGGCAGCGCTCGGGGTGGACCTCGTGTGGTTCGGGGTGATGCTCGGGATGAACCTCCAGACGTCGTTCCTGACGCCGCCGTTCGGGTTCGCGCTGTTCTACCTCCGCGGCGTGGCCCCGCCGGAGGTGCAGACGACCGACCTCTACCGGGGCGCCGTCCCGTTCATCCTCATCCAGCTCATCGGACTGGCGCTGCTGTTCACGTTCCCCGAGCTGGTGACGGGGCTGCTGCAGTAGCGCACGCTCAGTCGGCCTCGAGGCCGAGGCGAGCACGGAGGACGACGTCGTCGCGGCCGTTGTGGGCCCAGTAGTCGAGCATGATCCGCTCCTTCCGCGCGGCCCGCGTCGTCAGGCGCCGCGCGTTCTCGCCGAAGCCGTCGGGCCGCTCCTCCTCCCAGCCCTCGATGGCGTGGGGAAAGGCGGCCTGGAAGCGGATGCGGAGGGTGCGGTCGAGGTCGGGGTAGGTGACGGTGTAGGTGCGGAGGCCGTCGTCGCCGGGCGCGGAGAGGGCGGCGACGGCGGCGTAGGGCCGGAGGTCGCGGTGGCTGAGGCGCTGGTAGATCCCGCCCGGGAGCAGCTGGACGTCCCCGGTGGGCAGCGCCTCGGGGTCGAGGCGGATCAGCGTCCAGAGCCCGTCCTCGGCCATCACGTCGGGGAGCGCGAGGTCCTGGTCGCTCTCCGACTCGAAGTAGGAGAACAGCCGGGCGCGCCAGCCGTCGGCCGTCCGGTTGAGCTGGGTGAACGTGTGCCCGCACCACTCCTGGCTCGACGTCGTCACCTTCAGCGGCGCCGGCCCCTCGCCGACGGGCGTGAAGACCGACGTCATCATGGAGTACGGGTAGATGCCGGTGACGAAGGTGCGCGTGGCGTTGAGCTTGAGGACCGTCACCTCGTCGTCGCCGGCCGAGCCGGCCTGGTCGAGCTTCACCTGGCGAGTGCGCGAGAACGGCTCGGTGACGAAGATGAGGACGGCCTCGCCGGGGTGGACCTCGCCGTAGCGCGCCTGCTCCAGCGCATAGCTCGTCAGCTCCGCCTGCCCCTGGTACCAGTAGTCGCCGAACGCCTCGGGCACGGCGATGACGGGGGCATCGGCGGCGGGGCGAGCGGGCGGCGCCGTGTCGGCGGGCGCCTCGGCGGTGCAGGCGGCGAGGAGGAGCGCGAGGAGCGCGAGCGGGCGCATGAGGGCCGGGGAGGATATACCCGGGGCTACGCCGGCTCGCCGCCGCTGATCCTCACGCCGACGTGGCCTCGACGCGCGCGATGAATCCCTCGTAGGCCCGCTCGGCCGAGGCGAAGTAGCGGTCGCTGTCGGACTGGAACCGGCGATACGATTCGAGGAGGGCGCGGTAGCCGCCGGGGCCCGCCCCTTCTTCGAGGAGGTCGCGCGCGGCGTCGCGGGCGGCACGCATCACGTCGTCCGGGAAAGGAGCGAGGCGGACGCCGCCGTCCACGAGCCGCCGGAGCGCGGGCGGGTTCTTCGCGTCGTACTCGGCCAGCATCCGCGCGTTGGCCTCCTGGCTCGCCACCTCCAGCGCCAGCTTGTAGGCGTCGGGGAGCCGGTCGTACTCGGCCTGGTTGACGTAGAACGAGAGGACCGCGCCGGGCTCCCACCAGCCCGGGTAGTGGTACGTCTGGGCGACGTCCTGGAAGCCGAGCCGCTCGTCGTCGTAGGGCCCGATCCACTCGGCCGCGTCTACGACGCCGCGTTCGAGGGCCTGGTAGACCTCGCCGCCGGCGATGGTCTGGGGGAGCGCGCCGAGCCGAGCCATGACCTCGCCGCCGAGGCCGGGGATGCGCATCTTGAGCCCGCGGAGGTCGGCCAGCGAGCCGAGGGGCCGGCGGAACCACCCGCCCATCTGCGTGCCCGTGTTGCCGCCGAGGAAGTTGACGACGCCGAAGTCGGCCAGCACGCGGCGGGTCTGTTCGAGGCCGTCGCCGTAGAGCATCCACGCGTTCTGCTGGCGCGCCGTCATGCCGAAGGGGACGGCCGTCTCGAAGGCGAGGGCGGGGTGCTTGCCGCGGAAGTAGTAGCCGGCGGTGTGGCCCACCTGCACGCTCCGGTTCTGGACGGCGTCGAGGACCTGGAGGGCTGGGACGATCTCCCCGGCGGGCGAGGGCATGATCTCGAAGCGCCCGCCCGTCAGCGCCGCGACGCGCTCGGCGAGGGCCTCGGCACCGCGGTAGATGACGTCGGAGGAGCGGGGGAACGAGGAGGCGAGGCGCCAGCGGACGCGCCGCTCCGTCTGCACGGCGGGCGCCCCCGCGCCGCCCCCGGCCCCGCCGCCGCAGCCAGCCAGGACCGCCGTGCCGGCCGCCGCCGTAGCCTTCGTGAGAAACCGTCGACGTTCCATCGCGCTCGGGCTGGTGATCGCGCCAGAGGATAGCGGCGGCGGGCGGTACGGGACAACGCCCCCTACTCGGCCGCGGCGGGGGCGCCCGGGATCGCCTGGTTCTGGAGGAGCGCTTCGATCTCCTCGGCGAAGAGGAGCACCTGCGCGCGCTGCTGTGCGAGGTCGGCCGACACCGTGAGGTCGGTCTCGGCCATGGCCCGCCGGAGCTCGTCCACCTCCGTGCCGTCTACGCCGGAGAGGCCGTCGAGGGCGCGGGCGGCGGCGCGGAGGCGCTCGTTGGCCGTGCCGAAGTTGCGCGCGTCGAGGTCGACGGTGGTGCGGTAGGTGAGCGCGAGGGCCTCGTGGAGGAGGGCGCGGTCCCGGAGCGCGACGAGCTGCGCCTCGGACGCCTCCACCCGCGACTCCAGCGCCGGCAGCGGCTCCCGCCCCTGCATCCGCCCGACGAAGTAGAACACCACGGCCACGACGACCATGACGGCGACGGCGATGAGGGCCTCCCTGAGCCGCGTCCTGCGGGTGTCGCCGGCGGCGGCGGGGGGCGGGGGCGGGACGGGATCGGTCATGACGCGCAGGGGTGATGAGGGCAGGAAGATACCGACCGGCCGCTACCCCTCGACCGTCACCTCGCCGCGCCCGCCGAGCGCCTCGACGAACGCGTCCGCCAGCGCTGCGGCCTGCGACGCCCGCACCCGCACGAGGAGCTCGGTGCCCTCGGCCGAGTACGCCGTCTCGGCGACCTCGGCGTCGAACCGCTCGACCGTCCGCATGGCGGGCGAGGTGTCGGCGAAGGCGAAGTGGAGGCGGACGGGGACGCGGACGACGACCTCCGTCTTGGGCGCCGCGTCGAGGACGAGCGCGGCGGCCTCGGCGTAGGCGCGTGCCAGCCCTCCGGTCCCCAGCTTCGTCCCCCCGTAGTACCGCGTGACCACGACGAGGACGCCGGCGAGGCGGCGGCCCTCGATCTCGCGGAGGATGGGGAGCCCGGCCGTCCCGCTCGGCTCGCCGTCGTCGGAGTAGCGCCAGTCGGCGCCGTCGGGGGCGCGGCGCCAGGCCCAGCAGTGGTGCGTGGCGGCGTGCTCGCGCCGGCGCACCGCGTCCAGCCGTTCCGCCACCGCCGCCTCGTCCTCCGCCGGGAACGCCTCGCCGATGAACCGGGAACCCTTCGTCTTGGGCGGCTCGGCCCGCGCCGGGGCGGCGAGTGTGAGGTAACGGTCGTTATCGGGTGCGGGGGTGTCGGAGGGCATGAACGTGGGGATTGCTAGAAACTTAGCATCGTTGTAACCTGCGCCTCGTGTTGCCCGTCGAGGCGGCGTCCGCCGCCCGAAGCTAATGGTCCGCCGCTACTTCCCCCCGCTCCTCGTCCTCCTCTCGGCCGTCCCGGCCTCCGCCCTCCCCACCTCGCAAGACGACGAGCGGGGCCTCCGCACCGTCACCGCCGCCCGCGCCGAGGGCGTCCGCGTGGACGGCGTACTCGACGAGGCGGCCTGGGCCGCGGCCGAGCCCGCCCTCGACTTCGTCCAGTTCGAGCCGACCGAGGGCGCCCCGGCCAGCCAGCCCACGGACGTCCGCGTCCTCTACGGTGCCGACGCGATCTACGTCGGCGCCGTGCTCTACGAGGCGGACCCCGCCCTCATCCGCACGCAGCTCTCCCGCCGCGACGAGATCGGCGGCGGCGACTTCTTCCTCGTCGCCTTCGACTCGTACAACGACCGGCAGACCGGCTACGAGTTCGCCGTCACCGCCGGCGGCGTC
Source organism: Rubricoccaceae bacterium (assembly GCA_035304085.1). Lineage (GTDB taxonomy): Bacteria > Bacteroidota > Rhodothermia > Rhodothermales > Rubricoccaceae > DATGQT01. The sequence continues at coordinate 20,305 of DATGQT010000189.1, forward strand.
CAGTTCGACGCCTACCTCGACGGGAGTGAGGAGGACGACTCGTGGGACGCCGTGTGGGACGCGGCCGTGCGCGTGACGCCGGAGGGGTGGGTCGTCGAGATGGCGATCCCGTACTCGCAACTCCGCTTCTCCGAGCGCGACACGTCGTGGGGCGTCAACTTCATCCGGCAGATCCAGCGGAACGGGGAGAAGGCGATGTGGTCGCCGCTCCGGCGCACCGAGGCCAACGCCGGGTTCGTCCAGTTCTTCGGCCGGCTCGAGGGGCTCCACGGCATCCGGTCCCGCCGCCCGATGCAGGTGGCCCCCTACTCCCTCGCCAGCGCCAGCACCTTCGAACACGCCGAGACCCCCGGCACGATGGATGCCGACTACGGCGCCGACGTCGGGGCCGACCTCAAGCTCGGCCTCGCCTCCAACGTCATCCTCGACGCGACGATCAACCCGGACTTCGGGCAGGTCGAGGCCGACCCGGCCCAGCTCAACCTCTCGACGTTCGAGACGTTCTTCGACGAGCGCCGCCCGTTCTTCCTCGAGGGCACCGGCATCTTCGACTACACCATCGGCGTCGGCGACGGAAGCCTCCTCTACACCCGCCGCGTCGGCGCCTTCGCCCCCATCATAGGCGCGGCCAAGCTCTCGGGGCGGCTCCCGAGCGGGCTCTCCTTCGGCGTCCTCGGCGCCGCCACCGGCGACGAGTTCGAGCCCGGCCGCTGGTACGGCGTCGCCCGCGTGAAGCAGGAGCTCGGGACGCGGGACTACGTCGGCGGCGCCGTGACGGCGTTCGAGTCGCCCCACCGCGCCGACGGCACGGGCATCGGCATCCGCACCCTCGCCGCCGGGGCCGACTGGGACTTCCGCCTCGGCGCCGACGAGCAGTTCCTCCTCGAGGGCTCGCTGGCCGGCGCGGTCCGCGACGACCTCGACCCCGCCTCGGCCGCCGGCGCCGACCGCGGCTACGCGCTCTACGTCGGGTTCGACAAGGTGAAGGGGTACTTCACCCCCGGCAGCGGGCTCCGCATCTACTCCGACCGCTTCGAGATCAACGACGTGGGGCGGTTCCAGCAGAACGACCTCATCAGCGCCCGCCTCGGCGGGAACTACCTCTGGAACGAGGGGAACCCGGTGGGGCCGTTCCGCCGGTTCGACACGTTCGCCGGCGGCACGCAGGTGTGGCGCTACGCCGACGGCACCAACCGCGGGTTCAACCTCTTCTTCGGCGCCGGCGGCCAGCTCAGGGGGTTCCAGTTCCTCCAGCTCACCGGCAACCTCGACGGCGTCGGCGGCTACGACGTGCGCGAGACGCGCGGGCTCGGGCCCGTCCGCAACGTCGCCCAGCTCGGCATAAACGTCGACTTCAACACGGATCAGCGGCGGCACCTCGTGTTCTACCCCGGCGTCTTCGTGGGGGCCGGCGAGGACGGCGGCCGCTCGCTCAGCGTGTCGGCCGAGGTGGACTGGACGGCGAGCGACCGGCTCCGGCTCTCGCTCGGCGTCGACGTCGGCGCCAACGACGACTGGCGGGCGTGGGCGGCCAACGAGGGGCTCGTCCGCACCCCCGACGGCCTCTTCATCGGGGCCGAGGCCGGCGAGCCCGGCGGCTTCACCGCCGACGGCCTCCACCCCCTCGACCTCGACGCCGCCGGCACCGCCGCCCTCCTCGACGGCGTCCTCCCCTGGGAGGGCCCGCTCGCGATCCCCGGCGCGACGGGCTTCTTCGTCCCCGTCTTCGGGCGGCGGGACGTCCGCCAGGCCAGCGTCACCGCGCGCACGAGCGTGCTGTTCCGGCCGAACCTCTCGCTCCAGCTCTACGGCCAGCTCTTCGCCGCGCGCGGGCACTACGACCGCTTCCAGCTCCTCGCCGGCCCCGACGACCTCCGCGACTTCGATGCCTACCCCCGCCGCCGCGACTTCGCCTTCGAGTCGTTCCACGCCAACGCCGTGCTGCGCTGGGAGTACCGCCCCGGCTCGACGCTCTTCGTCGTCTGGACGCAGGCGCGCAACGGCGGCATCGAGGAGGCCCTCCTCCTCAACCCCGACGGCACCGGCCTCCCCCCCTCCCCCTTCGAGACCGGCACCGTCACCCAGCTCCGCGACGTGTTCCGGATCTACCCGGACAACGTGTTCCTCGTCAAGCTGAGCTACCTGATCATGCGGTAGGGGTCCGTAGTCCGTGGTTCGTTGATGACGCCCCTCTCAACGGGCCACGGACCACTGACCACGGACTACCCCTCGATCTCCGTCACGAGCTGGATCTCCCGCAGCACCCCCTGCACGCGGAAGCACTCGAAGAACTCGCCCGTGTAGACGCAGTCCTTCCCCTCGGTGTGGACGGTCCAGGCGTGCTTCTCCGCCTGCTGCACCGAGCACCCCGTCGCCTTGACGAGCTGGACGATGACCTCGTCGAAGGTGTGGATGTCGTCGTCGTAGAGGATCACGCGCCAGGGCGTGTCCACGACCTCCTCGGCCGTGACGTCCTCGGCCACCTCCGGCTCGGCGACGGCCGGATCGGCGGCGATCAGGCGGCGGGGGTCGAGCGATGCCACGGCAGGTGGCAGGGCTGAGGCGGGCGGACTCACGCGGCCGGCGCGGCCTCGGCGGCAGCCTCGACGCGCACCGTGAAGTCCTCCATGACGGGGTTGGCGAGGAGCTGCGCCGACGCCTCGCGCACGACCCGCTCGGCCTCCTCGGCGCTCCCCGCCTCGACGAGCAGCTCGATGTGCTTACCCATGCGGACCTGCCGGACGGCGCCGTGCCCGAGGTCGTGGAGGGCGTGCTGCACGGCCTTCCCCTGGGGGTCGAGGATCGAGGGGCGGAGGGTGACGGTGACGATGGCCTTATACATCGGGGGGCGGGAGCGGCGGCGGAGAGGGGACGGCGGCGGGCTCGGGCGGCTCGTCGTCCTCGGTGGCGACGCGGACGGCCCACCGGACGGCGCCGAACAGCCCGATCCCAAGATACACGACCGCCGAGACCAGGAGGCCGACCTCCCCGAGGAAGAGGACGAGAAGGAGCGCGACGGCGAAGGCCGCGAACCGCCTCGGGTACCTCTTGACGGCCGCCCGGGTCGGCTGCGGGAGCGCGAGGAACCGGATGGGCGAGACCATCAGCAGCGCGAGCAGCACCGTGAGCGGGATGAGGATCGAGAGCCGCCCCCGCTCCAGCGCCGTGAACCACGTGTCGTCCTCGAACGTGAGCACGAAGGCGACGATCATCCCCGCCTGCGCCGGGATCGGCAGCCCCACGAAGTAGTCCCGCTTCTCCCCGACGTCGGCGTACGTGTTGAACCGGGCGAGGCGGACGGCCCCGCACAGCACCGGCAGGCTCGCGATGAGCACGCCGAAGAGGCCCATCTGGTTGAGCCCGAACTGGTAGATGAGGAACGACGGCGCGGCCCCGAACGAGACCACGTCGCAGAGCGAGTCGAGCTCGACGCCGAAGGCGGAGGTGCTGCCGGCGATGCGGGCGACCATCCCGTCGAGGAGGTCGAACAGCCCGGCGACGACGATGAGCCACGCGGCGAAGTCGAGGTTGCCCTGGCTGGCGTAGACGAGGGAGAAGAACCCGCTGAGGAGGTTGCCGAGGGTGAACGCGCTCGGTACGGCGCCGGGGGGGATGCGCCCGCGGACGACGCGGCGGCGCTGCCGCAGCATCGGGCCGGGGGGCCCGTCGGCGTAGCCGCCGGCGCGGCGGCGATGGCGCGGCAGACGCGGCGGCTCCATCAGGCCCCCTCCCGCTTGGCCTCGGCCACCACCCGCTCCTCGGCGGCGCCCGCGCCGGCCGGCGGCGCGGCGGGGATCCGCCCGATCACCGTCACCCCCGCCACCACGCGCTGCCCGAGCGTCACGTCGAGCTCGACGTGGGGCGGCACGATCACGTCCATCCGCGAGCCGAACTTCACGATGCCGAACCGCTGCCCGGCCTCGACGCGGTCCCCCACCTTCAGGTAGTAGACGATCCGGCGGGCGACGGCGCCGGCGATCTGCTTGAAGAGGACGGGCGTCCCGCTCGGGTGGCGCACGCCGATCTCGCTCCGCTCATTGAGTGCGCTCGCCTTCGGGTGCCACGCCACGAGGTAGTCCCCCGGCACGTACCGCGCGTACTCTACGACGCCCGAGGCCGGCACGCGGTTGACGTGGACGTTGAGCGGCGAGAGGAAGATGGAGACCCGCTGCGCCTCGGCCTCGAGGTAGAGCGGCTCGTGCTCGACGACGAGCTCGACCACCTTCCCGTCGGCGGGCGCGAGGAGGAGGTCGGCGCCGACGGGCGGCGTGCGCCGGGGGTCGCGGAAGAACCAGACGGTGAAGCCGAGCAGGAGCGCGCCGAGGGCGACGAGGAGGAGCCCCCAGCCGCCGAGGGCCAGCCCGAGGGCGGCGAGGACCAGGCCGAGCACGGCGGCGCCGGCGATGAGCGCGTAACCTTCGCGAGCGAGCAAGCGTGGAGGGGTGAGCTGGGTGCGCCCGATGTACGCCGGGAGCCCCCGGTGCCGTTCCTCGCCGCCCCGCCACGGACACAAAGCGAAGGGGAGCCCATCGTGAGACGGGCTCCCCTTCTGGATCCTTGTCGTGCTGTCTCCGTCGCCGTTGTTACTGGGCGTGTGCCCGGTGCCCCAGCGAGGTCGAAACCTCAGCGAACGGGGTCGTCGGGCGCCCTGTGACGGGCGGGGAGGCGTTCTCGGTGCGAGCGCAAAAGCGCTCGTCCCTGCGGCGGGTACGCCGGCGCAGCATGGTGATGCCGAGGCATCGTCCGCCACGTCGCCGCGTAGCTGCTCATCCACGTGTCCGCCGGGGGGCACCCGGCGAGGCAGCTTCCGAAGCAGCACCGCACAGTCCGTACTTTCATCCAGACAGCGGCTCGAAGGTGCAGCCGGCGCGAAGCCGGCCGTTCCGTGCGGGCTCCGGTCGTAGCCTTTCGGCGCGGACCGGTGAGGCTCCGGTGCTCGACGGGCGGCGGAGACCGGGCGGGCCGGACTCGCCGCCACGGAGCACGTCCGCATCCGCCCGGACACGTCTCTGTAGGGTCCCGGAGGACCGGCGCTCCGAGGAGCGCCCGCACGCGGCAGCGGATGCTGCGCGTGCGCTGCGGAGGAAGCCGGGCGGCGCGGACTCTCGTCCGAGAACGGGGCCTCATCGCTGTGAGGAAGACCTCATGCAGCCTGGAGAACTCAGTCGCGTCAAGGAGCTTGCCCCGAAGGGCGTCGTGCCCGATGGCGCCACCGAAGCGGCGCGGTGTCGAGCACTGAGGGCAATTAACCGACTGCCACGCGAAGTGTCAAGTAAGGATGAACCGGAAGTTTTCCACTTCTCCACAACCTTCCACAGCGGCCAACCCCCCTACCACGTCCGCCGCGCCTTCAGGCACGAAAGGCCCGACGTGCGCCGGACCTTCCGTGTCGCAACCGAGTCCCCGCGCGGGCGGCCCGCGCCTTCGGGTACCAGGCAGCATGAGGTGCACGAAAGTAGTCAAGCAGCCCCTCGCGCCGCAATGTCTACTGCAGGTCAATAACAGCACTCCCGTCCCAATTCACAATCTGCTAAAGCGCCGTCCCTTTCAATAACGGATGAACCTTCCTGCTCCCCCTCGCCGGCTCAGAAGCGGAGGAGCACCGAGCCCACCGCCCGCGCCGCCACTTCCAGCGTCACTGGAGGTGCCGGCCGCCGCTCGAACGCCACGTCGAGCCGGTGGGCCTTAGCTTGCACCACCTGACCCGCTCCCGATGCGTCCCTTCGCTCTCGCCGCCCTGCTCGCTCTGTCCGCCTGCACGCCCTCGGCCCCCGAGCAGGACGACCGCGAGCCCGCCTCCTCACCCGAACGGACGGCCCGGCCCACCCTCGCCACGGCGGCCGACTCGCTCGCCTGGCGCATCGTCGAAGCCGCCGGGGGGCTCGACGCCTGGGAGGCCCTGCCCGCGCTCCGGTTCGACTTCGGCGCCGAGCTCGACACGGGGGAGCGCCGCCCGCCCCGCCGCCACCTCTGGGACCGCCGCACCGGCCGCTACCGGCTGGAGTGGACCACGGCCGACGACGCCCAGGGCGTCGCCCTCTTCTCCGTGACCGGCGTCACGGGCGGCGTGCCGGCCGGGCGCGTCTTCATCGACGGCGCCCCCCTCGACTCGGCGGCCACCCGGGCGGAGCTCGAAGCGGCCTACGCGCGGTTCATCAACGACACGTACTGGCTCCTCGCCCCGCTCAAGCTCTTCGACCCCGGCGTCCGCCGCGCCCTCGCCCCGGACTCGGCCGACGCCGCCACCGAGGTGCTCGCGCTCTCGTTCGAGGACGTCGGGCTCACGCCGGGCGACCGCTACTGGCTCCGCGCCGACCGCGCGACGGGGCGGCTCGTAGCGTGGTCGTTCCTGCTGGAGGACGGCGCGCCGGGCGCGCACCGCTGGGAGGAGGTGGTGGAAGTACCCACCCCGGCAGGCCCGCTCCGGCTCGCCACGCGGAAGCGTGCGGCCGACGGCTCCCGCTCCATCCTCACGCCGGTGGCCGCCGCTGAGCCGGACTCGGTCGCCTTCGAGGATCCGGGGCCTCGCCTCCGGCACCTCCGCTGACCCATGCGGCGCCTCCTCCTCGGCACCCCCCTCCCCGACGCGCTCGCCGCCGAGGGCCGCGCCGTCGTGGACCTCCTCCGCAGCGGGGCGACGCAGGAGGAGAAGTCCGAGCGGGCGTTCGCGTTCATCTACGCCGCTGGCGAGGCGGCGCTGGACTACCACTTCACACAGCCGCTCCGCCGCCTAGGCGTGGGCGCCGTCACGCGGAACGTGGTGGACGTGGCGCTCGGCGTGGCGCTGCGGAGCCTCCGCCCCCCGCTCCGCCACGTCCTCCGCAGCATGGACGACGATCAGCTCCGCGGAGTCGCCGACGAGATCGAGTTCCGGCTCTACCCCGACCCACACGGTTCTCGAGAGGGAGACGGGGTGAGGGGAACGCCCTGAAGCGCCCACGCTCTCCCCTTCTCCCCCTCATCCTCTCCCCCCCCATCCATACGCGGTTTAGCTTCCGGTCCCCGATCCCCGTCCCCCCGCCTATGGACAAGCTGCACGTCGGCCTCATCTACGGAGGGCACTCCTCCGAGCACGAGGTCTCCATCACCTCGGCCCGCAACGTGTACGCGGCCCTCGACCCGGCGAAGTACCGGGTCACGCCCATCCGCATCGACCGGGCCGGGCGCTGGCACGTCGAGGACTTCGAGACCTCCGTGCTGAACGGCGCCGAGGAAGGGCCGGCGAGCGACCGCGAGACGCTCTTCGCCCCTGCGGCGGAGGGGGGCGAGATCTACGTGAAGAGGAGCGGCGGGACGGCGCACCTGGAGCCGCTCGCGCTCGACGTGGCGTTCCCCATGCTCCACGGGCAGAACGGCGAGGACGGCCGCGTCCAGGGCTTCCTCGCGACGCTCGGCCTCCCCTTCGTAGGGCCCGACGTCCTCAGCTCGGCTGTCTGCATGGACAAGGAGGTCACGAAGCGGCTCCTCCGCGACTCGGGCCTGCCCATCGTGCCGTTCCGCGTCGTCCGCCGGGGCGAGCGGCCGCCGTACGAGGCGATGGCCGAGGCCCTCGGCCCCACGCTCTTCGTCAAGCCCGCCAACTCCGGCTCGTCCGTCGGCACCTCGAAGGTGGACGACGCCGACGGCTACGCGCGCGCGCTCGACGGCGCCTTCGCCTACGACCACAAGGTGCTCGTCGAGACGGCGATGCGGGGGCGCGAGATCGAGTGCGCCGTGCTCGGCAACGAGGAGCCGCGGGCGTCGGTGCCCGGCGAGATCGTCGTGACGGCGACGTTCTACACCTACGAGGCGAAGTACCTCGACGCCGACGCCTCGCGCATGGAGGTGCCGGCCGACCTCCCCGCCGAGGTCGCCGCACGCATCCGCGCCCACGCCGCCGACGCCGCCCGCGTCCTCGGCTGCGAGGGCATGGCCCGCGTGGACTTCTTCCTCACGCCCGACCACGACGTGTTCATCAACGAGGTCAACACGATCCCCGGCTTCACCGCGCGGAGCATGTACCCCGTGATGTGGCAGGAGACCGGGGTCCCCTACCCCGCGCTCGTCGACACCCTCATCCAGCTCGCCCTCGACCGCCACGCGCGCGACGCCCGCCTCAAGACCTCCCGCGCGTGAGCCGCAGCCAGTGGTCAGAGGTCAGAGGTCAGAAGTCAGAGGTCAGGGGAACTTCTCCGTCGCTCCCCGTCGGACCTTCGACCTTCGACCTTCGACCTTCGACCTTCGACCTTCGACCTTCGACCTTCGACCTTCGACCTTCGACCTCCGACCTCCGACCTCCGACCTCCGACCTCCGACCTTCGACCCCGTGCCCTACTCGACCGACACGCGCACCCTCCGCCCCGGCGACGTCTTCGTCGCCATCCGGGGCGAGACCCACGACGGCCACGCCTTCATCCCGCAGGCCGTCGCGAAGGGCGCCGCGGGCGTCGTCACCGAGCGGGACGTGGAGGTCCCCGAGGGCGTCGAGGTCGTCCGCGTCGAGAGCACGCTGGATTACCTGATCGAGCAGGCTACCGCGAAGGTCCGCCGCCTCGGCCCGGACGTCGTCGCCATCACCGGCTCGATGGGGAAGACCTCGACACGTACGGCCGTGCACGCGGTGCTCGCCGAGGCGTTCGACGTCGTGGCCTCCGAGGGCAACATGAACACGCCACTCGGCCTCTCGCTCCTCGTCCTCAACCGCGCGATCACGCCCGAGACGAAGCTGGTCCTGGAGATGGGCGCGCGGCTGGCGGGCGACCTCCACGCGCTCTGCGACTACTTCCCCCCCACCGTCGCCGTCGTGACGAACGTGCGGGGCGTCCACGTCGAGACGTTCGGGAGCATCGAGGGGGTGCAGCGCGAGAAGTCGGAGCTCGTCCGTGCCCTGGACGAGAACGGCACCGCCTGCCTCAACGGCGACGACCCGCGCGTGCTCGCCATGGCCGAGGTCAACCGGGGCCGGACGATCACCTTCGGCATCGGCCCCGGCTGCGACGTGCGGCCGGACCGGATCACGGCGGCGCTGCCGATGCTCGGCGAGCCCGGGACCTACACCGCCCTCGCGGCCTTCAGCGCCGGCCTCGCCTTCGGGATGAGCGACGAGGCGATCAACCGGGGGCTGGCGAGGATGAAGCCCGAGAAGGGCCGCCTCAACCGCCTCCGCGGGCGCGGAGGCAGCGTCCTCCTCGACGACACCTACAACGCCTCGCCCGACGCCACGCTGGCCGCGCTCCGCGTCCTGCTCCAGCAGGAGGGCGCGCGCCACGTCGCCTTCCTCGGCGACATGCTGGAGCTGGGCGCGACGGAGGTCGAGGAGCACGCCCGCGTCCTCACCGAGGCCGCCGGGACGGTCGACGTCCTCCACGCCGTCGGGCCGATCATGGCGCGGGCCGCCGCGACGCTGCCGCCGGCGCTGCGCGAGCGGGTCACGCTCCACGAGCGCTCGTCCGCGCTGGCCGAGTCGCTGCGGGGGGGCCGCGTCTACGAGCCCCGGCCGGGCGACGTGGTCCTCGTCAAGGGCTCGCAGGGCACGCGGATGGAGCGGGTCTCGGAGGCCCTCCTCCACCCGGACCTCGACCCGGCCGACGTGCTCCCGCGCCAGACGGAGGCCTGGAAGCAGATCGCTTGACGCGTGCGCAGACGCCGTCAGGGGCTGCCGCAGAGGGCGTCGTCGGCGTGCGTCTCGTCGAGCGTGTCGCCGGCGAGGGCGAAGAACTGGAGGTCGCCGAGCGCGCCGTCGAGGCGGGCGTCGCAGGCGGGCTCCGGGAGCGCGTCGGCGAGGCGGCGGGCCTCGTCGAGGGCTTCGGCGTAGCGGCGGCGGCGCTCGGCCTCGGGCAGCGGCGCGGGCGCCGAGGGGGCGGCGGCGCGGGCGGCGGCGAGCGAGAACGCCGGGAGTGCCGGCGGGCCGTCGCGGTGCGTCCACTTGCCGGAGGCGAGGCGGAACCGGTAGAGCGGGAGGAACCGGCTGCCGTGGGCGGCGAGGAAGGAGACCGCCTCGACGATGTAGTCGGCCTCGGCGTCGTCCATGGCGTAGTGGAAGCCGACGCGGCACCAGCCCGGCTTGACGCCGTGGGCGCCCTCGCGGATGGCGTTCCGGTAGCGGTCGCTCAGCTCCCCGCCGATGCCGAGGAGGCGGTGGCCGTACGGCCCGGCGCACGAGCACCCCGCGCGGCTCTGGATCCCGAAGAGGTCGTTCAGCAGGACGGCGACGAGCTTGGGATGGAGGCGGCCGCCGTGGCCGTCGCGGAGGTTGAACGAGACGATGCCGATGCGCTGCGTGGGGTCGGCCGGGCCGAGGATCTCGATCCGCTCGTCGCCGCACCACCGCGCGAACGCGCGCGCCAGCAGCGCGTGCTCGCGCGCCTGGAGGGCGTCGAGGCCGAGGGCCCGCTTGAGCTCCAGCGCCAGCGCGGCGCGGAGGATCTGGAACACGCCCGGCGTCCCCGCCTTCTCCCGCGCCTCGATGTCGGCCGTGAAGTCGTGCCCGCGCGGACTGACGTAGTCCACGGTCCCGCCGCCGCCGACGCTCGGCGGGAGCGTCGGGTCGTAGAGCCGCTCGTGGAAGACGAGCACGCCCGCGGCGCCCGGTCCGCCGAGGAACTTGTGCGGCGAGAGGAAGACGGCGTCGAGGGCGGCCTCGGGGTCCCCGGCCGGGTTCATGTCGATGGGGACGTAGGGCGCGGCGGCGGCGTAGTCGAACAGGGCGAGGGCGCCGTGGCGGTGGAGGAGCCGTGCGATCTCGTGGACGGGCGACTTCAGGCCGGTCACGTTCGAGGCGGCCGAGAACGAGCCGATCTTGCGGCGGCCCTCGTAGGCGGGGTCCTGGAGGAGGCGGTCGAGGTGGGCGAGGTCGAGGGCGCCCTCGGGCGTGAGGTCCACCTCGACGACCTCGCAGAGCCCCTCGCGCCACGTCACCTCGTTCGAGTGGTGCTCGTAGGGGCCGACGAAGACGACGGGCTGCGCCGCGCGCACGGCCGCGAAGGCGTCGTCGCCGAGGGTGGCACGGAGGAAGTGGCGCGTGGCCGGCGGGATGGCGACGCCGAGGATCTCCTGGAGCTTGTGGATGGCGGCCGTCGAGCCGGTGCCGCAGGCGATGACCTTCCCGCCCTCGCCCGCGTTGAGCGCCTCCTTGATCGCGCTCTCGGCCTCGTGGAGGAGGTGCGTCGTGGCGCGGCCGGTGAGGCTGTCCTCGGTGTGGCTGTTGGCGTAGAGCGCGGCCACCTCGCGGAGGTAGTCCTCGACGAAGGCGAGGCACCGGCCCGACGCCGTGAAGTCGGCGTAGACGAGGAGGCGCTCGCCGAACGGCGTCACGACCGGCGTGTCGACGCCGATGGTCTGGGCGCGGAGGGCGGCGAGGTCGAGTGGGGGCATGGGCGGAGGCGCGGCGTGAGAGGATGAAAATACGGGACGGCCTCCGGTATCGGCCGATCCCCCTACGATTCCGTAGGTTCTACGCATACTGTACCGAGCCTTCCACCCTGCGATGTGCATGCGTACAGGCCGCGCCTCCCAGAACAGGTATAGACGACTGCTCCTGGTGCTCGTCGCCCTCCGGTATGCGACAGGAGGAGCGGCCGCTCAGGGTCCACCTCCTCCCGAGCAGCCCCAGCTCGTCGTGCAGCTGGGGCAGACGAGCTGGATCACCTCCGCTGTCTTCTCCCCCGATGGCCGGCTCGTCCTCACGGGGGGAGAGGAGGGCGCAGCCGTCCTCTGGGATGGGGCCACCGGCGCCGAGCTCCGACGCTTCGAGGGGCACGGCGGAGAGGTCCGGGACGTCGCGTTCTCGCCCGACGGGCGGTACGCCCTCACGGGCGACGAGGACGGCACGGCCCGCCTGTGGGATGTCGCGACCGGCGCCGAGGCCGGCCGCTTCGAGGGGCACGAGGGGGAGGTGAACGGCGTCGCGTTCTCGCCGGATGGGCGGTACGTCCTCACCGGGGGCGAGGACCACACGGCCCGCCTGTGGGACGCCGGGAGCGGCGCGGAGCTCCGGCGGCGAGAGGCGGCCGGTTCGATCCTCGCCGTCGACTTCTCCCCCGACGGTAGGCGCGCCGTGTGGGGGGGATGGGACGGGGCCGGCCTGTGGGACGTGGAGACCGGCGCCGTGCTCCGCCGCTTCACCGGCCCCTCCACCTCTGCCTGGTTCACCTCCCTCGCGTTCTCCCCCGATGGGCGACGCCTCCTCACCGGCAGCTGGGACGGGCGCGCGCGGATCTGGGACGTGGAGACGGCCGCTGAGCTCCGCCACTTCGAGGGCGACCTCGACGCCGTCGCCCCGCAGATCACCGCCGTCGCCTTCTCCCCCGACGGCCGCCTCGTCCTCGCGGGCAGCCACGATGAGACGGTGCGGCTCTGGGACGCCGAAACGGGGGGCGAGCGCCTCCGGCTGCTGGCGCAGGGGCTCGTAGAGGCCGTCGCGTTTTCGCCGGACGGGGGCCGGCTCCTCACCGGCGCCGACGACGCTGCGCGGCTGTGGGACGCGGGCACGGGCGAGCCGCTCCGGCACTTCGAGGGCGACATCGGCTGGGTCTTCGCCCTCGCCGCCTCGCCCGACGGCCGGCACCTCCTCACAGGCGACGTCGACGGCGTCGCCCGGCGCTGGGACCTCGAGACCGGCGCCGAGGCCTTCCGCCTGGAGGCCCACGCGGATCAGGCGAGCGCCGTCGCCTTCTCCCCCGACGGCAGGTACCTCCTCACGGGCGGCTACGACACGTACGCACGGCTCTGGGACACCGCGACCGGCGCCCTCCTCCGTACGTTAGAAGGCCCCTCCAGCGATGACCCCGAGGACCCCGCCGGCGTGAACGCCGTCGCCTTCTCCCCCGACAGCCGGTACGTGCTCACCGGCAATCAGGACGACACCGCGCGGCTGTGGGACGCCGAGACGGGCGCCGAGCTCCGCCGCTTCGAAGGGCACGCCCAGTGGGTCACCTCCGTCTCGTTCTCCCCTGACGGGCGCCTCGCGCTCTCGGCCGGTCTGGACCGGACGGCGCGAGTGTGGGACACGGCGACGGGCACCGAGCGCCGCCGGTTCGACGGCCGTGGAGTGGGCTACGACCTCTTCTATTACGCCACCTTCGCCCCCGACGGCCGGCACGTCCTCACGTTCGGCGGGGTGCCCGACAGCACCCTGCTGTGGGACCTCGAGACGGGCGCGCGGCTCCGGTACTTCGAGGGCCACTCGGAGCGCGTGAAGGCCGCCACCTTCTCGGCCGACGGCCGCCTCCTCCTCACGGGGAGCGACGACGGCACGATTCGGCTGTACGACGTCGAGACGGGCGAGGAGCGCCGCCGCTTCGACGTCCCAGCCACCTGGGTCACCGCCGTCACCTTCTTCTCCGACGGGCAGTACGTCTTGGCTGCAGGCGACACGCAGACGCACCTCTTCGACGCCGCCACCGGCGAGCGCGTCGCCAGCCTCGTCTCCTTCACCGACGGCACCTGGGCCGTCGTCGCGCCCGACGGGCGGTTCGACACGAACGACCTCGAGGCCGTCGAGGGCCTCCACTGGGTCGCCCCGGACGACCCCCTCACGCCGCTGCCCATCGAGGCGTTCATGGCCGACCTCTACGAGCCCCGCCTCCTCCCCCGCCTCCTCGCCGGCGAGGCCTTCCCCGAGGTCCGCGGCCTCCTCGAGCGCAACCGCGTCCAGCCCGTCGTCGCGATCACGGACGTCACCCTCGCCGCCGACGGGACGGCCTCGGTCACCGTCTCGGTCGAGGGGCTGGAGCGGGCGTACGGCGGGGCGACCCACGTGAGCGGCGCCCACGACCTCCGCCTCTTCCGCGACGGCCAGCTCGTCGCCTGGCGCGACGGCGTGCTCGTGGAAGGCGCCGGCACGGCCACGCTCACCTTCGACGGCCTCGCCCTCCCCTCCGATGCCGACACCCTCACGTTCTCCGCCTACGCCTTCAACGCCGACCGCGTGAAGAGCCGCACGACCTACGCCGGGCTGACGGTGCCCGAGGGCGCCGTGCCCGTGCGGGAACGCCGCGCGTACGTCGTCTCCCTCGGCGTCGACGCCTTCGCCGACCCCGCGTGGGACCTCCGCTTCGCCGCCAACGACGCCCGGCAGTTCCAGGCCGCCCTCCCCCCGCGCCTCGCCGCGAGCGGGCAGTTCGACGCCGTCGTCGCCGTCCCCCTCCTCGCCGCCCACGACGGGCAGGGAGCCGGGGCCGCCGACGCGCGGAAGGCCACGCTCCGCGCCGTCCTCGACCTCCTCGCCGGCCGCCCCGTCCCCGACAGTCTCCGCGCCCGGATCCCGCAGGCCGACCGGCTGGCGCAGGCGACCCCCGACGACCTCGTCCTCATCACGGCCTCCTCCCACGGCTACGTCGAC